>NZ_JBWKQM010000005.1:0-359188 GCF_059418745.1 Rhodoferax sp. GW821-FHT07F03
GGGCTTGCCGTCGGCGGTCTTGAAGGTGAAGGGCTCGTAGGTGGGGTCGATGGCGACTTTGAGGTCTTTACCTTGTGCCATTGCGGCAATAGACAGGGCGCTCAGGGCGAGAGTCAGAACGATTTTCTTCATTGATGTTCCTGGTAGGAGGGGTGTCAAAAATAGCTTGCAGGACACACTTTAGGGGCTCAAATTTTAGGCCCCAAGGTGGTGCGTAGCGGCAGGGGTTTGCCCTTAACAGCTGGGTAGCTTCGAATGCAAGTCCCATACCAAGGCTGGCCAGGTGGGTTGCTTCCAGTGTCTGCTGTAATCTGCGTATTTTGCATTGACCGAGAACCCACCATGACTTTGACGGATTTGTCCCAATCTTCCTTGCGTCCATTGTTGCAGCTCAAACTGGATCAGAAGACCAAGCCCTTGGGTTCTTTGGGGCGGCTGGAAGCCTTGGCCGTGCAGCTGGGCGAGATTTTGGGCACCGAGGCTCCGGTACTGGAGCAACCCCAATTGGTGGTGTTTGCTGGCGACCATGGCCTGGCTGCGCGCGGTGTGTCGGCCTATCCCAGCGATGTGACCTGGCAGATGGTGGAAAACTTTTTGGCCGGTGGTGCCTGCGTCAGCGTGCTGGCGCGCCAGCATGGCATTGCGCTGACCGTGGTGGACTGCGGCGTACGGCATGACTTTGCGCCCCGTCCGGGGCTGCTGGACTACAAGCTGGCCTATGGCACAGCCGATGCGCTGGAACAAACGGCCATGAGTGCCGCCGAATGCGAGCGGGCGATTGCCCAGGGCCGCGCGGTAGTGAAAAGCCTGCCAGGCAATGTCTTGCTGCTGGGTGAAATGGGCATTGGCAATACCTCGGCAGCATCGCTATTGATGGCCCGTTTGACCGGGCTGGATATTGCGGATTGCACCGGCGTGGGCACCGGCCTGGACGATGCGGGTTTGCAGCGCAAGATCGCCGTGCTGACCCAGGTGCTGGAGCGCCATGCCGGCGTGACCGATCCGTTGGAAGCACTGGAGGCGTTTGGTGGCTTCGAGATGGCGACCATGCTGGGCGCCGTGCTGCAAGCAGCTCAGGAAAACCGCGTAATACTGGTCGATGGCTTCATCACCAGTGCGGTGGTTCTGGTGGCGCATGCACTGCAGCCCTTGGTGTTGCAGCGCTGCGTTTTTGCCCACAGCTCGGGCGAGCGCGGCCATGCCTTGATGCTGCACCATATGGGTGCAACGCCACTGCTGGATTTAGGCCTGCGCCTGGGCGAGGGCTCGGGGGCCGCCATGGCTTGGCCGCTGCTGCAGTCAGCCTGTTTGGTACTGGCGGACATGGCTAGTTTTGCATCTGCAGGCGTGTCGCAAAGCGCGGCTCCGTAATTGGGTATTTGCTACGGTTTTAATAGCTGATTGCGCTGGTTTTATATGCGTTACAAGGCATTTTTGTATGTAAGTATGGTTTAGGGTTTGTGTGTGCGGTGGGGGGCTGTACAGCAGCATATGCACTGGTAAACTGGGCTTCGACCTCGTTGAATGGCCCACCCATGAACATGTCGCCTCCCAATTTTGGAGCCCAGTCTGTCGGAGCACCCGAAGGGGGCTTTACGCGGGCGGTGGCAAGCCAGTTGCTGCAGGCCGTGTCGCACAGTGACAGCGCTTTCCTTGTATGCGGGCCGGACGCCCGCATCAGCTACGTCAACGCAGGTTTTACCCGGGTCTTTGGTTACACCGCAAGCGAAGCGCTGGGCCAGTTGGCCAGTGTGCTGTTGGCCGGGCCACACTCTAATGCCGAGGCCATGCAGCGCATGGCCGGTAACTTTTTGCAGCCAGGCGGCGGCCACACCGAGGCGCTGATGTACACCAAGACCCGCCACCCCTTGTGGGTGTCGGTGGTGGTGGACCCATCGTATGACGAGCGCTGCCAGTTGCTGGGCTTGGTCTGTGTTCTGTCTGACGTTACACAGGTCAAGATGCATGAACAGCTGCAGTACAAGGTGCTGCAAGCCATGGCGCAGGAAATGCCCTTGCAAGACCTGATGGCGCTGGTCTGCTACGAGGTGGAACAGATCGCGCCGGAAGTGACCTCCTCGGTGCTGGCGGTGGACATGCAGGGCCGGCTGCATCCATTGGCGGCACCGGGTCTGGCCAATGAGTTTTCATCTGCGTTGGAAGGGCTGTCCATCGGGCCCCAGGCCGGCTCCTGCGGTACGGCAGCCTGGCGGCGCGCACCTGTAGTGGTGACGGATATCGCCAGTGACCCGCTGTGGGCGCCTTACAAGCACATGATCCTGCCCTATGGTTTTCTGGCCTGCTGGTCCAGCCCCATCATGGCGCAGGATGGCCGGGTGTTGGGCACCTTCGCGTTCTACTTTCGTGAAAATCGCGGGCCGGACCCGTTGCACCAGCGCCTGGTGAATGTCTGTGTGCATCTCTGTGCGCTGGCAATGGAGCGTGAGGAGTCGCGCGCGCATATCCATCAATTGGCATTTTTCGATGCTTTGACCGGCTTGCCGAATCGCACCATGCTGCGCAAACGGGCTGAGGCTGCGGTGGCGGAAGCCGGCCGTACACAGGCGCCGCTGGCTGTGCTGTTTTTCAATATCGACCGATTCAAGCAGGTCAACGACACGCAAGGCCATGGCGCGGGAGATGCGCTGCTGCGCGAAATCGCTGCCCGTCTGGGCCTGTTCGTGCGTGCGGGCGATCTGCTGGGGCGTCATGCGGGGGATGAGTTCGTGGCCGTGCTGACGGGGTGTACCTCCGAGCAGGCCACGCAGTTGGCTGATGAAATGCGTGCCGCAGTGACCGCGCCGGTGCTGCTGTCGGGTACGGTGGTGCACTCCAACGCCAGTCTGGGTGTAGCGATGTTCCCCGAAGATGGCACCGACTTCGATACCCTGCTGACCCACGCCGATCTGGCCATGCACCAGGCCAAGCGCGATGGCCGGGGTTGCATGCGTTTCTTCAATCTGGCTATGGATCGCCAGACCCAGGAACGCATTGCCCTTGAGTCGGCGTTGCGTGAGGCACTGCGCACAGGCGGCCTGCAGCTGCACTACCAGCCGCAGGTCATGGGGCATGGCGATCAGCAATTGCATGGTGTGGAAGCCTTGGCGCGGTGGACGCACGCAGAGCTGGGGGTGATTTCGCCGGCCCGCTTCATTCCGCTGGCGGAAGAGTCTGGCCTGATCGACGTTCTGGGCCGCTGGGGCCTGGAGGAAGCCTGCCGCCAGATGGCCGACTGGCGCAGACGGGGCATAGCCGTACCACGGGTGGCCGTAAATCTGTCGGCGCGCAACTTCCAGGATGTCGGGCTGCCACGCCTGGTGGCCAACTTGCTGAGCGAGCACGGGCTGACCCCGAACGACCTGACGCTGGAGATGACCGAGAGCGTGATGATGGACGCCGGTGGCAGCGCGCTGCAGACCATCCACGCGGTGCACGCCATGGGAGTGCATCTGTCGCTGGACGATTTTGGTACCGGTTATTCCTCCCTCGGCTATTTGCACCGCCTGCCCATTCACGAGCTGAAGCTGGACAAAAGCTTTGTGCAAGACCTGGACGACAGTGCTGCTGCGCAGGCGCTGACCAACACCGTCTTGCGCATCGGCGACGGCTTGCGCCTGACGGTGGTTGCCGAAGGTGTGGAAACCCAGCTGCAGGCCGACTTTCTCACGGACCGCGGCTGCCCGGTGCTGCAGGGTTATCTGTTTGCCAAGCCTTTGCCGGCGCCCGAACTGGAGCAGTGGCTGCAGTCCCGGGCCAGAGCGAGCGTCCCTCTGGTCTGACCGTGGACTCAGGGCGCCGCAGTCTTGGGTTTGAAGTCGCAGTAGCTCGCTACGCCGCACTGCCAGCACAGGGGCTTGCGTGCTTGGCAGATGTAGCGGCCGTGCAATATCAGCCAGTGGTGGGCGTGCACCATGTATTCGGCCGGAATGCGTTTGAGCAGGCCTTTTTCTACTTCCAGCGGGGTCTTGCCGGGCGCCAGCCCAGTGCGATTGCCCAGGCGGAAGATATGCGTGTCCACCGCCATGGTGGGTTCGCCAAAGGCTACGTTCAAAACCACATTGGCGGTCTTGCGGCCCACGCCGGGCAGGGCTTCCAGGGCCTCGCGGTCGTGCGGCACTTCGCCGCCGTGCAGGTCCACCAGCATGCGGCAGGCTTGCATCAGGTGCTTGGCCTTGCTGCGGTACAGGCCTATGGTTTTGATGTAGCCCTCCAGCCCCTCCAGGCCCAGGTCCAGAATGGCCTGCGGCGTGTTGGCAACTGGAAACAGCTTGCGCGTGGCCTTGTTGACGCCCACGTCGGTGGCCTGGGCCGACAGCAGCACGGCCGCCAGCAGCTCAAACGGGCTGCTGTACTCCAGCTCGGTAACGGGGTGCGGGTTGGCGGCCTGCAGGGTGGCAAAAAATCCGGCGATGGCTTGGCGATTCATGCCTGGCAGAGTTCCATTTCAGAGTGAGGAGATATCGACAAACGAGTCGGGCAGGGGGAATTTGGACTGCATCCATTCTCGGTTCAGCTGCAGGGCGTGCACGACCTCTTCGGGTAGCTCGTCCAGCATTTCCACGCCGCCGGCCGGCATATCGGCCAACAGCATGGCCAGGTGCACGATGCCGCCGAGTCGGTTGAATGGGTGGGCGGCCAGCGGGTCGGAGCAGGTGTCCAGCGCGCGCACGATCTCGGCGGGGAAGTTCCAGCGGCGCGCCAGCTCGGCGGTGATCTGGCCCTCGCTGAAGCCGGTCAGGCGCTGTTCGCGCTCCCAGCGGCCACCGGGCTGGTGTGGCAGTTTTTCAATTTCTTGCAGGCTGCTCGGCTCGGCCTGGGCAATCATCAACTCGCCCAGGCGCACCATCATGCTGGCCAGCCAGGCTTCGCTGCCGTCCAGGCCCAGGTGGGCCGACAGCCATTGCGCATAGCCAGCGCTCACCATGCAGCTGCGCCAGAACTCCTTGCGATCCAGGCCGTCCACCACGGGAAACGCGTCGCCCATGGCTGCGGCCAGGCCCAGGGTGCGTACCCGGCCCATGCCCACCAGGGTGATGGCGTCGTCCACCGTGGCCACCTTGCGGCTCAGACCGAAGCTGGCGCTATTGGCCAGGCGCAGCAGGCGGGCGGTCAGGGTGGAGTCCTTGGCGATGATGGCGGCCACCTGCGGGCCGGTGGCATCTTCATCGTTGAGCGTACGGATCAGCGCATGGGCTACTTCCGACATGACGGGCAATTTGACGGATTGAAAAAATACCGAGATGTCCGACATGGTGTCTCCTCTGCAGGTGGGTAGGGCGGCTGAAATGCATGCCTTACATAAGGCCTATTCTTACCTATTTATGCGGCGCGAATGGGTAAACATAAGCTGCATTGCAGGACCCCGGTTTCGGCGTTTACCCGGTAGCCTTCGGGGTAGATTTCCAGCAGCGGCGCCTCCATCAGACGCCAGGCGCCGTCGGCCGTCGCGCTGGGCAGCCATTCGTTGCACAGGTGCATCCGGGCCGCGTGGATGTCCAGTGCCGTGCCGGTAAATTGGCCGCATACATAGCGGCCACCGGCAAAGTCCTGCACCGCCACTTCGGCGCTGGGCATGAAGTCTTCGTCCACCTCCACGCAGCAGTCGTAGCGGCATTGTTCGGCGGGCGTGGTGCTGGCCCGGTCCTGGCGTATGCCCAGCTGGGTGCGCCGGGTTGCGTCCAGACCGTGCTGCTGGCGCCAGGTGGCAAAGCGGGTCCAGGTCTGGGTGCTGGCGGCGCTGCCGTATGGGCCTGTGCAGCGCATATAGGCCAAGTGCATGGGCGGCAGCAACCTCAGTTCTACATGCATGGAGCGTCCCTTTATTAGCGACAATGCGGTTCAGAAAGCGAGAAACCCAACCATGTCCCTGCCATTTGCCGACCGACTCAACAACGTTGAAACCTCCGCCATCCGCGAACTCTTCAAGCTGCTGGGCACGCCCGGCATCATCAGCTTTGCGGGCGGCTTCCCCGACCCTGCGCTGTTTGATGTGGCTGGTATCGCAGAGTCTACCGCCGCCGTGTTGGCGAACAACCCCGGCCCGGTGCTGCAATACGGCGCCACCGAAGGCTTTAACCCGCTGCGCGAACAGCTCAGCAAATTCATGGGCAACAAGGGCGTGACCGTTGCGCCCGATGGCCTGATCGTCACCACCGGCAGCCAGCAGGCGCTGGACCTGATCGGCAAGACCATGATCAACCCCGGCGACAAGGTGATCGTCGAAGGCCCCACCTTCCTGGCCACCATCCAGTGCTTCCGCCTGTACGGCGCGCAGGTCATCAGCGCCCCCATCGATGCCGACGGCGTGGATGTGGACGCGCTGGAAAAGCTGATCGACGAGCACAAGCCCAAGCTGGTCTACCTGATCCCCACCTTCGGCAACCCCAGCGGCGCTACGCTCAGCCTGGAACGCCGCAAGCGTATTCTGGACATTGCTGTGCGCACCCAAACCCTGGTGGTCGAAGATGACCCCTATGGCGAGCTGTACTTTGACCAGCCACCGCCACCCAGCATCCTGGCGCTGAGCGCCGATGTGCCCGGCAGCCGTGACTGGCTGGCGCACTGCGGCTCCATGAGCAAAATCCTCAGCCCCGGCCTGCGCGTAGGCTGGCTGATCGCCCCGCCTGAGCTGCTGGCCAAGGCCACCATGTGCAAGCAGTTCAGCGACGCCCACACCAGCAACCTGACCCAGGCCACGGCCGCGCATTACCTGACCCTGAATCGGCTGGACGCCACGCTGGTCGGGGTGCGCAAGGTGTACGCCGAGCGCGCCCGCGTCATGGCCGAGTCGCTGCGCCGCGAGCTGGGTAGCGCCATCACCTTCAACGCGCCGCAGGGCGGTATGTTCTTCTGGGCACGCCTGACCGAAGGCCGCGACGCCGGCGCCTTTGCCAAGCGCGCCATTGAAAAGCTGGTGGCCTTTGTGCCTGGTGCGCCGTTCTTTGCGCATGACGCCGATCTGTCCACACTGCGCCTGAGCTTCGCTACCGTGGGAGTGGAAAAGATCGAAGAGGGCATTGCCCGCCTGGGCCAGGCGCTTTAAGGAAATAAGGCCTCCAGCGCAGGAGCTACCTTCGTAGGCAGCTACAGATTGTGTAGCGTGGGCATCCACTGAAAAGGGGCGGCATCCGGGTAAGTACCGAGGCCTAGCCCCTTTTGTTTTGAATTGACGATCCGTATACTGATCGTAAGAAGCAGCGGGCCTGAACTTGCCCGCCTAAATGACTCAACCCTCGATAGGAGCCCACGCCATGTTCCCCAAAAACGCCTGGTACGTCGCCTGCATGCCCGACGACATCGCCGACAAACCCCTGGGCCGCAAAATCTGCGGCGAATCCATGGTGTTCTACCGTGGACCCGAGGGCCAGGCCGTTGCGCTGGAAGATTTCTGCCCGCACCGTGGTGCCCCCCTGTCGTTGGGCAAGGTAGAAAACGGCAAGCTGACCTGCGGCTACCACGGCCTGGAAATGGGCTGCGACGGCAAGACCGTGGCCATGCCGGGCCAACGCGTGCGCGGCTTCCCGCCGATCCGCAAGTTCGCGGTGATCGAGCGCTACGGCTTCATCTGGGTTTGGCCCGGCAACCCGGACCTGGCCGACGAGTCCAAGCTGCACCACCTGGAGTGGGCCGACAACCCCGCCTGGGCCTATGGCGGCGGCCTGTTCCATATCAACTGCGACTACCGCCTGATGGTGGACAACCTGATGGACCTGACGCACGAAACCTATGTGCACGCCAGCAGCATCGGCCAGAAGGAGATCGACGAGGCACCCGTGAAGACCGTGGTGAATGGCGACGAGGTCATCACCAGCCGCTACATGGAAAACATCTCCGCACCGCCGTTCTGGCGCATGGCCCTGCGCGGCAATGGCCTGGCTGACGATGTGCCGGTGGACCGCTGGCAGGTCTGCCGCTTCACCCCGCCCAGCCACGTGATGATTGAAGTCGGCGTGGCCCATGCCGGCAAGGGCGGCTACGACGCACCGGCAGAGCACAAGGCCGCCTCCATCGTGGTGGACTTCATCACCCCCGAGACCGAGACCTCCATTTGGTACTTCTGGGGCATGGCGCGCAGCTTCAACCCGCATGACAAAGCGCTCACCGCCAGCATCCGCGAAGGCCAAGGCAAGATCTTCAGTGAAGACCTGGAAATGCTGGAAAAGCAGCAGCGCAACCTGCTGGCCCACCCCGAGCGCAAGCTGCTGATGCTGAACATCGACGCCGGTGGCGTGCAGTCGCGCAAGGTGATTGACCGTCTACTGGCCCAGGAAGCTACGCAGGTGACGGTATGAGCGACAAGTTGCGTGTGCGCGTAGCCCGCAAATGGCTGGAGGCCGAGGGCATTTGCGGCTTCGAGCTGGTGGCGCTGGACGGCGCGGCGCTGCCTGCGTTTACCGCTGGCGCGCATATCGACGTGCATCTGCCCGGCGGCACCACGCGCCAGTACTCGCTGTGCAACGACCCGCAGGAAACCCAGCGTTACTGCCTGGGTGTGCTGCGCGACCCGGCATCACGCGGTGGCTCCGAGGCCATGCACGGCCTGGCCGAGGGCAGCGAACTGGAGATCAGCGGGCCCAAGAACCACTTTCCCCTGGCAGCGGACGCAAAGCGCAGCCTGCTGTTGGCCGGCGGCATAGGCATCACGCCCATCCTGGCCATGGCGCAGCAGCTGGCGGCCAGCCGCGCGCCGTTCGATATGCACTACTGCACCCGTTCGCAGGAGCGCACGGCCTTTGTCGAGCGCATCCGCGGCAGCGCGTTTGCGCGCGATGTGCACTTCCATTTCGACGACGGCGGCAGCGTGCAAGCGCTGTCTCTGCCCGACCTGCTGGCCGAGCCCCAGCCCGGCGTGCACCTGTATGTGTGCGGGCCCAAAGGTTTTATGGATGCGGTGCTGGGTACCGCCCGCGCCAGCGGCTGGCCCGAAGAACAGCTGCACTACGAGTTTTTCTCTGCGGAAGTGGTGCACTCGGCCAATGACGCCAGCTTCGACGTGCGCCTGGCCAGCAGCGGCAAGGTGATCCATATCGCAGCGGAGCAAACCGTCATCCAGGCCCTGGCTCTGGCGGGTGTGGAAGTGCCGTTCTCCTGCGAGCAGGGCGTGTGCGGCACCTGCCTGACACGCGTGATCGAAGGCGTGCCTGACCACAAAGACCTGTACCTCACGCCCGAGGAACAGGCAGCCAACGACCAGTTCACACCCTGCTGTTCGCGGTCAAAATCACCGGTACTCGTACTCGACCTGTGACCCCATGCCCGACACCGCTGCCACGCTTCTTGCCGCCCCCATCGACCTCAATGACCAGCCCGGCCATCTGATACGCCGGGCCCACCAGATCGCTGTGGCCAGCTTCCACCAGCATCTGGGCCGCGAGGTCACTCCCGTGCAGTACGCCATGATGCGGGTCCTGCAGGCCAAACCGGGCATAGACCAGGCCACGCTGGCGCAAGAGGTGGCGCTGGACACGTCCACCACCGCCGACATTGCGGTGCGTTTGGAAAGCAAGGGTTGGATCAGCCGCGCCGTACTGGCGCGCGGCCAGCGCAGCCTGGCGCTGACCGAGGCCGGCGCCGCGCTGCTGGGCACCCTGGTGCCCGGCATGCAAGACATGCAGACCCAGTTGCTGGATGGACTGGAGGTGGAAGAACGGCAAGAGCTGCTGCGCCTGCTGCGCAAATTCATCGCACCCGACTCCGAGCGGCGCCAGGCGCGCTAGTTGTGCATTTGCTCTACTTTTAGGAGCTGCTAGCGCAGGTAATACCAGCGCTAGAGTCCAGTTTGGCGAATATCAATTGCCCAGCAAAATCTGCGCAATGATGCCGGTGGTGATGGCAATCAGCACATAGTCGCCACCCGTTTGCACCCAGTGGTAGCCGCGCGGCGGCGCGCTGAGGTGGTGGCCGCGCCAGTCGTTCACCACATAGCTGTTGTCGCGGTACTCGCGTGGCAGACGGCCGCCCTTGCGGAAGTTGTGGTCCGGCCCGGCGCCACGCTCTTGCATCGCCATGGGGCGACCTTCCGGCCCCGGCCGTCCGTGGTCCGGGCCCGGCATGGGGCGGTCCATACGGTGCTCCTGGCGCTGGTCGCGCCGCTGCCAATCGTCATCCCCACCGCCCGGGCGGCCCTGCGCCTGTGCGAGGCTGCCGAATCCCAAGCAGGCGGCGGTCAGTGCAACGATGAAAGTGGTTTTACGCATGTGCGACTCCTTGTCATGCAGCAGCCGGTGTGGCTGCCTCTACATGTATTGGAGTCCATGGCCCGGCCGCTGGCTGTAGGAGCGGGCCTGGTTTACGGATATTTACGGGGTGGATACAGAAACGAGAGGGGTCTTTCGCGGCCCTGCGCTGGATGTACAGTTCCAGCACCAATCAAGGATGCATATGGGCGCTAAAACCAGGGTGGGGATTATTTTTGGCGGCAAATCCGCCGAGCACGAGGTGTCTTTGCAATCGGCCAAAAACATTGTCGATGCTCTTGACCGCAGCCGCTTCGAGGTGACGCTGATCGGCATAGACAAGCAAGGCCAGTGGCATGTGAACGATGTGTCCAGCTACCTGCTGCATGCCGACAATCCCGCGCTGATCGCTCTCAACCGCAGCCATCTGGACGTGGCCCTGGTACCCGGCAAGCAAAGCCAGCAGCTGATCGCTCTTCAAGGCACCGCCGGCGCGGCCCTGGGCCAGATCGATGTGCTGTTTCCCATTGTCCATGGTTCGCAGGGCGAGGACGGCTCGCTGCAAGGCATGCTGCGCATGGCCAATCTGCCGTTCGTGGGCTCGGGCGTGCTGGGTTCGGCCGTGTGCATGGATAAGGATGTGTCCAAGCGCCTGCTGCGCGACGCCGGGCTGGCCGTGGCACCGTTCCTGGTGTTTACGCGGGCCAAGGCCCAGCGCGCCCGGTTCGACGACGTGGTGGCACAGCTGGGTCTGCCACTGTTCGTCAAGCCGGCGAATATGGGCTCGTCGGTCGGCGTGAGCAAGGTGCGTACTGCGGAGGAGTTTCAGCGCGCTGTGACCCTGGCGCTGGAGTTTGACCACAAGGTCTTGGTCGAGCAGGCCATTGTGGGCCGCGAAATCGAATGTGCCGTGCTGGGCAACGACGACTCGCAGGCCAGCGTCTGCGGCGAGATCGTGTTGCGCGACGAGTTCTACGCTTATGACACCAAGTACATCGATGACCAAGGCGCCGCAGTGGTGGTGCCAGCCGACATTGACGAGGCCGCCAGCAGCGAGGTCCGCCGTGTGGCCCTGGAGGCGTTTCGCGTGCTGGACTGCGCAGGTATGGCCCGTGTCGATGTGTTCCTTACGCCGCAAGGCAAGGTGCTGGTCAACGAAGTGAATACCTTGCCCGGCTTCACCTCCATCAGCATGTATCCCAAGCTATGGCAGGCCAGCGGCCTGGGCTATACCGCGTTGATCACCAAGCTGATCGAGTTGGCGCAGGAACGATATGCGTTGGACCGGGGTTTAAAGACCTCTATTATTTGAGCGGGGTAGCAAGCTCGCTACGGCTGGTGGGTGCTGCTGCAGGGATCAATCGAATTTTGGGGAGCTTTAGATGACATCGGATGTTCAGACTTACTTTAAGTTCACGGGGAAAGGGCGCATTGAAAAGTCCATCAACTCGTTGCTTGGCCTGTTGGAAGGCATTGCAATTGATGGAAAGGTCACTTCTGGCGAGGTCGCGTTGTTGCGAATGTGGCTCTCAGATCATCAGGATGTGGCCATGCGACATCCCTTTTCAGAACTCATCCCTGTCGTGGCCGATGCTGTTTCTGATGGCTTGCTTGATCCAGAAGAGCGCGCAGATTTGACCTGGTTGTGTGAACGGCTCAGAAGTACTGAGTTCTACGACATGGTTACGGCGGATCTTCAACGTCTGCACGCTGTCGTGGGTGGCATTGCCTCTGACGGAATAATCAGCGTGGACGAAATGCGGGGTTTATCTGACTGGCTGGCAGAACATGAACATTTGAAGACCTGTTGGCCTTACGATGAAATTGAAGCCATGACCACGAAGGTTTTGGCTGACGGCCAAATCGATGAAATTGAGCACAGAATGCTTTTAGACTTCTTCACTGAATTCTTGGCAGTGCTTGACGAACGCACCATTGTCCGACCTTTGATTGCTGACAGTGGAGATCGGCCATTTACTGCGCTTTGCGCCGTGATGCCAATAGTTTCATTTCCGGGAGCAAAGTTCTGTTTCACCGGCGCTTCGGCGAAATACAAGCGAGCAGAGTTCGAAAAAATTGTTAAGGATCTTGGCGGAGAGCCAATTCCTGGAGTAACTGCCAAACTTACCTACTTGGTAATTGGAGCTGAAGGAAATCCGTGCTGGGCATTTGCATGCTATGGCCGAAAGGTCGAGAAAGCCGTCGAACTTCGGAAGAAAGGCGTTCGGGTTGTTCTCGTCCACGAGAATGATTTCCATGACGCGGTGCTGGACGCGTAGCTTTCAAACACGGACTTTGAGATGCCTTGGCTTGGCCATGCGCGCAATCTCTAGCGCTTGATTCGCCAGCGCTAGCAGAGCCGTCGGGTCTTCCAGAGCTTCAGCCGGCACCTCGAAGTATTTCTTCACCTGCACCCGCCGGGCCTTGGTGTCGTAAGCAAAGCACTGGCTACCCATTTGCTCGTACTGCGGTCGGGTGGTGTCGTTCACCGCGAAGTACAGCGTATTGCCCATCAGCATCGCAAACTGGGTGCCGCCAGATACCAGGCCGATGCCGCCGAAAAAGCGCTTGCTTTGCAGCTGCTCCATGCCGGCCAGTTGCTCGACGATGAAATCTACGAAGCTGGAGCTGCCGGCGCTCATGGTGCGGTGCGGGCTTTGACAATGGCCGCCACTTCCTGCCCCAGCTCCAGCACGGCCATGGCGTAGTAGCTGCTCCAGTTGTAGCGGGTGATGGCGTAGAAGTTTTCGGTTCCAGCAAGGTACTGCGGCGGGGCGTCGCCGTTTTGCAGTTCCACCAGGGCCAGGGGGCCGGTGTGCTGCAGGGCTGGGCCGTCCAGCAGGGCGCCCTTGGCTTGGAAGCTGACTACGCTGAAAGTAGGCAGGATGTCGGGGGCCAGCAGGGTGTCCATATCCGCATTCGGTGCCAGCTGCACCGGGTAGGTGGCGGGCATGCCGGGTTGCCAGTGGAAGGCCTTGAAGTAGCTGGCCACCGAGCCTATGGCATCGGTGGCGCTGCCGAACAGGTCCACATGGCTGTCGCCGTCGAAGTCCACCGCGTAATGCACCCAGCTGGTGGGCATGAACTGGGGCATGCCCATGGCGCCGGCGTAGCTGCCGCGCAGGCTGAGCGGGTCTATGCCGGCGCGCTGCGTGAGGCTGAGGAACTGCTCCAGCTCGCCTTTGAAGTAGGTGCTGCGCTCGGCAGCGCGCGGGTGGCTGGCGGGGAAGTCAAAGGCCAGCGTGGCCAGTGCGTCGATGACGCGGAAGTTGCCCATCTGCTGGCCGTAAATGGTCTCTACGCCCAGGATGCCGACGATGATTTCGGGCGGTACGCCATACTCTTTCTCAGCCCGCTCCAGTGCGGCGCGGTTGTCTTGCCAGAAGCGCACGCCGGCGGCGATGCGGATCGGTTCGATGAAGCGGCTGCGGTAGAGCTTCCAGTTTTTGGCCGTGCCGCTGGGCGCGGGTGCCATCAGGCGCGGCACGCTGGGCAGAAAGCGCGCCTGACCCAGGATGTTGTGCACCCAGGCGGCGTCCAGGCCACGGCGCTCGGCGATGTCGTCGGCGGCGGCCATGGCGTCGTCACGGTTGGCGTACAGCGGGCCGGCGGTGATGGCGGCGACTTTGGCGGGTTTTTTGACTTTGGGCTGTTTTGCGGGCTTGGCGCAGACAGATGCTGCGCAAGCAGCTATTAAAACGAGAGCAATCGGGCGGAATATCGGGCGGAATGGGTGCATGGAATAAGGAAAGTGGCCGCCTGAGTTTAGTGGGGCCAGACGAGCCCTCTAAAGCTGCGCCGCAGCGCCGCCAGGCTGTGCGGCGTTTGGGGTGCATAGCGCTGGGCCTCCAGCTGCAGCAGCCATTGCTGGATGGCCGGGTGCTCTGGCAGCAGGGCGGCCAGTTCGCGGGGCGGAGCGTTGGGGGCGGGGGTGATGCCGGCCTTCAACAGCTTGCGCCGGGCGGCGTCCAGCAGGCGCAGCCAGGGGTCGTGTTGCAGCCGTTCCCACTGCGCCCAGGCGGCGCCACCCAGCGTGGCCAGCACCAGCAGGCCGGCAAGCAGCTTGCCCAGGTCTTCCCAGTCGGGGTCGTTGAAGCCTATGTTCTTCAGCAGGTTCAGCTGCTTGCCCTGGCTGTAGTTCAGCACCCACTGGTTCCAGCCGTTGTTCACCGCGTCCCAGGCGGCACGCAGGCGCTTGGCCATGTCGGGGCTGACGGTGCCCAGCACCGTGCCGACCACGCCGCTGGGCGCCTGCAGGCGCTGGAAGCTGCCGACCCGGCCGGGCGACACGGCGCCCGTGGGGTCTACCCGCGTCCAGCCCCGGCCAGCCTGCCAGACTTCGGCCCAGGCGTGGGCATCGCTTTGGCGTAGCACCCAGAAGCCGTCCACGCCGTTGAGTTCACCGCCCTGGTAGCCGGTGACGATGCGGGCCGGCACGTCCAGCGCTCGCATCAGGATGACGAAGGACGAGGCGATGTGCTCGCAAAAGCCTTCCTTGCGGTCAAACCAGAACTCGTCCGCCGTGTCGCGCCCGTAGACGCCGGGGTCCAGCGTGTAGCTGTAGCCGCCGGTGCGCAGCCGCTCCAGCACCAGCGCGACCAGGGTGGCGGTATTGGCGGTAGGCTGGGCGCGGCGGATGTCGGCGGCCAGCTGCAGGGTGCGTGGGTTGTAGCCGGGCGGCAGGTCCAGAAAGGGCTGCAGGCTGCTATTGCTCTTGGTATCGGCTTGCTGCGGCCCGTACCGGAACTGCGGATAGCTTTGCACCTGGTAGCGCAGCAGGTCGCTGACCGGGCGGCTGGCCAGCCATTGCAGGTCGGGCGTCATGGCGGCGTCCATGCCGGCCAGGGTGGGGCGCTGGGGCGTGGCGTCCAGCGTCAGCAGCCAGGGGCGGTTGCTGGGCTCCAGCGTGACCTGGTAGTTCACGGGCGCACCGGATACCTGCAGATCGGTGGGTAGTGACTGGGCAAATTCGTTGTACTGGGGCCGCCACTCGCGGCCATCAAAGCGCGACAGCACCGGGCCGCGAAAGTACAGGTCTTGCTGCTGCGGTGGCGGGCCATCAAAGCGCACGCGCATGGCGATGTTGTCGTCCAGCGCCAGCTGGGCCATGGTGCCGACCTGCATGCTGGCGGACAGGCCGCTACGCCCGGCCATGGCGTCGCTGGGCACACCCCACAGCGGCGCCATGCGCGGGAACAGTAGGAACAGCACGGCCATGATGGGCGCGCCCAGCAGGGCCATACCGCCGGCGATCTTGGCGGCTTCGGGCAGGGCGGTTTGTGGGGCCACCGGCATGTGCGCGTTGACCAGCGCCGTCAGCAAGCCCAGCAGGGCGATCAGCATGGCGGCCGCCGTCAGCAGCGACTGTGAAAAGAAGAAGTTGCTGAGCATGGTGAAAAAGCCCAGGAAGAACACCACAAAGGCATCGCGCCGGGCGCGCAGCTCCAGCGTTTTCAGCGCCAGCAGAACCACGATCAGGGTCACGCCGGCATCGCGTCCGAGCAGGGTTTTGTGCGTGGCCCAGGTGGCCGCCAGCGTGACGGCCAGCAGCGCCGCCAGCCACCAGCGCGAGGGCAGGGGCCGGGCGCGCCAGGCCAGCCAGCCGCGCCACAGCAGCACGCCCGCCGTCAGGCCCGTGCACCACAGCGGTAGATTGCCCACCTGAGGCAGCACCACCCAGGCGATGACCACCAGCAGGAACAGGGTGTCGCGGCTGTCGCGGGGCAGGGCCCTCATCGGGTTCATGGTGCTCATTCCGCGCATGGGCTGCCCACTATCAAAATGAGAGCTGCTTGCGCAGGTAGATTCTGCGCTGGAGGTCGATTCAGCATAAGGCCAGTGCCTCCAGGCAGCGGCGTTTGTGCGCCTCGCCAGCAGCGGGCGGCAGGGCCAGACCAGGTAGGCGCAGGCCGTAGTCCAGGCCCAGGCGGTCGGCTTGCAGCACCCAGGCGCACAGGCGTGACAGCCGGGCCTCGGCGCCCAGGCTGCCGGCCTGGGCGTAGTCCAGCCAGAGTTCACTGCGCTGGGCCTGCTGGCTGTCGCGGCTGACCAGTTCGTCGGCCTTGGCGGCTTTCTTCCAGACCACCAGTTTCAGCGGGTCGCCACGCCGGTAGGCGCGCACGCCGTCAAAGTCGCCGCTGGCCTGGACCGTGCTGTGGCTGGCGCTGCCGGGGCGCGGCTGGCCGGGCGGCAGCGGCGGTGGGTGGGCTTCGGGCCGGGGGTAGACCAGCAACTGGGCGGCCGGCCGCCAGTAGGTCCACACGCGGAAGGTGCCCAGTGGAAAGCGCGTTTCGGCGGTGATGGGCGGCACGCGCTGCAGGCCGCGCTCGGTGGGGGTGAAGGCGATTTGCACCTGGGTGCTGCCCTGGGCGGGCACATCGGTCCAGGCCCAGTGTCCAGAGCCCAGCAGGCCCAGGCCTATGCCGTGGCGAATCGTCTTGCGCGTGCTACTGAGCTGTATGGAAATAATCGCGTTGGCGCCCGTGTACTGTGCGTCGGGTGCTATCAAATGCATACTGAGTCCGCGCAGCGTGGCGTGGCCCACGTGCATGCCCACCACGGCGCAGCCGGCCAGCAAAAAGGTCAGCAGATAGCCCAGGTTCAGCTGGTAGTTGATGCTGGCCACCAGCAGCACCAGAAGGGTGGCGGCCAGCATGAAGCCGGGCGCAGTGGGCAGGATGTAGACATTGCGCTGGGTCAGCAGCGTGGTGTCGGTGAACTGGATGCGCGCCTGCCACCAGCGCTGGAAGCGCGCGCGCAGCAGGGCGAAGGGGTTAAGCATGTGAACGGGCAGGCCCATATCCAAGCCCGTTCAAAGGACGCGCGTGACTCCTTCCAGGAATGCCGTGGAGCCGGCTTCGCCGGGCCACTGGCATTGCCCCCTGCATGTCGCATCGGTTTTTTCGAACCGATGCGAGGGGGGTTGGCGAAGACACGAAGTGCGTAGCCTGGGGGTGAGTCATGGTAATTGTGTTGATTCGAGCATGGCCTGCACCTGGGCCACGGCGCCGCGGCCGGCATCGCCCACCGGCACCAGGCGGTGCGCCACGGTTTGCGCCAGGATGGCCCGCACGTCATCAGGCGCCACGTAGTCGCGCCCGCTCAGCAGGGCCTGGGCCTTGGCGGCGCGCACCACAGCGATGCCGGCGCGCGGGCTCAGGCCCTGCAAAAACCAGCGGCCGGAGCGGGTGGCGGCCACCAGGTCCTGCACATAGTCCAGCAGCGGGGCGGCGGTGTGGACCTGCAGCACCTGTTGTTGCAAGGCCTGTAGCTCGGCCGCGTTGAGCAAGGCCGGTAGGTGCTCCACCAGGTCACGCCGGTCCTGCCCGGCCAGCAGCTCGCGCTCGGCCTGGCGGTCGGGGTAGCCCAGGGATATGCGCATCAGGAAGCGGTCCAGCTGGGATTCGGGCAGGGCGAAGGTGCCCAGTTGGTCCATGGGGTTCTGCGTGGCGATGACGAAGAAGGGCGAGGGCAGGGGGCGGGTCGCGCCTTCGACCGTGACCTGTTTTTCTTCCATGGCTTCGAGCAGCGCGCTCTGCGTCTTGGGGCTGGCGCGGTTGATCTCGTCGGCCAGCAAAATCTGGGCGAACAGCGGGCCGGGGTGGAAGACAAAAGCCTCTTTGCCGCGCTCGTAGATGGACACGCCAGACAGGTCGCTGGGCATCAGGTCCGAGGTGAATTGCACGCGCGAAAACTGCAGGCCAAAGGTGCGCGCCAGCGCATGGGCCAGCGTAGTCTTGCCCACGCCCGGTACGTCTTCAATCAGCAAGTGGCCGCCGGCCAGCAGGCAGGCCACGCAGTCCTGCACCTGCGCTGGTTTGCCCACGATCACCGTGTTAAGCTGGTTCAGCAGTGCGTGGAGTTTGTTTTGTACATGCATGCCAAGACGTTACATGAAATTTCAAGTCCCACGCCTATGACCGTGAACAAGACCGGATACTTCAGCCACCCCGCCTGCCGCAAGCACGAGATGGGCCCTGGCCATCCAGAATGCCCGGAGCGGCTGGATGCGATAGACGACAGGTTGCTGATCTCCGGCGTGGCCGACGCGCTGGACCCGCGCCAGGCGGACGCGGCGTCGCTGGCCGACATCGAGCTGGCGCACAGCCGCAGCCATATTTCTGCCCTGCGTGGCCTGGGCGATAGCCTGCGGGATGACATCAACGCCGGCGGCCCCAGCCATGCGCAGATCGACCCCGACACCAGCATCAATATCCACACCTGGGATGCAGCCCTGCATGCCGCCGGCGCGGCCATTGCCGCCACCGACGCGGTGATTGCCGGTGAGCTGGAAAATGCCTTTTGTGCCATCCGTCCGCCCGGCCACCATGCCTGCCGCGACAAGGCCATGGGGTTTTGCTTTTTCAACAACGTGGCGATTGCCGCCAAGTACGCGCTGGAGCGCCATGGCCTGAAGCGCGTGGCTATCGTCGACTTTGATGTGCACCACGGCAATGGCACCGAGGACATCGTGGCCGGCGACGAGCGCATTTTGATGACCAGCTTCTACCAGCACCCCTTCTACCCGGTGGGCGGAGCGCAGTCCGATGCGCCCAACCTGGTGAACGTGCCGGTGGCTGCCTACACCCGGGGCATGGACATCCGCGAGCTGATCGAGATGTACTGGCTACCCCGGCTGGAGCAGCACCGCCCCGAGATGATTTTCATCAGCGCCGGTTTTGATGCGCACCGCGAGGACGATATGGGCCAGCTGGGCCTGGTGGAGCAGGACTACGCCTGGATCACCCAGCGCATCAAGGACGTGGCCCGCCGCTTTTCCAAGGGCCGCATGGTGAGCTGCCTGGAAGGCGGCTATGCGCTCAGCGCGCTGGGCCGCAGCGTGGAAGCGCATATCCGGGTGCTGGCTGACTTGTAACTCGGCGTGTTACCTGGGTGTCGCGCAGCGCCGGGATAATCGGTCGCCTCGATACGCCAAGGTTTTGCACGATGGATTTTTTGAAGACGACGACTTCCCCCGCACCGATTACCGACCTGGACAGCTGGATTGCCGCGCTGCTGCGGCCTGTGACCCTGTTTGAGCTGGCCAGCCTGGCGTTGTGTCTGCTGCTGGCCTGGGCCGTGGTGTGGACGGCGCGCAAGGCGGTGGACACGCCCGATCCGCGCTCGGTGCTGTTTGGCCGCCGCATTGTGGATGGTGTGCTGTTCCCATTCCTGCTGCTGGCATTTGGCACGCTGGCCGAGCTGCTGCTGGGGCATTGGATGTCGCTGGCGGTGTACAAGCTGGCCATGCCGGTGATCATCTCGCTGGTGGTGATACGCACCGGGGTGAAGGTGCTGCAGGCGGCCTTCCATGACGCGCCGCTGGTGCGCCTGCTGGAGCGCACCATTTCCTGGGTGGCCTGGCTGGCCATGGTGCTGTGGGTCAGCGGCCTGCTGCCGGTGCTGCTGGACGAGCTGGACCAGATCAAATGGAAGGTGGGCGCGTCCACCATGTCGGCGCGCAATGTGCTGGAGGGGGCGATCACGGCCGGTGCGGTGCTGATCGTGACGCTGTGGATTTCAGCGGCCATCGAGTCGCGCTTGCTGCGCAAGGCCACGGGCAGCGTGCTGTCGCTACGCAAGGCCATCAGCAATGCCACCCGCGCCTTGCTGATGTTCCTGGGGCTGCTGCTGGCTTTGTCGGCCGTAGGTATCGACCTGACGGCCTTGTCGGTGCTGGGCGGCGCTGTGGGTGTGGGTATCGGCTTTGGCTTGCAGAAGCTGGCCGCCAACTATGTGAGCGGCTTTGTCATCCTGGCCGAGCGCAGCGTGCGTATTGGCGACTTTGTGAAGATGGACAGCTTTGAGGGCCGCATCACCGACATCAACGCGCGCTACACCGTGATCAGCGCGCCCAATGGCCGCGAATCCATCGTGCCCAATGAAATGCTGCTGACCCAGCGGGTGGAAAACCTGTCGCTGAACAACTCCCGGATTTCGCAGTCCACCGAAGTCTCGGTGGGCTATGACAGCGACGTGGATCTGGTGATGCGCCTGCTGGTGGATGCGGCGCTGCAGGAAGAGCGCGTGCTGCGCGAGCCTGCGCCCGCCGCCACCTTGACGGCCTTTGGTGCAGACGGCCTGGGCTTCAATCTAGGCTACTGGATCAACGACCCGGAAAACGGCCAGGGCAATCTGCGTTCGGCCATCAATTTGCGTATTTTGAAAGCTTTGCGCGCCCACCACATCGACGTGCCTTACCCGCAGCGCGTGGTGCACACCCGGGTAGTGCCGGCCAGCGATTCGGATCAGGGTGCTGCGGTGGTGTCTGCGTCGGCTTCGTAGACCAGCAGGTCGCCAGGCTGGCACTGCAGGATGCTGCAGATCTTCTCCAGCGTGTCAAAGCGCACGCCCTTGACCTTGCCCTGCTTCAGCAGGGACAGGTTGGCCTCGGTCATGCCCACCAGCTCGGCCAGCACCTTGGATTTGAGTTTGCGACGCGCCAGCATCACATCGAGTTGCACCACGATTGGCATTGGGCGCCTTTAACCTAGGTTTAAACGAAAGCCGCGTTTTCTTCGGCCAGCGCCTGGCCCTGGCCGATGATGGCCGCCATCAGCCACACCACCCCGGCAAACAGCAGGGTGAAGATATGGTCCGAGCCCAGCGCGATGGCCAAGTGCCGCATGCCCGGCGGGTTGTTCAGCGTCAGCAATACAGACAGGGCGGGCACCAGCAGCATGCCTGCCAGCACGGAGGCCATGGTCCAGGCGGCAAAGCGCCGCAGGCCCAGCACCGCTTGCGGGGTGAAGACCTGACCCCGGGCGAAGCTCTGAAAGCATTTGCGTGCTTCCCACAGGCCGCGCAGCAGCAGGCCTACGGGCCCGCAGGTCAGCAGCGCGCCGGCCAGCCTCTGCAGTGGCGAAAGAGCGCCCTGTATGGCGCCGGGCGCCAAGTGGGCCTGGGCAGCCAGGGTGCCGGTATCGGCCACGGCCCAGCAGGCCAGCACGGCCAGGGGTAAGGCCCAGACTAATAAGCCGCAGGCTGCCGCCAGGATGCGGCTGGTGCGACGCAATGCCAAAGGGTCGGGGGCGAGAGTAGCTGCGGTGTGTTGCATGGTCATTCCTTTGCGAGGGATTTATTTTAATTTGACAAATAATTTATGTAAAACAATAATTTATCAACATCTACTAGAAATTATTACCATGTCCAGCTATTGGCGAACTGTGATTTGTACCGGCCTGTTGTTGGGGCTGGTGGCCTGCTCCGGTATCCCCATCCGCTCCATGGCACGGTTGGCCAAGTTGCCCGATCAACTGCTGCATGCCAGCCCGGCGGAGATCATGTTCGCGGTGCAGGTGGACAACCGCTTGCTGCCTGCAGTCAGTGGCACGCCCACCTTCAGTATCGACATCCAGCCCGCCGTTGCCGGGGCTTTTGAACCCGTGCTGCGCAAGCTGCCCATGCAGCTGAATGTGACAGCGGCTCCGGCCATGGGGCTGGAGCCCGCAGGCCCTGGGCGGCGTTGGATGCTGTACCGCTTCACGCCTGCATCGCAAGTGGAGTTGAAACGCATACAGGCCCAGTTTCTGCGCTTGCAGGCAGAGCGCCGCAGTGGCACCGGCGGCAGCCTGGCGGTAGGCATCGCGCAGGACGGTGTGGTCGCCAGCGACGCGGCGCTAGACAACACGCGCTGGGAGAGTTGGCTGCAAACCGCGGCCCAGGAGGGCTTTTACATGCTGTGGTCGGGCAGCCTGGGTGAGCTGAAGGCGCAAGAGCGTGCCGCCCGCAACGCTACGGCCACACAGAAAACAGGCGGATGAATGATGCAACAACGAATGGTTTTATGGGGCGCTGCACTGGTGTTTTTATTGTGTGGCTGCTCTACCGAGGCCTGGTACAACGGCATGCAGCAAAGCGCGCAAGAGGCTTGTCGCACGCAGCGTAATGGACCTGGGGACGCTTGTACGGCAGGGCGCTACACCAAGCCGTATTCCACGTTTGAAAAAGAACGTGCGGGGCTAAAACTGTAGCTGTCACCTGGATGACGGTGGTGCGTGTATTGCGGTCTATAATTAAAAAGAACGATCGTGCTTTTTAATGGCGTACCCATGGTGATCGCTAGGTTCGCAAGAGACTGGACGTGCTGCGGCATAGAATCAGCGGGCTTACGTATACGTCAATTCAATAACTCTGAGGAGTGCAGTGATGAAGGTCCTGGTAGCAGTCAAACGCGTGGTGGATTACAACGTGAAGGTCCGGGTGAAGTCGGACCAAACGGGCGTAGACATCGCCAATGTCAAGATGAGCATGAACCCGTTTGACGAGATCGCCATCGAAGAAGCGGTTCGCCTGAAAGAAAAGGGCGCAGTCACCGAAATCATCGCCGTGTCCTGCGGCGTGACCCAATGCCAGGAAACCCTGCGCACCGCCATGGCCATCGGCGCGGACCGCGCCATCCTGGTGGAAACCAGCGAAGAACTGCAACCCCTGGCCGTGGCCAAGTTGCTCAAGGCCCTGGTTGACAAAGAACAGCCCGGCCTGGTGATCCTGGGCAAGCAAGCCATCGACGACGACTGCAACCAGACCGGCCAGATGCTGGCCGCGCTGGCCCATCTGCCGCAAGCCACGTTCGCCAGCAAGGTGGAAATTGCCGACGGCAAAGCCAACGTCACCCGTGAAGTCGATGGCGGCCTGGAGACCATCGCGGTCAGCCTGCCAGCCATCATCACCACCGACCTGCGCCTGAACGAGCCACGCTACGTCACCTTGCCCAACATCATGAAGGCCAAGAAGAAACCGCTGGAAGTGGTGAAGCCGGAAGACCTGGGCGTCAACGTCGCCCCCCGCATTAAGACCTTGAAGGTCAGCGAGCCGCCACAGCGCAGCGCCGGCATCAAAGTCCCAGACGTTGCAACTCTCGTTGCCAAACTCAAAACCGAAGCCAAGGTGATCTGACCATGACCACACTCGTTATTGCCGAACACGACAACGCCAGCCTCAAGGGCGCCACCCTGAACACCGTCGCCGCCGCCACACAGTGCGGTGGTGATGTGCATGTCCTCATCGCGGGCAGCAACGCCGGTGCAGCCGCTGCTGATGCAGCGCAGTTGCCTGGTGTGTCCAAGGTCCTGCACGCCGATGGCGCCCAGTTCGCCCATGGTCTGGCCGAGAACGTGGCCGCCCAGGTGCTGGCCATTGCCCCGGCTTACAGCCACATCCTGTTCCCGGCCACCGCTGGCGGCAAGAATGTGGCGCCACGTGTCGCGGCCCTGCTGGACGTGGCACAGATTTCTGACGCCACCAAGATCGTCAGTGCCGACACCTTCGAGCGCCCCATCTACGCCGGCAACGCGATTGCCACCGTGCAAAGCCTGGACGCAACCAAGGTCCTGACCGTGCGCACCACCGCCTTTGACCCGGTGGCGACCAGCGGCGGCAGCGCTGCTGTGGAGCAGCTGACGGCCGTGGCAGATTCCGGCCAATCCAGCTTTGTGGGCAGCGAGATCGCCAAGAACGACCGTCCCGAACTCACCGCTGCCAAGATTATTGTTTCCGGCGGCCGGGCTCTGGGCAGCGCCGAGAAGTTCAACGAAGTGATGATTCCGCTGGCCGACAAGCTGGGCGCCGCACTGGGTGCCAGTCGCGCAGCCGTGGATGCGGGTTATGCCCCGAACGACTGGCAAGTGGGCCAGACCGGCAAGATCGTTGCGCCTCAGCTGTACATCGCTGCCGGCATCAGCGGTGCGATCCAGCACTTGGCTGGCATGAAGGACAGCAAGGTGATCGTGGCCATCAACAAGGATGGCGAGGCACCGATCTTCTCCGTGGCCGATTACGGGCTGGAGGCGGACCTGTTCGTCGCCGTGCCTGCACTCGTCGCGGCTTTGTAAGAAGCAGGTCAGTGCGAAGGGGCATCGTGCGCGGTGCCCTTTTTTTATAACTATTGATCCCGGAGACACCCCATGAGCTACACCGCCCCGCTGAAAGACATG
Source organism: Rhodoferax sp. GW821-FHT07F03 (assembly GCF_059418745.1). Taxonomy (NCBI): domain Bacteria; kingdom Pseudomonadati; phylum Pseudomonadota; class Betaproteobacteria; order Burkholderiales; family Comamonadaceae; genus Rhodoferax; species Rhodoferax sp. GW821-FHT07F03. The sequence continues at coordinate 24,110 of NZ_JBWKQM010000005.1, forward strand.
CTTTTCAACATCCAGCATCTGGCCCATATCGACCAGATCGCTGCGTTGCCAGGCTTTGAAGACGCGGGGCTGGACACGGCCCAGGCGGTGCTGGAAGAGGCCGCCAAGTTCAACGAGGGGGTGTTGTCTCCGCTGAATTGGGAAGGCGACAAAAATCCGTCTAGTTGGAAAAACGGCGTGGTCACCGCCACGCCCGGATTCAAGGATGCCTTCAAGCAATTTGCCGAAGGCGGCTGGCAAGGCCTGCAGCACCCCACCGAATACGGTGGCCAGGGCTTGCCCAAGACGATTGGCGCGGCCTGCGTGGAGATGTGCAATAGCGCCAACCTGAGCTTCGCGCTATGCCCGCTGCTCAGCGACGGCGCGATCGAAGCGTTGCTGACAGCCGGCTCGGACGCACTCAAGGCCACCTACCTGGAGAACCTGGTCAGCGGCAAATGGACCGGCACCATGAACCTGACCGAGCCGCAGGCCGGCAGCGACCTGGCCATGGTGCGCAGCCGCGCCGAACCGCAGGGCGATGGCAGCTACAAGGTGTTTGGCACCAAGATTTTCATCACCTGGGGTGAGCACGACATGGCCGAGAACATCGTCCACTTGGTGCTGGCCCGGGTGACCGGTGCGCCCGAAGGGGTGAAGGGCATCAGCCTGTTCGTGGTGCCCAAGTTCCTGGTGAATGCCGATGGCTCGCTGGGGGCGCGCAACGACGTGCATTGCGTCAGCATCGAGCACAAGCTGGGCATCAAGGCCAGCCCCACTGCCGTGCTGCAGTATGGCGACCACGGCGGTGCCGTGGGCTATCTGGTGGGCGAGGAAAACCGCGGCCTGGAATACATGTTCATCATGATGAATGCCGCGCGCTACGCGGTGGGCATGCAAGGCATTGCCGTGGCCGAGCGGGCCTACCAGAAGGCCGTGCAGTTCGCCAAGGACCGGGTGCAAAGCCGCCCGGTCGATGGTTCGGCCAAGGCCAGCGTGGCCATCATCCACCACCCAGATGTGCAGCGCATGCTGATGACCATGCGGGCCCACACCCAGGGTTGCCGCGCCATGTCGGCCGTGGCAGCCGCTGCCTATGACACGGCGCACCACCATACCGATGCCGAGACACGCCAGCAGAGCCAGGCTTTCTATGAATTCCTGGTGCCGCTGGTCAAGGGCTACAGTACCGAGATGAGCCTGGACGTGGCTTCGCTGGGCGTGCAGGTGCATGGCGGCATGGGCTTCATCGAAGAAACTGGCGCCGCACAGTATTTGCGCGACGCCAAGATCCTGGCCATCTACGAAGGCACGACGGCGATCCAGGCGAACGATCTGGTAGGCCGCAAGACGGTACGCGACGGCGGCGCCACTGCTAAAGCGATTGCACGCCAGATCGTGGTCACCGAGACCGAATTGGCCCAGAGCGGCAGCGCCCACGCGCAGGCTGTGGCCAAGCGCCTGAAGGCCGCGCGTACCGCCTTCCTGGACGTGGTGACTTTTGTGGTCAGCAACACCAAGACCGAGCCGAATGCAGTGTTTGCCGGCAGCGTGCCCTACCTGATGCTGGCCGGCAAGCTGGTTGCCGGCTGGCAGTTGGCGCGCTCGCTGCTGGTGGCCGAGGACCTGCTGGCCAAGGGTGAAGACACAGCGTTTATGCAAGCCAAGATCAGCACCGCACGTTTCTATGCCGACCATGTGCTGGTCACCGCGCAAAGCCTGCGCGACAGCATTCTGGAAGGCGCGGACAGCGTCACTGCGCTGGGTGTGGATGCGTTCTGATTTGCTATTGATTGTGTAGCTGCTAGCGCAGGTATTACCTGCGCCAGAGCCAGATTTTTTATAAATGCACCGGAGACCCCATGTCCAGATTGCCTGCCCCGTTGAACGCGCTGCCGCTGCCCATCATCGCTTCGCCGATGTTCATCGTCAGCACCCCCAAGCTGGTGATTGCCCAGTGCATTGCCGGGGTGGTGGGCTCCATGCCCTCGCTGAATGCGCGTCCGGCATCGCAGCTGGACGACTGGCTGGCCGAAATCACTGAAACCCTGGCGGCCTACAACCTGGCCCACCCCGACGCACCGGCCGCGCCGTTCGCCATCAACCAGATCGTGCACAAGTCGAATGACCGCCTGGAGCACGACCTGCAGGCCTGCGTGAAGTTCAAGGTGCCCATCGTCATCACCTCGCTGGGCGCGCGCGAGGATGTGAACGCAGCGGTGCACAGTTACGGCGGCGTGGTGCTGCACGACATCATCAACAACAAGTTTGCCCACAAGGCGATAGAGAAGGGCGCTGACGGCCTGATCGCTGTGGCGGCCGGTGCCGGCGGCCACGCGGGAGTGAAGAGCCCGTTCGCCCTGGTGCAGGAAATCCGTGAATGGTTCGACGGCCCGCTGGCCCTGAGCGGTGCCATCTCCACCGGCGGCGCGGTGCTGGCGGCACAGGCCATGGGGGCTGACTTTGCTTACATAGGCTCAGCCTTCATCGCTACCGAGGAAGCACGTGCCGTAGACGCCTACAAGCAGGCCATCGTGGATGGTGATTCGGACGACATCGTACTGACCAATCTGTTCACCGGCGTGCACGGCAACTACCTGGCACCGTCCATCCGCGCGGCCGGCCTGGACCCTGAGCATCTGCCCGAAAGCGACCCTACCAAGATGAATTTTGGCGGCGATACGGCGGCCAAAGCGTGGAAAGATATCTGGGGCTGCGGCCAGGGCATTGGCGCAGTCCGTAAAATCCAACCTGCGGGCGAATACGTGGCCCAGCTCCGGCGCGAATACGCCGAGGCCAAAGCCCGTTTATCCGTTTAGCCTATCCCTTTAGATTTTTACCGGGGAACGCCTTGTGCGTTCCCCTTGTTTTTGTGGACCCCGGACTGTTGCGGGGGCCGCCTTTTGTGTGACGATGCCTTCTTCCTCTAACCGTTCCAACGCTTCTCGTATCCCCCTGCTAGATGTATTCAAAGGACTGGCTTGCATGCTGGTCGTGGGGCACCACCTAGTTTTTTACGGTCCTATGTCGGACGTGGCTTTTCCGCTGGCCCCTGGCCTGATGGACTGGCTGTTCGACTACGGCCGTATGGCGGTGCAGGTGTTTCTGGTGCTGGGTGGTTATCTGGCGGCCAGCACCTTGGCGCCCACCGGTGTGGCCCGGTTCGAGCAGGCCTGGCCGCAGGTGCAGCGCCGCTTTGTGCGCCTGTCCACACCGTATCTGGCTGCGCTGCTGCTGAGCTTGCTGGCGGCGGAGCTGGCACGCAATGGCATGGAGCACTCGTCCATCCCGTCTGAGCCGTCCCTGCCGCAGCTATTGGCCCATGTGCTGATGCTGCAGGACGTGCTGGGCTTTGAGGCACTGTCGGCCGGTGTCTGGTACGTGGCCATCGACTTCCAGCTGTTCGTGCTGGCGGTGGCGGTGTTCAGCCTGGCGCGTGCCTGGCCCACGCATGGCCGCAGTCCCTGGCTGGCGCCCGCGCTGGTGCTGGGCCTGACTTGCGCGTCTCTGGCTTATTTCAACCGCATGCCGTCGCTGGACACCTGGGCTTTGTATTTCGTGGGCTCGTATGGGCTGGGCATGCTGGCCTTCTGGGCCGGGCGCAGCCAGCGGCCGTTGCTGTGGCTGCTGGCCTTGGCCTTGCTGGGCGTGGCGGCACTGGCCTGGGATTTCCGGGGCCGCATTGCCGTGGCGTTGGTCATGGCTTTGGTGTTGTGCGTGCTGCAGGCCAGCCAGAGCGTGCGGCACTGGTCGCCTCTGGCGCCGCTGCAGCGCTTGGGTCAGATGTCGTACTCGGTGTTTTTGGTGCACTTTCCGGTGTGCCTGCTGGTGAACACTGCGTTCAACCAGTTCTGGCCCACCCAGCCCTGGGTGAATGCCTTTGGCATGGTGCTGGCGTTTGCGGCGTCCATGGTCAGTGGACGCTGGCTGTACCGCCACGTGGAAACCCGTCTGGTCTGCATGCCCTCGGCCCTGCGCCTGCAAGGTGGCTTGCTGGCTGCCGGCCTGCTGCTGGCGGGGATCAAGGCGCTGTAGGAAAGCATACGGCAGGCGCTCCGGCCTGCCAGGGCGGGAACTTGGGCATCACCTGCGCCAGGGCGTCGGAGGCCTCCCAGGCGGCCAGCCAGGCTTGCAGCCGGGGCCAGGGCTGGGCGGCGAACCAGTCTGCATCCACATGGGCAAACTGCCGTACAAAGGGCGCCACCGCCATATCGGCCAGGCTGGTGCGCTGGCCCAGCAAAAAGGCGTGCGCTGTCAGCCGTGTTTCGAATTCTTCCAATAACAGGCTGGCAGCAGTCCGGTGCATATGCGTATTGGGTAGCGTGCTATTTTCTTCATAGCGGCCCGGGTATTTGTAGCGGTCCAGATGGTGTTTGAAATTGCCATCCACGCGGGCCACCAGGGCCAGCATGTCGCCCAGTGTGCCGTGAGTAGGTGCCAGCCAGCCGGCCGGGTCGTTCTGCCGTAGCGCCCAGAGCATGATGTCCAGGCTCTGGTCCAGAACTTCGCCGCCGGGCAGCACCAGCACGGGTACGGTGGCCTTGGCGGATGCGGCGAGCAATTCGGGGGGCTTGTTGCGCAGCACTACTTCGCGCAGCTCGCAGACTTGGTTGCTGGCCCACAAGGCCAGCCGTGCCCGCATGGCATAGGGGCATCGGCGAAAGGAATACAGGATGGGCCGCACTAGGATTTCAGCTTTGCTCCCACATGCGGCTGCTGCCGCTCGCGGGCCAAGGCCATCTGGTGCTCGCGCTCCAGAAAGCCTTGTTTTTGGGCTTCGGTCTTTTGGTCGTGGCAATGCGCGCAGGACACGCCGCGCACAAAGTGGGGCGATGCCAGATCGTCTTCATTCAGAGGCCAGCGGCAGGAGCGGCACAACTCCAGCGTGCCGGGCACCAGGCCATGGCCCACTGAGACCCGCTCGTCAAACACAAAGCACTGGCCGTCCCAGCGGCTCTCGGCCTGGGGTACGGTCTCCAGGTATTTCAGGATGCCGCCTTCGAGGTGGTAGACCTCTTCAAAGCCCTGGGCGCGCAGCAGCGCGGTGGATTTTTCGCAGCGTATGCCGCCGGTGCAGAACATGGCAACCTTGGGCTTGCGGTGCAGCGGCTGGCCCTCGGCGCGGGCTTGCTCCACCCACTGCGGGAACTCGGCAAAGCTGTCGATATGCGGGTTGATGGCGCCTTGGAAGGTGCCTATGCCGACCTCGTATTCATTGCGTGTATCCACCAGCACCACGTCGGGATCGGCGATCAGCGCATTCCAGTCTTCGGGCTTGACGTATTGGCCGGCCATCTGGCTGGGGTTCAGCCCTGGCACGCCGAGCGTGACGATCTCGCGCTTCAGCCGTACTTTCATGCGGTAGAAGGGTGAATGCTGGGCGAAGCCTTCCTTGTGCTGCAACCGCGCCAGCCGCGGGTCAGAGCGCAGCCAGGCCAGCACGGCATGCACGCCGTCTGGCGACCCAGCGATGGTGCCGTTGATGCCCTCGGTGGCCAGCAAAATCATGCCTTTGACGCCGTGCGACTCGCAGCAGGCCTGCAGCGGTGCCTGCAAGGCGGTGTAATCGGGCAGCTCTACGAACTGGTAGAAGGCGGCGGTGAGGTAGTCAGACATGCAATTCGGCGTACGCGGTTAGGGTCGGCAGTGTAGCCAATGCACCAGTTGAGGCCCCCAGTTAATGCACCAGCGGGCGGGAATGGCTCTCGAAGAAGCGCCACATTTCTGCCGACGCGTCCGGGCCCAGTGGGTCGGTGTAGCTGCCGCTGTTGTTGCCGCCCGACCAGGCATGGCCGGCGCCGTGCAGCTCCCAGTATTCGGCCAGGCTGCTGCCGTCCTCACGCTGGTAGCGGGTGCGGGTATAGGCCCGGCCCTGGGGCGACTTGCTCTGGCCCTTGTTGGGCGTGGACTGTTCACCTGCGCCAACCACGGATTGCAGCACGGCTTGGCCGTTGTGCGGGTGCACTACCGTATCGGCGTCACCGTGGAAGACGATGATGGGGACAGTGGACTGCAGCTTGCTGCGGCCATTGCCGCTTTTCATGACCGACAGGGCGCTGATGAGGCCATTGGCCGCGCCACAGGCCAGGCCGGAATGCACGCCGACAGCGGCAAACAGGTCCGGGTGGGTGTGGCCCAGGATGCTGGCCATGGCACCGCCTGCGGACAAACCTGCCACGTACACGCGGCGTGGGTCTATCGCGTGCTGGGCGGTCACGTGCTGCACCAGGGCTGCCAGCAGGGCTGCCTCGCCGCCGTCGCGTTGCTGGTCTGTGGGTTTGAACCAGTTCCAGCAGCGCTGGCTGTTGGCGGTCTGCTGCTGGGCGGGGTAGAGAACGGCAAATCCATGTTCTAACGCGATGGCATTCATGCCGGTGCCGGCCGCAAAGTCGTCAGGGTCCTGCGTGCAGCCGTGCAACATCAGCACCAGTGGCATGGGCTGGGCTTGGGGACCGGGAGGGGTGTACAGCTTGTACTGCAGTGCACCCAGGGCGTGTTCGAACCGGCCTTCTACAAAGGCTTCCGCTGTGTCATGGACTGCGGGGCGCGTGGGGGCTTCTGCGGGTGGTGTGGCAGGTGCGCTGGGCTTTGTCGGCAATTCGGTGACGTAGCCATCGAATATCCAGGGGGATGCCGCGGGGGGAGTGGCTGGCGCCGGACGGGCGGGTGCTTTGGCCGTCGCAAAGCCCTCTGTCACCCGTGCGAGTGCCTGCTGGATGGCGCGGGTGGCATCTTGCAGATGGCCGCGTTGTGTCAGCCGGGTGGCTTCTTGCATGATCTTTTTAAACAGTGCGCTCATGCGGGCTTTCGTTGTAAGTCGGTGGACATGGGGTTTCAGGCTTGGCGCTTGGCCAGAGCTGCTTTGACGGCTGAGCTGGCATGCAGGGCGCCCAGCACTTCCAGCGAGTCGATGGTGGCCAATGCCAGCTCGGGACTCACGTCGTGGCCAATGCTGGCCAGGCCCAGCACACGGATCTGCAGTTTTTGGTTGGCGGCCTGGACAGCCAGCAAATCGCTTTCGCTGAAATGCTGCATGCCCAGCACCAGCATCTTGCGCGCTACCACCTGCTTGACGGCGTCGGCGTGGGTGGTCAGCTGGTTGCGGATGGCGGTGCGGATGAAGTCTGTGCGGTTGGCGTAGAAGCCTTCCGACACCAGCAGGTCCACATGGCCGAGGTCCACAAAACCCAGGTTGATGGTGATTTTTTCAGAGTCCTGGGCCTTGGCTTTGGCGGACTCGGTTGCAACGGGGGATTTCATGTTCGCAGTATGCACCATCCACATGGATGGCAAAGGGATGGTTTTTAAAACCACACACTGCAAATGGACGCATCGAGAAATTTATGAAAAAGAAGGCTGTAGCGCAGGAAAAATCTGCGCTGGCAGCTATAAAAGATGTAGCGTTGTGCTCCGACGCTCAGGGCGCGCTTTTGCCGGGCGCGCGGCGGCGCTTTTCGCTCAGGTGCTCGGCCACCAGGCTGGTGCTGCCGTCGGCGTTTTGCCGTTCCAACCGCACATTGAAGCCCCACAGCGTGGCCATGTGCTTGAGCACGGTGGCGCTGGAATCGCCCAGTGGGCGGCGTTGGTGGCTGAAGTGGCGCAGGGTCAGCGAGCGATCGCCGCGCAGGTCCACGTTCCAGACCTGGATATTTGGTTCGCGGTGGCCCAGGTCGTATTGCTCGGACAGCTGGTGGCGCAGCGCGCGGTAGCCGCTGTCATCGTGGATGGATCTGATCTCCAGGGTTTTACGGGCGTCGTCGTCCAGCACGCTGAACAGGCGGAACTCCCGCATCAGCCGGGGCGACAGGTACTGGGCAATGAAGCTTTCGTCCTTGAAGTTGTGCATCGCGAAGTCAAAGGTCTCGCGCCAGTTGGAGCCGGCAATGTCGGGGAACCAGGCGCGGTCCTCGTCGGTCGGGTCTTCGCAGATGCGGCGTATGTCGCGCCACATGGCAAAACCCAGCGCGTAGGGGTTGATGCCCGAGTAGTAGGGGCTGTTGTACGGCGGCTGGTAAACCACATTGGTATGCGACTGCAAGAACTCCAGCATGAAGCCGTCGCCCAGCCGGCCTTCGTCGTACAAGGTGTTGAGCAGGGTGTAGTGCCAGTAGGTGGCCCAGCCTTCGTTCATCACCTGGGTTTGGCGCTGCGGGTAGAAATACTGGCCGATCTTGCGCACGATACGCACAATTTCACGCTGCCAGGGGTCGAGCAGTGGGGCGTTTTTTTCGACGAAGTACAGCAGGTTTTCCTCGGGCTCCGGCGGAAAGCGCTTTTCCTCCTGCGTGGCCTCGGCCTCAGCGCGTGGGGGCAGGGTGCGCCAAAGGTCGTTGACCTGGGCTTGCAGGTATTCGGCGCGCTCTTTCAGGCGCGAGGTTTCTTTTTCGAGCGACAGGCGGGGCGAGCGCTTATAGCGGTCCACCCCCAGGTTGCTCAGCGCGTGGCAGGCGTCGAGCAATTGCTCTACAGCTTCTACGCCGTGGCGTTCCTCGCATTGTGCGATGTAGTTGCGGGCAAAAACCAGGTAGTCCACGATGGCGTCCGCGCTGGTCCACTGCTTGAACAGGTGGTTGCCCTTGAAAAAGGAGTTGTGACCGTAGGCCGCGTGGGCGATCACCAGCGCCTGCATGGGTAAGGTGTTTTCGTCCATCAGATAGGCGATGCAGGGGTCGGAGTTGATGACGATCTCGTAGGCCAGCCCCATCTGGCCGCGCTTGTAGCGGTTTTCGGTAGCCAGAAAATGTTTGCCGAAGGACCAGTGGTGGTAGTACACCGGCATGCCGATGGAGGCATAGGCGTCCATCATTTGCTCGGCGCTGATGATCTCCAACAGGTGGGGGTAGCCGTCCAGCTTGTAGCGGCGAGCGACTTCGCCTATGGCCTGGTCGTAGGCCTCGATGGCTTCAAAGGTCCATTCGGAGCCGGTGGGGAGGAGTTTGGAGGCGCTCATGGTTCAGGCACGCCGCTTGAAGAGTTCACGGAACACAGGGTAGATGTCGGCCACCGTGGCAATGCGTTGCATGGCGAAATTGCCGCCAGCGCTGCCTTGCAGCTGGGTGTATTCGTCCCACAGGTTTTGTGGCGGGCCTTCGGTTATTTCGATGTAGGCGAAGAACTGGCACAGCGGTAGCAGCGACTCTTGCAGTAGGTTTTTGCATAGGGGGGAGTCGTCGTGCCAGTTGTCGCCGTCAGAGGCTTGCGCACCGTAGATATTCCAGGCGTGGCTGTTGTAGCGGGCGGTGATGATTTCATGCATCAGCTTGAGCGCGCTGGACACCACGGTGCCGCCCGATTCGCGCGAGGTGAAGAAGTCGTCTTCATTCACTTCACTGGCCACCGTGTGGTGGCGTATGAATACCACCTCGATGCGCTCGTAGTTGCGCGTCAGGAACAGGTAGAGCAGCATGAAGAAGCGCTTTGCGATGTTCTTGCGCCCCTCGTCCATTGAGCCCGACACGTCCAGCAGGCAGAACATCACGGCCTGCGTCGTGGGCTGGGGTATGCGTACGCGGTTGTTGTAGCGCAGGTCAAAGGTGTCCACAAAAGGCACGGCTTCGATCTTGGCACGCAGGTGGGCGATGTCGCGGCGCAGTTGCTCCACGTCCGGGTCGTCCTCAGGTTGGGTTTTACGCAGTTCTTCCAGCTCGGCTTCGAGCGCGCGAATCTGCGCGGCATAGGGGCCGCCCACCGCAATGCGCCGCCCGGCTGCGCCGCGCATGGTGCGGCTGAGATTGATGTTGGTGGGTACGCCGGTCTGTACAAAGCCGGCCCGCACGCGGCGGTACTGGTCTATGCGCGCTAGCTGCTGTTTGACCAAATTGGGCAGGGCCAGCTCATCGAAAAAGATGTCCAGAAATTCGTCGCGGGTGAGGGTGAAGACGAATTCATCCAGGCTTTCGCCTTCGTTGCTGGCTTGGCCCTTGCCTTTACCGCCTGCGCCGCCGCCTTGGGGGCGCTCCACCTGGTCGCCGCGGTGGAAGCGGTCGTTGCCGGGGCGCACCACTTCCCATACGCCGCCCTGGCCGTGCTCGAACTGCGGCTCACCTATGTCTTTGCCGGGAATGCTGATTTTTTCACCATTGTCCAGATCGCGCATGCCGCGCTTGTTCACGGCGTCTGAAACGGCTTTGCGGATCTGGCCCTTGAAACGCTGGATGAAGCGGCTGCGGTTGACCGAGCTCTTGTGCTTGCTGTCAAACCGCCGGTCTACGATGCGCACCGTCATAGAGTCTCCCGTTGACTTGAAGGAACCCGTCTGCTGTGGTGCGCTGCACACATGGTGCAGACGGGTTGGTTGGCTATTGCGTTACGAGGATTTGCGCACCCGCAAATACCACTCGCACAGCAAGCGCACCTGCTTCTCGGTATAGCCCTTGGCGATCATGCGGTTGACGAAGTCCTGGTGCTTCTTCTGTTCTTCGCCACTGGCTTTGGCGTTGAACGAGATCACCGGCAGCAGCTCTTCGGTGTTGGAGAACATCTTCTTCTCGATCACCGCGCGCAGCTTTTCGTAGGATGTCCACAGTGGGTTGTGGCCGTCCTGGCGGGCACGGGCGCGCAGCACGAAGTTGACTACTTCGTTACGGAAGTCCTTGGGATTGGAAATGCCGGCAGGCTTCTCGATCTTTTCCAGCTCGTCGTTGAGCGCACTGCGGTCCAGCATTTCGCCGGTGTTGGGGTCGCGGTATTCCTGGTCCTGGATCCAGAAGTCGGCATACACCACATAGCGGTCGAAGATGTTCTGCCCGTACTCGGAGTAGCTTTCCAGATAGGAGGTCTGGATTTCCTTGCCTATGAATTCTGCGTAGCGCGGTGACAGGAATTCCTTGATGGCACGCAGGTATTTTTCTTCCACCTCTGGCGGATACTGCTCTTGCTCGATCTGCTGCTCCAGCACATACATCAGGTGCACCGGGTTGGCAGCAACTTCACGGTGGTCGAAGTTGAAGACGCGCGACAGGATCTTGAAAGCGAACCGGGTGGACAGGCCCGTCATGCCTTCGTCCACACCTGCGAAGTCACGGTATTCCTGGTAGCTCTTGGCCTTGGGGTCGGTGTCCTTGAGGTTTTCACCGTCGTAGACCCGCATCTTGGAGAAGATGCTGGAGTTTTCGGGGTCTTTCAGCCGCGACAGTACCGAGAACTGGGCCAGCATGCGCAGCGTGTCGGGAGCGCAAGGCGCTTGTGACAGCGACGAGTTGGACACCAGCTTTTCGTAGATATGGATTTCATCGGACACGCGCAACGAGTAGGGCACTTTAACGATGTAGATCCGGTCCAGAAAAGCCTCGTTGTTGCGGTTGTTCTTGAAGGCCTGCCACTCGGCCTCGTTCGAGTGAGCCAGTACCAGGCCATCGAACGGTATGGCGCCAAAGCCTTCCGTGCCCTTGTAGTTGCCTTCTTGCGTGGCGGTTAGCAAGGGGTGCAAGACCTTGATGGGGGCCTTGAACATTTCCACAAACTCCAGCACGCCGCGATTCGACAGGCACAGGCCGCCCGAGTATGAATACGCGTCCGGGTCGTTTTGGGAATAGGTTTCCAGCTTGCGGATGTCGATCTTGCCGACCAGGGACGAGATGTCCTGGTTGTTTTCGTCGCCCGGTTCGGTCTTGGAGACCGCGATCTGTGACAAGACCGAGGGGCGTAGCTTCACCACGCGAAAGCGGGTGATGTCACCGCCGAACTCCTGCAGGCGCTTGACCGCCCAGGGGCTCATGATGGTGCCGAGGTAGCGTCGTGGGATACCGTAGTCGGTTTCCAGTAACTCGGCATCTTCTGCCGGGTTGAAAAGACCCAGCGGGGACTCGTGGACCGGGGAGTCCTTGATGGCGTAGAAAGGCACTTTTTCGATCAAGGCCTTGAGTTTTTCAGCCAGAGAAGACTTGCCGCCGCCGACCGGCCCCAGCAGATAGAGAATCTGCTTTTTCTCTTCAAGGCCTTGGGCTGCGTGGCGGAAATAGGAGACGATGTGCTCTATCACCTCTTCCATGCCGTAGAGGTCTTTGAAGCTGGGGTACACCTTCAAGACCTTGTTGGCGAAGATGCGTGATAGGCGGGAGTCGGTGCGGGTATCTACCAGCTCGGGCTCACCAATTGCCAGCAGCATGCGTTCTGCCACGCTGGCGTAGGCCGTGGGGTCACGCTTGCATAACTCCAGATAGTCCTGAACCGACATTTCCTCTTCCTGTGCTGCTGCAAAGCGGCCTTGGTAGCGGGTGAAAATGGTCATGGCATTCTCCTAATATTTGCAATGGACTTATACGGTCTGGATTCGCTGCTCTCGCTAAAAGTTCTATCTACTTAACGACCATCATAGGCCTTCCGTTTACCACTTGCGCAGAAGGGGACGGAATTAGTGCACTACCTCCAACAAACGGTCGAGTCCGCCGCTGTTTATAGCGACCATGGCTTTTTCGCGCACGGCTGGCTTGGCGTGGTAAGCCACCGACAAACCGGCTACGCCCATCATCGGCAAATCATTGGCACCATCGCCCATGGCAATGGTTTGCTGGGCTGTGATGCCCATTTCAGCACAGGTCTGCAGCAGCATCTTGCGCTTCTCGTCGCCATCGCAAATATCGCCCCAGGCCTGATCCAGCATGCGGCCGGTAAGCATGCCATCTACTGCTTCCAACATGTTGGAACGGGTGGCGTCTATGTGCAATAGATCACGAATGCGGTCGGTGAAAAATGTGAAGCCGCCACTGACTAGCAGCACCTTCATGCCGGCGGCTTTGCAGGCTGCCACCAAGGCTGCGGCACCTGGGTTGAGTTGCAGACGTTCGTTGTAGACCTGTTCCATGCTGGCTACGCTCACGCCCTTGAGCAGGGTCACGCGTTGGCGCAGGCTTTCCTTGTAGTCGGTGATTTCGCCGCGCATGGCGGCTTCGGTGATGGCGGCTACCTCGGCCTTGCGACCGGCAGCGTCGGCGATCTCATCCACGCACTCGATGTTGATCAGGGTGGAGTCCATGTCAAAGGCGATCAGTTTGAAGTCGCTCAGGCGCAGCGGGGGCGTGAAATCTTGGACGGTAAGGCCAGGGGAAATTTCGGTGGCAATAGACATGGTGCGCTTGTGCGTGTTGATCAAAAAATAGAGGCGGTGCTTGGATGTATTTTGCTTGAAGCCCTGGGCATGAAAAAGTCGAAAAAAAAGCCCTAGCGTTTTAAGGCGCTAGGGCTTTTTTCAGGCTTTGGAAGCCAATCTGGCGGAACAGGCGGGATTCGAACCCGCGGAGGGCTATTAACCCTCACACGCTTTCCAGGCGTGCGACTTAAACCGCTCATCCACCGTTCCAGAGCCTCGAATTATAGCAGTCAAACGGCGGTATTTCGACCCGGTACTGCATGTCGCAACAAGTCTTCCAATAAAACAAATTCCAACGCCCGGATGTGGGTGGAGTCCAGCACCACCGGTGGGGCCACTCCGGCCTCCAGCGCTTCCTTCCAGCGGCTGGCACACAGGCACCAGCGGTCGCCGGGTTTGAGCCCGGCAAAGCGGTAGTCGGGGCGGGGCGTGCAGAGGTCGTTGCCGCGTGACAGCGAGAAGGCCAGGAACTCGCGTGTTACTTTGACGCAAACCACATGTGCGGCCGCATCGCTGTCGTCGGTATTGCAGCAGCCGTCGCGGAAGTAGCCCGTCAGCGGGTCGTAGGAGCAGGGCACCAGCTCGGAGCCGAGTACGTTGTGTTCCATGGCCGGGTCTTCCATAGGGCTCCTATTGCGGTTTGGTGGCGTTGACCATCTTCATGGCCGAGCCTATCAAGGCCGATACCTCGGTCATATTGCTGGGCACGATCAGGGTGGTTTTGGCATCAGCGGCGACCCGACTGTAGGCTTCGACGGCCTTTTCTGCCACTTTGAGTTGCACGGCCAGCTCACCGCCGGGTTGCCGAATCGCGGTGGCCACACGTTCGATGGCATCTGCGGTGGCGGTGGCGACTGCGGTGATGGACGCGGCTTCACCTTGCGCCTTGTTGATGACGGCCTGCTTTTCGCCTTCCGAACGGGCGATAAAGGCCTCGCGTTCGCCGGTGGCGATATTGATTTGTTCCTGGCGGCGGCCTTCGGAGGCGGCGATCAGCGCGCGCTTTTCGCGTTCAGCCGTGATCTGTGCTTGCATGGCGTGCAAAATTTCCTTGGGTGGTGTCAGGTCCTTGATTTCATAGCGCAAGACCTTGACGCCCCAGTTCAGCGCGGCTTCGTCGATGGCGGCGACCACCTGGGCGTTGATGATGTCGCGCTCTTCAAACGTCTTGTCCAGCTCCAGTTTGCCGATGACGCTGCGCAGCGAGGTTTGCGCCAGTTGGCTGATGGCCATGATGTAGTTGCTGGAACCATAGCTGGCGCGCATGGCATCCGTGACCTGGAAGTACAGAATGCCGTCCACCTGCAGCTGGGTGTTGTCCCGTGTGATGCAGACCTGGCTGGGGATGTCCAGCGGGATTTCTTTCAACACATGTTTATAGGCCACCCGGTCCACGAAGGGCACCAGGAAATTCAGGCCTGGCGTCAGCGTGCCGTGGTATTTGCCCAGCCGCTCTATGACCCAGGCATGCTGCTGGGGCACGACTTTCAAGGTGCGGCTGACAAAGATGATGGCGATAACGAGGACGACGAGGGCAATTTCCATAACAACTCCGGTAGTGGGCAGGTGCCCAGTGTTTCACAGTTTGTCGACCAACAGGCGGTTTCCCACCACTTCCGCAACCCGATGCGGGCCGCTGCTGGGCGGGTTGCCAGCGCGGTGCACCACCGTCCATTGGGCGCCTCGGTAGTGCACCTGGGCGGTACCGTCGGCCTGCCAGGTATCAACCACCACGGTTTCACCGATGTCCATATTCACGTCAGGGTTGGCGCTGGCCGGGAGGCTTTGGGGATGTTTGCCACGGATGCGGCTCCAGACGATGACCGCACCGCCACCGACGGCGCTGGCCAGCAGGATTTGCACCGTGGTGCTTGCTCCGAATAGCGCCGCCAGGGCAGCTGCGGCGAAGCCAATGGCCAGCATTAACAAATAGAAGGTGCCGGTGACAAGTTCCACAGCGACTGCGGCACCTGCCAGCAGCCACCAAAAGGTCGATTCGGCCATATTGCTCTCGATTGTGTTGCTAGCGCCACATTTTGGGACAAAAGCAGCCCTGTGTCGGAGAAGCTTCACCAGATGTCCTTACACTTCGCGCCTATTTTGCAGATTTGTCCCCGCTGGCGCGGCCCTGGGTGGTGCCGGGCGGGTGTGGTAGCTTGATTCACGTATTGGCTGGAGGCCGGCATGAAGTTTCGTTTCCCTATCGTCATCATCGATGAGGATTTTCGCTCTGAGAACACCTCGGGCCTGGGCATTCGTGCCTTGGCGCAGGCCATAGAGCAAGAGGGTTTTGAGGTGCTGGGTGTGACCAGTTATGGCGACCTGAGCCAGTTCGCCCAGCAGCAAAGCCGTGCCAGTGCGTTTATTTTGTCGATTGACGATGAAGAGTTCTCGCCCGGGCCGGATCTGGACCCGGCGGTGCTGAACCTGCGCCACTTCATCGATGAAGTGCGCCGCAAGAACCGCGATGTGCCCATTTATATATATGGCGAGACCAAGACCTCGCGCCATATGCCTAACGACATCCTGCGCGAATTGCATGGTTTCATCCACATGTTCGAAGATACGCCGGAGTTCGTGGCCCGCCACATCATCCGTGAGGCCAAGTCCTATCTGGAGAGCGTGCAGCCGCCGTTCTTCAAGGCCTTGCTGGACTATGCGGAAGACGGCTCCTACTCCTGGCACTGCCCCGGTCATTCTGGTGGTGTGGCCTTTTTGAAGAGCCCGGTGGGCCAGATGTTCCACCAGTTCTTTGGTGAAAACATGCTGCGCGCCGACGTCTGTAACGCAGTGGAAGAATTGGGCCAGCTGCTGGACCACAACGGCGCGATTGGCGACAGCGAGCGCAATGCCGCGCGCATCTTCAACGCCGACCATTGCTTCTTCGTGACCAACGGCACCAGCACCAGCAACAAGATGGTCTGGCACCACACGGTGGCACCGGGCGACGTGGTGGTGGTGGACCGCAACTGCCACAAGTCGAACCTGCACGCCATCATCATGACCGGTGCAATCCCGGTGTTCCTGAAGCCCACGCGCAACCATTTCGGCATCATTGGTCCCATTCCGAAGAGCGAATTTGAGCCCGCAGCCATCAAGGCCAAGATTCGCGCCAACCCGTTGCTCAAGGGCGTGGACGCGGATACGGTGAAGCCACGCATCCTCACGCTGACGCAGTCCACCTACGACGGCGTGCTGTACAACACCGAAACCATCAAGAGCATGCTCGATGGCTACGTGGAAAACCTGCACTTCGACGAGGCCTGGCTGCCGCATGCGGCCTTCCACCCGTTCTACGGCAGCTACCATTCGATGGGCAAGAAGCGCATCCGTCCCAAGCATGCGGTGGTGTATGCGACCCAGTCCATCCACAAGCTGCTGGCCGGCATCAGCCAGGCCAGCCATGTGTTGGTGCAGGACTCGCAAAACGTCAAGCTGGACCGGCATCTGTTCAACGAAGCCTATCTGATGCACACCAGCACCAGCCCGCAGTACAGCATCATCGCCAGTTGCGATGTGGCGGCCGCCATGATGGAGCCGCCCGGCGGTACCGCCCTGGTGGAAGAAAGCATTGCCGAAGCGCTCGACTTCCGCCGCGCCATGCGCAAGGTGGACGAGGAATATGGCACCGATTGGTGGTTCAAGGTCTGGGGACCGGACAAGCTGGTGGAGGAGGGCATTGGCCGCGCCACCGACTGGATCATCAAGGGCGAATCCAAGACCAACGCCAAGGCCAACTGGCACGGCTTTGGCAAGATGGCCACCGGCTTCAATATGCTGGACCCGATCAAGTCCACCATCGTGACGCCCGGCATGGATCTGAACGGCAAGTTCGCCAAAACCGGCATCCCGGCCAGCATCGTGACCAAGTTCCTGGCCGAGCACGGTGTGGTGGTCGAGAAGACCGGCCTGTACAGCTTCTTCATCATGTTCACCATCGGCATCACCAAGGGCCGCTGGAACAGCATGCTGACCGCGCTGCAGCAGTTCAAGGACGACTACGACAAGAACCAGCCCATGTGGCGCATCCTGCCCGAGTTTTGCCAGAAGTACCCGCGCTATGAAAAGATGGGTCTGGCCGACCTGTGCCAGCATCTGCATGCGCTGTATGCTAAATACGACATCGCCCGCCTGACCACGGACATGTACCTGAGCGACCTGACACCGGCCATGAAGCCCAGCGACGCTTACGCGCACATTGCGCTGCGCAAGACCGAGCGGGTGGAGATCGACAACCTGGAAGGCCGCGTCACTGTGGGCCTGGTCACGCCCTACCCACCGGGCATTCCGCTGCTGATCCCGGGTGAAGTGTTCAACAAGAAGATCGTGGACTATCTGAAGTTCTCGCGCGAGTTCAATACCCAGTGCCCCGGCTTCGAGACCGACATCCACGGCCTGGTGGAAGAGGTGGATGCCGACGGCAAGCACCACTACTACGCCGACTGCGTGAAGCTCTAAAACTGCATTTGCTATCAAAAGCGTAGCCGCCAGCGCAGGTAACACCTGCGCTGGCGGCTTGTTTTTTATAAACTCCAGGAAACACCAAGGGTTTTCTGCATCCAAAGTCGAGCCCGCTCCGTATTGAGATCAGCCGCAACATTTCGGCTTGTCATCAACCTACTAGGAGCATTCCATGGTCTCGATTCAAACTACCCGCAAGCTGGCCTCTTTCAGCCTGGCCCTCGTGATGTCGGCCGTTTCCGTAGCCGCCATGGCCGATGTGATGGTCGGCGGCGCGCCCATGCTGGCATCCAAGGACATCATCGACAACGCCGTTAACTCCAAGGACCACACCACCTTGGTCGCTGCTGTCAAGGCTGCGGGTCTGGTGGAAACGCTGAAAGGCCCCGGCCCGTTCACCGTGTTTGCGCCTACCAACGCCGCCTTTGCCGCCTTGCCTGCTGGCACGGTAGACACGCTGCTCAAGCCTGAAAACAAGGGCACGCTGACCACCATCCTGACCTACCACGTGGTGGCCGGTAAATACGACGCAGCCGCCATCGGCAAGATGGTCATGGATGGCAAGGGCATGGCCACCTTGAAGACAGTCAGCGGCGGTACCTTGACCGCCAAGGCCAACGGCATGGGCGTCACGGTGACCGATGAAAAAGGCGGCACTGCGAATGTGACGATTGCCGATGTCTACCAGTCCAACGGCGTCATCCACGTCGTGGACAAGGTGCTGCTGCCCAAGTAATTTCGTCTCTGATTCAGCCCGGTATGTCGTTGCTTCGCCTTGCCGTACGCAAGTACTGTCTGCGGCTTCGCGCCCAATCTCGGACTGAATTAGAAACGAAAGGGTCATAAATTCGCATCCTCCCGCTGCCGCAGATAGCTGGCAAAGCGGGGGATGCCGCTGGGGTTGACATCGCGGAAGCGGTACGTCACCCAGCTACCGATAGCCGGTGGATCGCGGCGCTGGGCATCGCTCAAGCCGGTGCCCAGTTTGAAGCGCTGACCCTGCGGCGTCTCCACCAGCAGCGCGCCCAGCATGCCTTCGAATTTACCCTTGCCCGGAATATGCGCCACGACTTTGGCCTCGGCGTCGTCAAAGGGTTTGAATTTCAATAGATCTTCGTTGCGCTGGGCGCTGTACAGCGAGTCGCCCCGGTGTAGTACCAGGCCTTCGCCACCATCCCCCACGGTTTTGCGCAGCAGGGCTTGCAGGGCCGCGTGGCTGGTAATACGCGACTGTGCCACCGGCTGCACCCAGGCGGGCAAAGACAGCTGCTGCAGCGCCTTTAGTCGCTCGTCAAATATGCCACCTTGGTTTGGCAGATCAAACACCATGTAATGCATCTCGCGCCACGCCGCATCGCTGGCCGCTTGCTGGCGCACCGTGGATACCGCGCTGGCAAATGCGCCATGTCCGACCCAGAGTTCACCGTCCATGGGCACAGACGGCCAGCCTGCAGTGAACCAGGCTGGCGGCGTGACGCGTTGGCCGCCGCGCGTCCATAGCTGCTGGCCATCCCAGTAGCCACGCACACCGTCAAACTTTTCGCTGACCCAGTACCCGTTCAGCGCCACACCTTGCCGGTAAATCTTGGGCAACATCAGCGGAGGGGCCTCGGCCCGTGCGCGTATCGGGGCTAAACCACTGGCGACTAGGAATAGTGCGCACTGCAGGACGCTGCGGCGCGGAAGTGTCGGTGTCGATGTAGGATTTTTCATGCCGACATTTGACGCCGCCCCTGGCGCGCAGCAAATACCTGAGTTGGTTATTTTTCCTTACAAAGCAGCATGACTTGCATATAAAAAGCATGCCGTTTTCGCCACTGCAGTTGTTACAGTGGTTTCTGTGCCGACGTAAATTTTTGTAGTAGCCCGTCCCCCAAGTTTGGAGATCTATTCGCATGCAAACTCTATCTTTCCGTCTGGCGTTGATCGCTAGCGCTGCCAGCCTGTGCTGTATTGCGCAGGCCGCTTCCGTGGCACCGGTTGCCGCTGAAAACGGCATGGTTGTCACCGCCCAGCACCTGGCAACCCAGGTCGGTGTTGACGTACTCAAACGCGGCGGTAACGCCATCGACGCGGCAGTCGCCGTGGGCTATGCGCTGGCGGTGGTGTACCCGGCTGCCGGCAATTTGGGCGGCGGCGGCTTCATGACCGTGCAACTGGCCGATGGCCGCAAGACCTTCTTTGACTTTCGCGAAAAAGCCCCATTGGCTGCTACGGCGAATATGTACCTGGACGCCGCTGGAAACGTAGTCAAGGGCGCCAGCACGAATGGCTATCTGGCCGTGGGGGTGCCTGGTTCGGTTGCCGGCTTTGAAGAGGCCCGGACCAAATACGGCACCATGCCGCGCGCCAAGCTGATCGCCCCGGCCATCACCTTGGCCGAGCGTGGCTTTGTGCTGCAAGAGGGTGATGTGGAGATGCTGAAAACTTCGACCGAAGACTTCAAGAAAGATGTGCCTTCTGCCGCCATTTTCCTGAACAAGGGTGAGCCTTTCAAAATCGGCGAAAAATTGGTGCAGAAAGACCTGGCCAAAACGCTCAAGCTGGTCAGCCAGAAGGGGGCGGACGGCTTCTACAAAGGCTTGGTCGGTGCCAACATCGTTGCCGCCAGTACCGCCGGCAAGGGCATCATCACCCAGGCCGATCTGGACCAGTACAAGGTGCGTGAGCTGGCGCCGGTGGAGTGCGACTACCGTGGCTACCACATCGTCTCGGCGCCGCCCCCCAGCTCAGGCGGTGTGGTGATCTGCGAGATTTTGAACATCGTCGAGGGCTATCCCATGAAAGAGTTGGGCTTCCGCTCGGCCCAAGCTGTGCACTACCAAATCGAGGCCATGCGCCACGCCTACCTGGACCGCAATAGCTACCTGGGCGACCCGGACTTCGTGAAGAATCCGCTGGACCGCCTGCTGGACAAAGCCTATGCCGCGAAGATCCGCGCTGCCATTGATCCGAGCAAGGCCGGGGTCTCAAAGGACTTGAAGCCAGGCGTCGAACCGCACGAAGGCAGCAACACTACCCACTATTCCATCGTGGACAAAGATGGCAATGCGGTATCGGTGACCTACACGCTGAATGACTGGTTTGGCGCGAAAGTGACGGCGGCCAAAACCGGCGTGTTGCTGAACAACGAGATGGACGACTTCACCTCCAAGGTGGGTGTGCCCAATCTGTACGGTCTGGTGCAGGGCGAGGCCAACAAGATTGAGCCCGGCAAGCGTCCGCTGAGTTCCATGAGTCCGACCATCGTCAGCAAAGACGGCAAGCCGGTCATGGTGGTGGGCACACCGGGCGGCAGCCGCATCATCACTGCGGTGACGCACACCATATGGAACGTGATTGACTACGGCATGAACGTACAAGAAGCAGTAGACGCGCCGCGCTTTCACCAGCAATGGCTGCCGGACCTGACGAACGTGGACACTTTCGGCATCAGCCCGGATACCCGCAAGATTCTGGAAGGCATGGGCCACAACCTCGGTGCGCCCCAGCCCGCAAACCACTTGGCTGCCATCTTGGTGGGGGCGCCAACGCTAGAGGGCAAGCCGCGCGGCAACTTTCGCTTCTACGGCGCGAACGATCCACGCCGCAATACCGGTCTGGCGGAAGGCTACTAAGCCCACAAATAGCTATAACAAATATAGCTAGGGGCGCTGGTGCTATCTGCGCCAGCGCCCCTTTTTGCTTGGATCCTGGCGGCGACTGCCGCGTGAACCTTATTCGCCGATACCACCCACGACTTGGCTAAAGCCGCCGTCCACGTAGGTGATCTCGGCGCTCACACCGGCCGCCAAGTCGCTCAGCAGGAAAGCGGCGACATTGCCCACGTCTTCAATCGTTACATTGCGGCGGATGGGATTCATGGCCGTGGCCTTGAGCATCTTGCCGAAGTCCTTGATGCCGCTGGCGGCCAGGGTCTTGATTGGACCGGCGCTGATGCCGTTGACGCGCACGCCCTTGGGGCCCACCGACTCAGCCAGGTAGCGCACGCTGGCTTCCAGCGAGGCCTTGGCCAGGCCCATGGTGTTGTAGTTGGGCAGCACGCGCAGGGCGCCCAGGTAGGTCAGGGTCAGCAGGGCCGACTTGTCGCTGAGGTAGGGCAGGGCGGCCTTGGCCATCGCGGGGAAGCTGTAGGCGCTGATGTCGTGCGCAATCTTGAAGCCTTCACGGCTCAGGCCTTCCAGGAAGTCGCCGGTGATGGCTTCGCGTGGTGCAAAGCCGATGCTGTGCACAAAGCCGTCGAACGTGGGCCAGGTTTGTGCCAGGTCGGCGAACAGCTTGTCGATCTGCGCGTCGTCACCCACGTCGCAGTCCAAAATCAGCTTGGAGTCGAATTCGGCGGCGAACTCGGTGATGCGGTCCTTGAAGCGCTCGCCCACGTAGCTGAATGCCAGCTCGGCACCCTGTGCGTGGCAGGCCTTGGCAATGCCGTAGGCAATCGAGCGGTTGCTCAGCACGCCGGTGATCAATAGTTTTTTGCCAGCAAGAAATCCCATGACTAAAGTCTCCAAGAAAAGTGAGCAGTGCTAAGCGTGTCGTTTAGCGACCAAAAGTATTGCAGAATTGTCGCATGCGATTTCTGCTGGCTTTGGGGGGACTGTTGTGTGCCGCGTCGGCCTGGGCCGCGCCTGGCTATGCGCTGTGGGGCGAGCTGAAATACCCGCCCGGTTTTACGCACTTTGATTACGTCAACCCCGATGCCCCCAAGGGCGGCGAGCTACGCCTGGTCAGCAACATCCGCAGCTCCACCTTCGACAAATACAACCCCTTCACTATCAAGGGCAGTGCGCCGGCCTATTTGACCGAGATGCTGTTCGACAGCCTGCTGGTTGGCTCCATGGACGAGAACGGCGCGGGCTATGGTCTGCTGGCCGAGGACGTGGCGGTGCCGGCCGACGGCATGGGTGCCACTTTTGTGCTGCGCCGTGAGGCGCGCTTCCACAATGGCGATCCGGTGCTGGCGTCTGATGTGAAGTTCAGTTACGACACACTGATGGGCCCCTACACCTCGCCCGGCTACAAGACCGCGCTGGAGGACGTGGCCGGTATTGACGTCTTGGATGCACGCACCGTGCGCTATCGCTTCAAGAAGCCAAACCGTGAGCTGCCGTTGACCGTGGGCGGCCTGCCCGTCTTCAGCCATAAGTGGGGCCAAGGCAAGCGCTTTGACGAGGTGGTGATGGACCTGCCGATTGGCAGCGGCCCCTATCGCATCGGCCCGGTGAACTTCGGCAAGGACATCACTTATGTGCGCGACCCCAACTACTGGGCTCGCGACCTGAATGTGAAGCGCGGCACCGAGAATTTCGACCGTATCACGGTGAAGATCTACAAGGACAACACGGCCCGGCTGGAGGCGCTGAAGGCCGGTGAGTTTGACCTGATGCGCTTTTTCTCTGCCGGCGATTGGGCGCGTCGCGTGACCGGCAAACGTTTTGACACGGGCGAGCTGGTCAAGGGTGAATTCCAGCACCGCCTGCCTTCGGGCTTCCAAAGCTATGTGCTTAATCTGCGCCGTGACAAATTCAAGGATGTGCGGGTGCGCGAGGCCCTGGGCCTGGCGATGGACTACGAGTGGATGAACCGCCAGATGTTCTACGGCGCCTACCAGCGCGTGAACGGCCTGTTTGGCAATACCGACTGCGCGGCCACGGGCTTGCCCAGCCCGCAGGAGCTGGCCCTGATGGAGCCGCTGCGCAAGGACATTCCGGCTGCGGCCTTTGGTCCGATGACGGTGCCGCCGCGCACCGATGGCGATTCGTCCCTGCGTGCCAATCTGCGGCGCGCCCAGGCCTTGTTACAGGAAGCGGGTTGGACGGTACGTGACGGTGCGCTGCGCAATGCCAAGGGCGAGCCGTTGGTGATCGAAATGCTCGACAGCAGCGAGAGTGGCGTGCGCGTGGTCAGCCCCTGGGCACGCAACCTGGAAAAGCTGGGCATCCAGCTGAGCTACCGGCCAGTGGACTTCGCGCTGTACCAACAGCGCTTGAGCAAGTTCGAATTCGACATGATCTCCATCAACTACCCCGGCACCAACAACCCGGGCCAGGAGTTTGCAGATCTGTTTGGAAGCAAGGCCGCAGATGTGGAGGATTCTGGCAACTACAACGGTCTGCGTAACCCGGCGGTGGATGCGCTCATTACCCGCATGACGGGCGCCAAAACCCAGGCCGAGCTGCTGCCCGCCTGCCGGGCGCTGGAGCGCGTGATCAGCCACAGCCATGTGCTGATTCCGCAGTGGACGGCCACCACCCACCGCATGGCTTATAACGCCTGGCGCCTGGCGCGTCCCGATGTGGTGCCGCCGTATTCTCCCGGTGAAAGCTGGGCCATCCACACCTGGTGGGCCCGGCCCGTCAAAGCACCTTAAACCATGTTTGTCTACATACTGAAGCGTTTGCTGCTGATGGTGCCCACGTTGCTGGGCGTGCTGCTGATCACCTTCGCCGTGGTGCAGTTTGTACCCGGAGGGCCGGTGGAGCAGTACCTGGCCGAGGCCAGGGCCGGTGTGGCCGGTAGCGGTGGTGCGGGCGAGGGGGCGGGCTTCAGCTACCGCGGTGCGCAGGGCGTGGACCCCAAGCGTATCGAGCAAATCAAGGCGCTATATGGTTTTGACAAACCGGCGCATGAGCGCTTCGTCCAGATGCTGGGGCAGTTTCTGCGCTTCGACCTGGGCAAGAGCTTTTTCCAGAACAAGCCGGTGTCGCAGTTGGTGTGGGAGAAGCTGCCGGTGTCCATCAGTCTGGGCCTGTGGACGTTTTTCATCAGCTATCTGGTCGCTGTGCCGCTGGGCATTGCCAAGGCGGTTCGGGCCGGGTCCACGTTTGACCTGGTGACTTCGCTGCTGATTTTGGTGGGCTACGCGATTCCCGGTTTTGTGCTGGGTGTGGTGCTGCTGGTGGTGTTTGGCGGGCAGTTGCAGTGGTTCCCATTGCGCGGCCTGGTGTCGAGCAATTTTGACGAGCTCAGCTGGGGCGCCAAGGTGGTGGACTACCTTTGGCACATTGCCTTGCCGGTCACGGCCATGGTGGTGGGCAGCTTTGCCGTCACCGCCATTCTGACCAAGAACGCCTTCCTGGAAGAGATTCGCAAACAGTATGTGCTGACGGCGCGGGCCAAGGGCTTGTCGCAGAACCAGGTGCTGTACAAGCACGTGCTGCGTAACGCGCTGATCCCCATCGTCACCGGTTTTCCGGCGGCCTTCATTGGCGCCTTCTTCACTGGTTCATTGCTGATCGAGACCCTGTTTTCGCTGGATGGCCTGGGCCTGCTGAGCTACGAGAGCGTGATCCGCCGTGACTATCCGGTGGTGTTGGGCACGCTGTATTTGTTTACGCTGATCGGCCTGGTCACCAAGCTGATTTCCGATCTTTGCTACGTATGGGTGGATCCGCGTGTCAGATTTGATTAGCCCATCGCCCGGCCGCCGCGCCTGGCAGCGCTTCAAGCGCAATCGCCTGGGGTACTACAGCCTGGTTGTTTTTTGTGTGCTGGTATTGCTGAGCCTGGCGGCCGAGCTGGTCAGTAATGACCGGCCGTTGGTGCTGCGCTACCAAGGTCAGCTGTACTTCCCCTTGGTGCATGACTACTCCGAAAAGACCTTCGGCGGCGACTTTGAAACCAGCACCGATTACTTGGACCCGTTCATCCAGGCGCAGCTGGCCCACGGCGACAACTGGGTGCTGTACGCGCCGAACCGCTACGGCCCCAAGACGCTGAACTATTTTGCCAAGTTCCCCAATCCATCCGGGCCGTCGCGTGACAACTGGCTGGGCACGGACGATCGGGGGCGCGACCTGTTGGCGCAGCTGCTGTACGGCTTTCGTGTCAGCGTTCTGTTCGCGCTGGCGCTGACTCTGGTCAGCGTGGTCGTGGGCGTGGCGACGGGTGCGCTGCAGGGCTATTTGGGCGGCAAGACGGACTTGGTCTTCCAGCGGTTCATTGAAATCTGGAGCTCCATGCCGTATCTGTACATGCTGATCATTTTCAGCGCGATTTTCACGCCCAGCATCAGTCTGTTGTTGGTCCTGCTCAGCCTGTTTGGCTGGATGGGCCTGAGCGACTACACCCGCGCCGAATTTCTGCGGAACCGGCAGATGGACTACGTGCGCTCCGCGCGCGCCCTGGGGGTGAGCGATATGCAAATCATCTGGCGTCACATCCTGCCCAACAGCCTGACGCCGGTGGTCAGCTTTTTGCCGTTTCAGATGAGTGCCTCCATCCTTACGCTAACTTCGCTGGATTTTCTGGGCCTGGGCGTGCCGCCCGGTACGCCGTCGCTGGGCGAGCTGCTCAGCCAGGGCAAAAACAATATCGACGCCTGGTGGATTTCGCTGTCCACCTTTGTGGTGCTGGTGGTCACTTTGCTACTGCTGACCTTTATGGGCGACGCGCTGCGTGATGCGCTCGATCCGCGAAAGGTTCAGGCATGAGCTTGCTCGACGTACAAGACCTGAGCGTGCGTTTTGGCGACAAGCCGGTGGTGGACCGCGTCAGCTTCCAGATACAGCCAGGGGAGAAGTTTGCACTGGTGGGTGAGTCCGGCTCTGGCAAGAGCATCACGGCGCTCAGTTTGTTGGGTTTGGTGGAGGACGCCCGGGTTTCCGGTAAGGCCCTGTGGGGCGGAACCGATTTACTGACACTGTCAGAACGTGCCTTGCGCGGTATCCGTGGGCAGGACATCGCCATGGTGTTCCAGGAGCCGATGACGGCGCTGAACCCGCTGTTCACCATTGGCCGCCAAATTGCCGAGGTTTTTGAGTTAAAACAGGGCCTGACGCAGGCGCAATCTGCGCAGGCAGCTATTGAAATACTAGCAAGTACAGGTGTTGCTGAACCCGCACGCCGGGTGGGCAGCTATCCGCACCAACTCAGCGGCGGCCAGCGCCAGCGCGCCATGATCGCCATGGCCCTGGCCTGCAGACCGAAGCTGCTGCTGGCGGATGAGCCCACCACCGCGCTGGACGTGACGGTGCGCGCCCAGATTCTGGCCTTGCTGTCCGATCTGCAGCGCCAGTACGGCATGGCCGTGCTGTTGATTACCCACGACCTGCATTTGGTGCGCCAGTTTGCCGACCGCGTGGCGGTGATGGAGCAGGGCCGCATCGTCGAAACTGGTGCGGTGGCCGAGGTGTTTGCCCGTCCGCAGCATGTCTACACCCGCAAGTTGATCGATAGCACGCCGGTCCGCAATGTGGTGCCCGACAGCCCCGCGCCGCCCTTGCTGCAGGCTCAGTCCCTGCGGGTGGTCTATCCGGTGCCTATCGCCGGCCTGCGGGGCTGGTTTCGCAAGGCGGAGTTTGTGGCGCTGAAAGAGGCCAGCTTTGCCATTCCCCCTGGTCAGACACTGGGCGTGGTGGGCGAATCGGGTTCGGGTAAATCCACGCTGGCACTGACGGTTCTGGGGTTGCAGAAATTTTCCGGTAGCGTGCAGTGCGCCGGCCAGGCCTGGGGCCGTGATGCGACGGGCAACAAGGCCCTGCGGGCCAAGCTGCAGGTGGTGTTCCAGGACCCGTTTTCCTCCTTGTCGCCACGTATGACGGTGGAAGAGATTGTGGGTGAAGGTCTGCGCGTGCATGCGCCGCATGTAGGTGTAACGGATCGTAAAAAAATGGTGCTGGAAGCTCTGGCTGAGGTGGGCTTGGGCGAAACCCAGTTCCCGGGTCTGCTGCAGCGTTACCCGCATGCCTTTTCGGGCGGCCAGCGCCAGCGGCTGGCGATTGCACGGGCCCTGATCGTGCGGCCCCAGCTCCTGGTGCTGGACGAGCCCACCAGCGCGCTGGATGTGACCATCCAGAAGCAGGTGCTGCAGTTGCTGCAGCAGTTGCAACGCACGCATGGCATGGCCTATCTCCTGATTACCCACGATATGGCGGTGATACGTGCCATGGCCCACCAGGTGCTGGTGATGCAAGAGGGCAAAATCCTGGAATCGGGCCCGGTAGACCAGGTCCTGGATGCGCCACACCATGGCTATACCCGGGCGCTGGTGGCTGCGGCGGCCTGAATGCCGGCCAAGCCCCGCTAAAACCCTTACGTATCAATGGATTAAAGCCATTTTTGCGCTACAATCCGGGCTCACGACCAAACGGGCGGGTAATTACCGGCCCGTTTTTTTTGGTCGATTGTTTTTAACACGCCTCTCGGCACCTGCTTTTATGGCGGTGCGGTCGGGCCCAATGTACTCATATTCATAACACGTGGCGTTACAAGACATCGTTGAACAAACCGTGACCGGATTCGGTTATGACCTCGTAGAGATCGAACGCTCTGCTGGTGGTTTGCTGCGCATCACTATCGACCATCCTTGGGTCGCGGGGGCGCCTGAGCAGTTCATCAACGTGGAAGACTGCGAAAAAGTCACCCGCCAACTCCAGTTTTCGCTGGAAGTCGATGGCGTCGAATACAAGCGGCTGGAAGTCTCCTCGCCCGGTATCGATCGCCCGCTGCGCCACAAGACCGACTTTGAACGTTTTGAAGGTTCGGTGATTGATATCACCCTCAAGGTCGCCATCGGTATGTCGGCCGGTGGCCAGGTCAATGCCAATCGCAAGAAATTTCGCGGCACGCTGGAAAGCGTTGCCGCTGTGAGCGCCGATGCGGCGCCCACTTGGCAAATCGTCTGGAGCGACGAGCCCGTGGCCAAGCCCGGTGCGCGTATCAGTAAAAAGCGGGCTCCCGCGCCAGTGCAGGCGTTGGGGTTCACTCTGGATGAGATTCGGGATGCCCGTTTGGCTCCTATCGTAAGTTTCAATGGCCGCAACGCAAAAGACACTGGCGCGGCGCTTGGGTGATGGTCCGTCGGCGCCAGCGTGCAGATGCGGCTCAGCGGGTTTGGTTTTGTTGGTTTAAGTGTTCAGGAGATTCGTGACATGAATCGCGAAATGTTGATGTTGGTAGATGCCATTTCACGTGAGAAGAACGTGGAGCGGGACGTTGTGTTTGGCGCAGTGGAATCGGCTTTGGCGCAAGCCACCAAGAAGCTGTACCAGGGCGAAGTGGATATCCGCGTGGCGCTGGACCGCGATAGCGGCAACTACGAAACCTTCCGCCGCTGGCTGGTGGTGCCAGACTCTGCCGGTTTACAAAACCCCGAGGCAGAAGAGCTGGTGTCGGACGTGCGCGACGACATTCCTGACATCGAAGAAGGCGACTACATCGAGAAACCGATTGAGTCCCTGCCGATTGGCCGCATTGGTGCGATGGCCGCCAAGCAGGTCATTCTGCAAAAGATCCGCGATGCCGAGCGCGAAATGCTGTTGAACGACTTCATGAGCCGCGGCGACAAGATTTTTGTCGGCACCGTCAAGCGCATGGACAAGGGCGACATCATTGTCGAGAGCGGCCGCGTTGAAGGCCGTCTGCGTCGTAACGAGATGATCCCTAAGGAAAATCTGCGTACCGGTGACCGCGTTCGCGCCATGATCATGGAAGTGGACCTGACTTTGCGCGGTGCCCCCATCATCCTGTCGCGCAGCTCGCCTGCCTACATGGTTGAACTGTTCCGCCAGGAAGTGCCTGAAATCGAACAAGGCCTGCTGGAGATCAAATCCTGTGCCCGCGACCCTGGTTCGCGCGCCAAGATCGCCGTGCTGTCGCACGACAAGCGCGTTGATCCCATCGGCACCTGCGTGGGTGTGCGTGGTACCCGTGTCAACGGTGTGACCAATGAACTCGCTGGCGAGCGCGTCGACATCGTGCTGTGGAGTGAAGACCCGGCCCAGTTCGTGATTGGCGCCCTGGCTCCGGCCAATGTCACCTCCATCGTGGTGGACGAAGAGCGCCATGCCATGGATGTGGTGGTCGATGAGGAAAATCTGGCGATCGCGATCGGCCGTGGTGGTCAAAACGTGCGCTTGGCCGCCGAATTGACCGGCTGGAAGATCAATATCATGGACGCCGCCGAGTCGGCCCAGAAGCAGGCTGTGGAAACCGATTCCAGCCGCAAGCTGTTCATGGAAAAACTCGATGTCGATGAAGAAATGGCTGACATCCTGATCCATGAAGGCTTTACCAGCCTGGAAGAAATTGCCTACGTGCCTCTGCAGGAAATGCTGGAAATCGAAAGCTTTGACGAAGACACCGTGCACGAGCTGCGCTCGCGTGCCAAGGACGTGCTGCTGACGATGGAAATCGCCCTGGAAGAAAATGCGGAGGCGGTATCCCAGGACCTGCGCGACCTGGAAGGTCTGACCCCCGAACTGATTGCCAAGCTCCATGCGGGCGGCATCCAAACACGCGACGATCTGGCCGATTTGGCTGGTGATGAGCTCTCCGAAATTACCGGCCAGTCTGAGGACGAGGCCACGACCTTGATCATGAAGGCGCGCGCGCATTGGTTTACCAATGACGGCGCCTCTCAAGAGTAATGGTCATGAAAGGTCACACAATACATGTCCACTACTACCGTCGCCGAGTTTGCTGCTGAACTCAAAAAATCCCCTGACACCCTGCTGGAACAACTCCGGGGTGCCGGTGTTGCCAAAGCTGCTGTGTCTGACGTTCTGAGCGAGTCCGATAAGCAACGCTTGTTGGGCTATCTGCAGGCCAGCCATGGCACTGCTACTCTGGAACGCAAGAAAATTACCTTGGTGAAGAAATCCACCAGCGAAATCAAGCAGGCCGATTCCACCGGCCGTGCTCGCACCATCCAGGTCGAGGTGCGCAAAAAGCGCACCTTCATCAAGCGTGATGAAGGCATGGACGCGAGCCCCGAGGGCGCTGTGCTAGAGGCTGAACTGGAAGTTCCGTCCAGCAACGCGGCAGAAGAAGCTGAATTGGCCCGCCGTGAGGAAGAAGCTCGCCGCCAGGCTGAGCTGATGCGCCGTCAGGAAGAAGAACTGATCGAAAAGCGCCGCCAGCGTGAAGAGCAGGAAGCGCGTGAACGGGCTGCTGCTGAAAAGGCAGAAGCTGAAGCAGAAGCGGCGGCCAAGGCTGCAGCACGTGCCCAGGCTGAACAACAAAAAGCGGCTGCGCCCACGCCGCCTCTGTCTGCCGTTGGACAAAACATCAACGCCGCAGCTGAAGCTGCTGCCCAGGCCAAGGCGCAAGCCGACGCTGCTGCGGCCCAAGCCAAGGCCCAGGCCGAGGCGGATGCCCGCGCCAAGGTCGCTGCCGAGGCCAAGGCCCGTGCAGACGAAGAAGCCGCCCGCGTGGTGGATCTGGGAGACCGCCGCCGCAAGGCCGAAGCAGAAGCTGCCGCCATCCGTTTGATGATGTCCACGCCCAAGAAGGTGTTGGTCGCCAAGAAACCGGAAGAGCCCAAGCCTGTGGCCAAGCCTGCAACCGCTGACGCGGCCAAGGCCGGCATGAAGGGCACCTTGCACAAGCCCGCTGCCGGTGCAGCTCCGGCCAAGCCGGCGCCAGCGCCAGCAACTACCGGCGCTGGTGCAGGTAAGGAAGTCAAGTCGGCCAAGCTGTCGAGCAGCTGGGCAGATCCCGCCAAGAAGAAACCACTGCCCACCCGTGGCGATTCCAGCGGTGGCGTCGGTGGCCGTGGCAACTGGCGTGGTGGACCGCGTGGTCGCCGTGGCAGCAATGACCGCGACCAGCATGACGACCACGCGCAACAAGCGCCGGTGGAAGCGCGCATCATTGAGGTGCACGTGCCTGAAACCATCACCGTGGCCGAACTGGCCCACAAGATGGCGGTGAAGGCCTCCGAGGTGATCAAGCACCTGATGAAGCTGGGTCAGATGGTCTCCATCAACCAGCCGCTGGACCAGGATACGGCCATGATCGTGGTCGAGGAAATGGGCCACAAGGCGGTGGTGGCGGCACTGGACGATCCAGAAGCCTTCACCGACGACGAAGTGTCGCAGCAGGATTCCGAAGCTTTGCCGCGCGCACCTGTGGTGACCGTCATGGGTCACGTGGACCACGGTAAGACTTCTCTTCTGGATTACATCCGCCGTGCCAAAGTGGCATCGGGTGAAGCCGGTGGCATTACCCAGCACATTGGCGCCTACCACGTGGAAACCCCGCGCGGTATGGTGTCCTTCCTGGATACGCCGGGCCACGAGGCGTTTACCGCCATGCGTGCCCGTGGAGCCCAGGCAACCGATATCGTGATTCTGGTGGTGGCTGCCGACGACGGTGTGATGCCGCAAACCAAGGAAGCTATCAAGCATGCGAAAGCGGCTGGTGTGCCTATCGTGGTTGCCATCAACAAGATCGACAAGCCTGATTCCAATCCCGAGCGCGTGAAGAACGAGCTGGTGGTGGAAGACGTGATCCCTGAAGACTTCGGTGGCAACTCGCCATTCGTGGCGGTGTCGGCCAAGACCGGCCAGGGCATTGACGAACTGCTGGAGCAAGTGCTGCTGCAGGCCGAAGTGCTGGAACTGAAAGCACCGGTGGACGCCATGGCCAAGGGCCTGGTGATTGAAGCGCGTCTGGACAAGGGCAAGGGCCCTGTGGCCACCGTGTTGGTGCAGTCGGGTACGCTGAAAACCGGCGACATCGTGCTGGCAGGTTCTACCTATGGCCGTGTGCGCGCCATGCTGGATGAAAACGGCCGTCCCTCCAAGTCGGCTGGCCCATCAATCCCGGTGGAAATCCAGGGCTTGACCGAAGTGCCACAGGCAGGGGACGAATTCATGGTTCTGCCGGACGAGCGTCGGGCCCGTGAAATCGCTACCTACCGTGCTGGCAAGTTCCGCAATACCAAGCTGGCCAAGCTACAAGCCGCCAAGTTGGAGACCATGTTCACGGACATGACGGCGGGCGAAGTCAAGATACTGCCTATCATCGTCAAGGCCGATGTGCAGGGTTCGCAGGAAGCTTTGGCTGCATCGCTGCTCAAGCTGTCGACCGACGAAGTCAAGATCCAGATGGTGTACGCCGCTGTGGGTGGTATCAGCGAGTCCGATATCAACCTGGCGATTGCGTCCAAGGCTATCGTGATCGGCTTCAATGTGCGCGCCGATGCCGGTGCCCGCAAGCTGGCCGAAGGCAATGCTGTGGACGTGAAGTACTACAACATCATTTACGACGCCGTGGATGAGTTGAAGGCTGCCATGGCCGGCATGCTGGCGCCCGAGCAACGTGAAGAAGTCATCGGTATGGCCGAGATTCGCACCGTGTTCGTGGCTTCCAAGATCGGTACGGTCGCAGGCTGTATGGTTACCAACGGCTCGGTCAATCGCAGTGCACGCTTCCGCTTGCTGCGCGAAAACATCGTCATCTACACCGGTGAAATTGACTCGCTCAAGCGTGTCAAGGACGATGTCCGCGAAGTGCGCGAAGGCTTCGAGTGCGGTATCAAGCTCAAGAACTACAACGACATCGCCGTGGGCGACCAGTTGGAGTTCTTTGAGATCAAAGAAATCGCCCGTACCCTGTAATGGTGAAACGCAAAGCCGCTGCGCCAAACCGCAGCCTCAAAGTCTCCGACCAGATTCAGCGGGATCTGACGGAGCTGATCGCCCGCGAGTTGAAAGACCCGCGGGTGGGCATGGTCACCATCCAGGGGGTGGAGGTTACGCCCGACTACGCGCACGCCAAGGTTTTCTTCAGCGTGCTGACGGGCAACCCGGACGAATGTACCGAGGGTTTGAACCAGGCCGCAGGCTTTCTGCGCGCTGGTTTGTTCAAGCGCTTGCACATCCATACCGTGCCGACTTTGCACTTTCATTTTGACCGGACGACCGAGAAAGCCGCCGATATGAATGCGCTGATTGCGCGCGCGGTGGCATCCCGGGCCAAGGAAGACTGAGCCCCATGACCGCAACGCCACGTGTACGGGTTGCCAGGCGTCCCGTGCATGGGGTGCTGCTGCTGGACAAGCCTTTGGGCCTGTCCAGCAATGATGCGCTGCAAAAAGTGAAATGGCTGCTGCGCGC
This sequence comes from Rhodoferax sp. GW821-FHT07F03, assembly GCF_059418745.1. Taxonomy (NCBI): domain Bacteria; kingdom Pseudomonadati; phylum Pseudomonadota; class Betaproteobacteria; order Burkholderiales; family Comamonadaceae; genus Rhodoferax; species Rhodoferax sp. GW821-FHT07F03. The sequence goes on from NZ_JBWKQM010000005.1 coordinate 57,479, forward strand.
CGAGAAGGCCGGCCATACCGGTACCTTGGACCCCTTGGCCACCGGTGTGCTGCCTCTGTGTTTTGGCTCGGCGACCAAGTTCAGCCAGCTGCATCTGGATGCTGACAAGACCTACTTGGCAGTAGCCCGGCTGGGGGTGAAAACCTCTACCGGCGATGCCGAAGGCGATGTGATTGAGACGCGGCCGGTGCATGTCAGTCCCGAGCAGGTGGCGGCCGTGGAGAAGCAGTTCACCGGCCCGATCCGGCAGGTGCCGCCGATGTACAGCGCCTTGAAGAAGGACGGCAAGCCTTTGTACGAGTATGCGCGTGCCGGGGTGGAGATTGATCGGCCGGCACGGGATGTTGAGATATTTGAATTAAAAGTGGCTTTAGCGCAGACGGAATCTGCGCTGGATGCTATAGAAATTGTAGCTAAGTGCAGCAAGGGCACCTACATCCGCACACTGGGTGAAGATATTGGTGAGGCACTCGGTTGCGGTGCGCATCTGACGGCATTGCGTCGCATTGCGACCGGTGATTTCGGGATAACGCAGTGCGTCACTTTGGCGGAGTTGGAGGCCATGGCGGAAGACCAGCGCCTGGACTGCCTGCTGCCGGTGGATGCGTTGTTGGCGCAGCACCAGCGTGTCATGTTGGACACGCAGAATGCGGGACGGTTTCTGAGCGGCGTGCGCCGCCGGGGCGACTGGCCCGATGCTGCCCATGTGGCGGTATACGGCGACAGCCCCGCCACCTTGCTGGGAACGGCACAGGTGAGGGACGGTGAATTGATACCAGGGCGACTGCTAAGCCCGCTGGACATAGGTCAGATTCTGGCCCAGGCGCAAAAAGCAGAGAGCCATTCGATTTAGGAGTAGAGAAATATGAGCACTAAACAAATCCGTAACATAGCGATCATCGCCCACGTTGACCATGGCAAAACCACCATGGTTGACCAACTGCTGCGCCAGTCCGGCACCTTTGCCGAGCACGAAAAAGTGGTTGACACCGTGATGGACAACAACGCCATCGAAAAAGAACGTGGCATCACGATTCTGGCGAAGAACTGCGCAGTGAGCTGGGAAGGCACGCACATCAACATCGTTGACACCCCCGGTCACGCGGACTTCGGTGGTGAAGTCGAACGCGCCTTGTCCATGGTCGATGGCGTTGTGCTGTTGATCGATGCACAAGAAGGTCCTATGCCGCAAACCCGTTTCGTGACCAAGAAGGCGCTGGCCCTGGGCCTGAAGCCGATTCTGGTGGTGAACAAGGTGGACAAGCCCGGTGCGCGTCCCCAGCACGTGGTGAACGCCGCTTTCGACCTGTTCGACAAGCTGGGCGCGACCGACGAGCAACTCGACTTCCCGGTGGTTTACGCTTCCGGCATCAACGGCTGGACCTCGTTGGAAGAGGGTGCTCCTGGCGAGCAATGGGGCCCCGACATGTCGGCCCTGTTCAACACCGTGCTGAAGCACGTGCCATCGCAAAGTGGCGACCCTAAAGCTCCTCTGCAGTTGCAAATTTCCGCACTCGACTTCTCCACCTTCGTGGGGCGTATCGGCGTGGGCCGCATCGGCCAAGGCACGATCAAGCCCAATATGGACGTGGTGGTCATGGAAGGTCCGGACGGCAAGGTCGTCAAGGGCCGTATCAACCAAGTGCTGACCTTCCAAGGTCTGGAACGCGTGCAAGCCACGGAAGCCGGCCCCGGCGAAATCGTGTTGATCAACGGTATTGCCGACATCGGTATTGGTGTGACCGTGACCGATCCGCTGAAGCCCGCACCACTGCCCATGCTGAAAGTGGACGAGCCCACGCTGACCATGAACTTCTGCGTCAACACCAGCCCGCTGGCCGGCCGTGAAGGCAAGTTCGTAACCAGCCGCCAGATCTGGGACCGCCTGCAAAAGGAACTGCAACACAACGTGGCTTTGCGCGTCAACGAAACCGACGAAGAAGGTATCTTTGAAGTGATGGGCCGTGGTGAATTGCACCTGACCATCCTGCTGGAAAACATGCGCCGTGAAGGCTATGAGATGGCAGTGTCCAAGCCACGCGTGATGTTCAAGGACATCAATGGCGAGAAGCACGAACCTATCGAGCTGGTGACGGCCGATATCGAAGAACAGCACCAGGGCGGCGTGATGCAGGCCTTGGGCGAGCGCAAGGGTGAACTGGTCAACATGGAGCCGGATGGCCGTGGCCGTGTGCGCCTGGAGTACCGCATCCCGGCCCGTGGCCTGATCGGTTTCTCCAACGAATTCCTGAACTTGACCCGTGGTTCCGGCCTGATCTCCAACATCTTCGACAGCTACGAGCCGCACAAGGGCGACATCGGCGGCCGCAAGAACGGTGTGCTGATCTCCATGGACGACGGTGAAATCTTCACCTATGCCCTGGGCAAGCTGGACGACCGCGGCCGCATGTTCGTGCGCGCCAACGACCCTGTGTATGAAGGCATGATCGTCGGTATCCACAGCCGTGACAACGACCTGGTGGTGAATGCTACGCGTACCAAGCAACTGACCAACTTCCGCGTGTCCGGCAAGGAAGATGCGGTCAAGATCACGCCTCCGATCGAGCTGACACTGGAGTACGGCGTTGAGTTTATCGAAGACGACGAACTGGTCGAAATCACGCCCAAGTCGGTGCGTCTGCGCAAGCGCCATCTGAAGGAAAGCGATCGCAAGCGCGCAGGCCGTTAAGCCCTGATTCGGAGCAGCCACCGCGAGGTGCTGCTCTCTTGGAAGCCCCGGGCGCCGTCATGGCGTGCCGGGGTTTTTTCATGCGTGGCATGTTTTGCTGCATGGCGGGCACGCGTTACCATGGTTGCGTGCTTGGATGGTCCAGGTGGACGCATTTCGAATGGGGCTCCCTTGATGTTTGGGCGTACGAATTACCACCGTTATTTGCTCTGGGTCGCCGTAGTGACGGTCGGCATGGCGCTGGCCATGGCGGTAATGCTGGTGCTACAACTGACGCAGCGGCAGGCCATACGGCAAAACAGCCATTTGGGAAATGATTCGATCACGGCCATGGCCTTTCAGTTTGAGCGCGAATTTTTGCGTTTTCGCCAGGTGCTGGACAGCCGGGTCAAAAGCCGTGAACCACCGGACATGGATGAGCTGAATCTGCGACTGAACATCTTCGTGAGTCGCCTGGGTTTGCTGCGTGACAACCCCAGCATTGCCATCCTCCAGGGGCGGCCTGAATACGTGGCGGTCATTCCCCGCATGGAACAGTTGGTGGCGCAGACCGATAGCGTGTTGGAGCAGCCAGATCCGGACCCTCAGGCATTGACTGATTTGCTGCGGGAATTCAATGCCATGGGGCCCGAGGTGCAAGCACTGAGCATGGTTGCAAACAGCCAGGTATCACTGCAGCTGGAGGGGCAGGGCACCACGCTGCTGTGGCAGAACAATATGATCGTCTGGCTTACGCTGGCACAGCTGATCGTGCTGTTGGTGGCATCCGGTGCCCTGGTGGTCCGGCATCGCCGGCAGGAAGAGGAGCGCTTAGCCTTGAAGCGTTTGACCGATGATCTGGTAGAGGCCAACCGCATGGCCGAGAGCGCCAACCGCGGCAAGAGCCAGTTTCTGGCGAATATGAGCCACGAGTTGCGCACGCCTTTCAATGGTATTTTGGGCATGCTGGGGCTGCTGGAGGAAACGCGACTGAATGCGCGACAGGCCGACTATGTCGCCACCGTGCGCGGCTCGGCCAACCATTTGCTGGCTTTGTTGAATGACATTCTGGACGTGTCGGCCCTGGACGTGGGCAAGATGGCCATCAATCCATCACCTGTGCAATTAATCCGGCTGTTGCACGATGTAGATGCCCTGATGGGCCCGCTGGCCAAGGATAAGCACCTGGAGTTCGCGCTGGAATTGCATAGCCCGCTGCCCGATTGGGTGCAGGCCGACGGTACACGCATCAAGCAGATCTTGCTGAACCTGGTGTCCAACGCCATCAAGTTCAGCGCCCAGGGCCGCATTCTGCTGAGTGTGGACTGCGAACCTCAGGGCGACGCCACACCTGCGCATTCCGTAGCGCTGCGGCTATGCGTCAGCGACCAGGGCATAGGTATGGACGCCGCCACGCTGGACAGCCTGTTCCTGCGCTTTTCGCAGGGTGACGCCAGTATTTCCCGCCGTTTCGGGGGCACCGGTCTGGGCCTGGAAATCTCCCGCAGCCTGGCCCGGCTGATGGGAGGCGATATTACGGTGCAGAGCCAGCCCGGCCGGGGCAGCCAGTTCAGCCTGGCACTGCTATTGCCCTGCGTGTCGGCTCCGCAGGGTACCGAGCAGGCGCCCTCGGTACTACCTGCGCATGCGACCCAGTACGGCATCATCGGCGGCCTGGACATCCTGGTCGCTGAAGACCACCCGGTGAACCGCAAATACATGGAGGGCTTGTTGCAACGGCTGGGCCACCGCATCCGTTTCGTGGAGGACGGCGAACAGGCTGTGGCCGAGGTACGGCGTGCCGCGCCCGATGTGTTGTTCATGGATGTGCACATGCCCGTGTTGGACGGTCTGCAGGCCACCCAGGCATTGCGCGCGGGTGGTGGTGCGGCGTCCCGCGTCTACATCGTGGCTTTGACGGCTGATGTCTTCGCCGAATCCCGTGAGCGTGCGCTGGCAGCGGGCATGGACGATTTCCTGTCCAAGCCGGTGCGAATGGACCAGATCGAATCCTTGCTGCAGCAGCGCTTCGGCCTGATGGACAGCCGCGCTCCTGCGCAAGAGGCTGCAACGGTGGCCCCGCCTGCACCGGCCGAACCACGGCGCTTCCGCTCGGAAGATGTGGCCCGGCACTTGGATATGCCCATGCTGGGTGAGGTTTGCGTGGCGATTTCCCTGGACGGCTACCGCTCCTTGCTGGACAGCTTTTTCAACGACGAGTCTCGCAGCTTCAATACCCTGGTGGCATGCCTGGACGCGGCCGATACGACGCGCTTGCAAGAGGTGGCCCATGCCTTCAAGGGTGGCTGTGCCAGCCTGGGCTTTCATGCTCTGGCTGCCCTGGCCGGGCAGGTTGAACGCGCTGGGCTGGACTATAGCGCCGACGCCTGCGCGGACGCGGCGCGGCAAGTGCGCAGCCTGTACCAGACGGCGCATGCCTTGTGCCGGCGCATGGGCCTGACCGGTTTGGCCCATCCCGCAGCTTAGGTTACGTTGTCTAGGCAGGTGCTGCGGCAGACGACAATAGGGCATGCATTTATCCCACGCCCGCGCCTTGTTCATGATGGTTTTGGTGACCCTGATGTGGTCCATCGCAGGGGTTACCACCCGCCACCTGGAGTCTGCCCACAGCTTTGAAATCACTTTTTGGCGTAGCGCCTTCACAGTGTTGTCGTTGCTGGTGATTTTGCCCATCCTGCAGGGCCGTGCGGTCTTTACCAAGATCGCCCGGGGCGGCGTTTCGCTCTGGTTGTCGGGCGTGTGCTGGGCGGTGATGTTTACTGCCTTCATGCTGGCTCTGAGCATGAGCCCGGTGGCCAATGTGCTGGTCACCATGGCGCTGGGGCCTTTGTTCACTGCATTGCTGGCCCGCTTCGTGATTGGCCACCGTTTGCCCATGCGCACCTGGACGGCGATTGCCGTGGCGGGCGTGGGTATCGCCACCATGTATGGTGCACAGCTCTCGCTGGAGGGTGGGATGGAGCAGTTGCTGGGCTCGCTGGTCGCCTTGTGCGTACCGATTGCCGGCGCGGTGAACTGGACTGTGCTGCAGCGCAGCCGGGCACAGGGCCATGATGTGGACCTGGTGCCTTCGGTACTGGTGGGGGCCTTGATTTCGTCGGCTTTGACCCTGCCTTTGGCTTTGCCTTTCCAGGCGACCGCGCACGATATGGGCTTGCTGGCCCTGCTGGGCTCGGTGCAGCTGGCCATTCCATGCGTGCTGTCGGTATGGTGCGCCCGGGTGTTGAAGGCGCCCGAGGTGTCCCTGCTGCAGTTGCTGGAAGTGCTGTTTGGCATTGCCCTGGCCTGGCTGGGTGCCAACGAGGCACCCGATCCGCGCGTTCTGCTGGGCGGTACCCTGGTCGTGGCCGCGCTGGTGGGCAATGAGCTGCTGGGTTGGTGGCAGCGCCGCCCGATGTCTTGAACATACAAGCCGCTGCGATTACCCGTCTCAGGTGTAGGTGGTGTGCTTGCGTGCCACGGTTGCCTGTTCTTCTTCCACCTCTTTGCGCAGCCGGCGGATTTCTGTCAGTGCGTGCTGGAACTCGGTCAGTGAACGGTCGATGTCGTGCACCGGCTGTTCTTCCAGCTCGTTGCGGGAGTGGATGAAGCGCTGCGCATGGGCGGCGATTTCTCCGGCCAGATCTGCCTTGGCATCGGCGGCCAGCTGCGACTGGTGCGCGTCCAGCTCGCCCGAGGTGGTGAACAAGCCCATCAGCCCATAGGCGCGGCTAAGTTCTGCGGCCTGCTGCTGTGCCCGTTCGGCCTCCATATGGACTGCGCTGGCGGCGGCGACGGCCTCGCGCACCTCCATCAGGCGCAGCATGCGTTCGCAGGCCATGCTGGCCGCGCTGGCAGCTTTGGCCGCCTTGTGGGCAATCAGGCCCGCGAATGCGGTGAACAGGCCGATGACGGCACAGACCAGGGCCGCAGCCAGGGAGAGAAGGGCGGAGTTGCTCATAGCGTTCAGGGCCTGCAAGTTTCAAGCCGAATATGCGTTTGGCGCACATAGAGCCTGCGGGAGTAGCTATTAAAAATGTAGTGCCCCCAAGCGCCACGGCACGGCAGCTAGAGGCCATCTACGGCTTGTTTTTACCTTCGGGATAGGCTGGCAGAGGCAGTCTATCAAAGCGCGTGCGTCCACTGGCGGCGGTGATGTGCGCCAGGCGCTCTGCGGCCTCGCTGCCCACCCATTCCCACTGGAAACGCCAGGTCCAGCAGCCCACGGTGCCCGGGGTGTTCATGCGGTGGCTGCCGTCCAGGCCCAGTACGTCCTGGAACTGGCACAGCGCGTGGTTGGCCACTGATTGCGCGCAGGCGCGCACCATGGCCCAGTGCACATCATGTCCGTCGGTGTGCAGGTACTCACCGGCATAGGCGCGTTCGCGTTCGGTGCAGTCGGCCCACCAGCCTTTGACCGTGTCGTTGTCGTGCGTGCCGCTGTAGACGACCGTGTCGCGCGCATAGTTGTGCGGCAGGAAGTTGTTGGCTGCATCGTCCGAGAACGCGAACTGTAGTATGCGCATGCCGGGGAAACCAGCGCGCTGGCGCAGCGCCACCACCTCGGGCGTGATGACGCCCAGGTCTTCCGCGATGATGGGCAACTTGCCCAGCGCGGCTTCGATGGCGGCGAATAGCCCATAGCCCGGCCCTGGCATCCAACGGCCTTTTACGGCGGTGGGCTCGCTGGCCGGAATTTCCCAGTAGCCCACAAAGCCGCGGAAATGGTCGATGCGCACCACGTCGGCCAGGCTCAGCTGGCGCTTCACGCGCTCTATCCACCAGCGGTAACCGTCGGCCTGCATGGCCTTCCAGTTGTACAGCGGGTTGCCCCAGCGCTGGCCGGTTTCCGAGAAGAAGTCGGGCGGCACGCCGGCGATCACGCTGGGGTTGCCCTGAGGGTCCAAGTCATACAGGTCGGGGCGCGACCAGCAGTCGCTGGAGTGGTGGGCGATGAAGATGGGCAGGTCGCCTACCAGGTGGATGTTCTTCTGGTTGGCGTAGCCCTTGAGCCGCTTCCACTGCACATCAAACTGCCACTGCACAAAGCCCCAGAATGCAATTTCCTGTGCATGCTGGGCGCGGGCTTGCGCCAGTGCGGCCGGTTCACGGCGGGCCAGCGGGGCTGGCCAGTCGGGCCACAGCGCGGGGCTGTGAGCCTGGTCCAATGCCATGAACAGGGTGTAGTCGTCCACCCAGCTGGCTTCGGCCTGCAGCCAGGCCTGGAGGGCCTGCTGGTCTTCCGGCAGGGCGGCTTGCTGGAAGCCCGCAAAGGCCTCGCGCAAGCGGGCCAGGCGCCAAGGTACGACCTGGCTGTAGTCGATCTTTTGGGCGTTGAAGTCGGCTTTTAGTGATGCCGCGCTGATCCAGCCGTGCTCCAGTAGCGGCTCGAATGCCACAAACAAGGGGTTGCCCGCGAAGGCCGAGCTGCCCATGTAGGGCGAGTCGCCCGGGCCGATGGGGCCTAGCGGCAGCGTCTGCCACAGCGTCTGGCCGGCCACTTGCAGCCAGTCCACAAAATAGTAGGCGTTTGGCCCGAAGTCACCGCAGCCGTGCGGGCCGGGCAGGGACGTGGGGTGGAGCAGTACGCCCGAAGTGCGTTGGTTCAGAAGATCGGATGCCATGGTGCGTGGGTCCAGATGAAGTTGTGGATGGCTCAGGCGGCAAACCAGCCAAAGCCTTTGGAAGGTAGCGTAAGCGCGCCGCGTGCCAGCTTGTGTTCACCATACACGGCTTGCCATGGGATGCTGACCAGATTCGCTGGCAGGACGATGTCCACCGCAGTGTTGCCCAGGTTCTGCAGCACCAGCACCCGGCTGTCGCCGTTGGCGCGCACATAGGCCAGCACGCTATCGGCCAGACCGGGCACGGGCTGGAAGCTGCCACCGCTCAGTGCGGGTTGGCTGCGGCGCACGGCCAGCATGGCGCGCACAGCACCATGGATGTGCGCCGGCAGGTTGCCGGGCGTGGCCAAGGCTTTGTCCACCGCAGGCCAGTCCACCGCGCCGCGCACGCGGTAGCGTGCGTCCTGGTAGCCGGTCAGGGCCTCCTGCTCTCGCTGGAACTGGTCGTCATTCGGCTTGGCGAATTCATCGCCGTAGAAGATCACCGGCGTGCCCAGCAGGGTGAAGCTGATGCTGAAGGCCAGCAGGATGGCGGCGGGATCGTGGCGGAACAGGTCCACCAGCCGCGCGGCAATGCCCTCGCCCTGGCGGAAGTCCCATTCGGGCTGCAGGCAGTAGGCGGCGTGGATGGCCTTGCGCTCTTCGGGCGTCACCATCTCCAGCGTCAGTTCGTCGTGGCAGCGCAGGAAGGAGAACCAGCCGCAGTCGGCCGGAATCTCCGGCGTGAAGGCGGTCGACAAGGTTTCGAAAATCGGTTTTGCCGAGCCCTGGGCCAGCGCCAGGTAGATGCGCGGCATCACCGGGAAATGGTAGGCAGCCTGGCATTCGTCGCTGTCGCCGAAATAGGTGACCACCTCGGCCGGCGGCTGGCAGGCCTCGGCCAGCAGGATGGTGCCGGGGCGCACGGTGTCCAGCACGGCGCGGAAGAACTTGATGATGGTGTGCGTGCCCGGCAGGTTTTCGCAAATCGTGCCTTCTTCCTTCCACAGGTAGGGAATGGCGTCGGCGCGGAAGCCGTCCACCCCCTGCGCTACCCAGAACAACAGCACCCGGCACATGGCCAGCAGTACCTCGGGGTTGCGGTAGTTCAGGTCGGGCTGCGAGTCGAAGAAGCGGTGGAAGAAATAGGTGCCGGGCTGACCATCGGAACTAGGCAACGGGTGCCAGTTGCTCGGCATCATGCCTTTGAAGATGATGCGCGCTTCCTTGTAGCGCTCTGTTGTGTCGCTCCAGATGAAGTAGTCGCGGTAGGGGTTGTCCGGCCCCTTGCGGGCTTCCTGGAACCAGTGGTGCTGGTCTGAGCAGTGGTTCATCGCCACATCGAAGATCACGCGGATATTGCGGCGGTGCGCCTCGGCCAGGAATTCGGCAAACGTGGCCTGTGCTGCGGCGTCGCCGCCGCCCACCAGCTCGCTGCGGATGCGGGTGTAGTCGCTGATGTCAAAGCCGGCGTCGCGCATGGGCGAGTCGAGTATTGGCAGCAGCCACAGGCAGGTGACGCCCAGGTCCTGCAGATAGGGCAGGCGGTCGCGTAGGCCCTTGAAGTCCTTGTTGAACAGGTCCACGTACAGCGAATACACCACCACCTCCTTGAACCAGGTGGCAGGCGGCGGCGGGCTGGCCTGGGCGGCGGCTTGCTGCAGCTCGGCGAGGAAGGCGTCCAGCTGTGCGGTGGGCTGGCCGGGGTAGAGCTGCTGCCAGAACTGGCGTAGACCGCTGGACGAGGGGGTGGACATAGATGCTTCTCCAAAGCGCTTTGAATGCATGAAGACGCGGATTGTACGGGGTGTAAATAAGCTGCGAATGCGGGTTGCTCCTAGGAGCCTGTCGGACTTGGCAAGTGTCGGCTGCAAAGGGACCGCAGCGGTCCATTTTTATGGGAGCAGCGCTTTCACCGTCTTTTTGTCCCATAGCGGGGCTATGGGCCTGCAAACCCGGCAAAACCAGTCCTCGCTGGGGCCGCTTTTCGCTATCGACGCCCCAAACCCGAAAGCCTTCTGGCGCAATGATCCAGGTTAAGGCAGCGCCTTCCCGCTCGTCGCCCCGTTTGTTCCGCAATTGCCAGACTGCACTTCATAGTTGACCACTTGCACGGTCACGCTGAATGACGCCAGGGCCGGGTCGTAGGTGATCCGTAAAACCTCGGCACGGTCGTTCGCCGTGGGCAATGGTGGCAGTGCCGAGTTGTCCACTACCAGACTCTCTTCCTCGATACGCATGGCATCAGCGCGTAGAGTCAGCTGCTGGGTGGCCCCTTTTTGGGCCAGCACGGTAGCCACGCAGGCCTGCACCATGGGCGATCCCCGGGCCGGTATCTGCTCAAACACCAGCGCCTTGAGGTCGCTGGCCGCCAACGGAACCATGCCCTTGCCCGGCACCTCCAGCGTGAAGTTCCTGCTCACCGCATCGAAGCCGGCAATGTGGCGCACACCGGCCAGCGAACTGCCGTCGACGCGTTGCACGTCCACGCGGCGCATCGCGTAGCGGTCCGGTTGCGTGAGGTTCAGCGCCACGTCTGCGGCCTGCGCCATGCCAGTGGCCAGGGCCCATCCGAGCCAGAGCGCCTGACGCAATCCGCGGGAGTCAAGTTTCAGCATGTTTGCCTCCTATTCAAGGACCAGCACCACATTGCCGCGGTTGGGCAACACCAGCGTCAACGGCCGCCTATCGGTTGCGTCGGCAGGTCGCGCGGCGAACAGATAAACCTCGTCGTCGTCGCGGTAGAGCAGGCGCCAGCTCACCTCGCGGTCGTTGCAGGTCCGGAAAAAACGCTGCAACTCCTGCAGCCGCTGGCCATCGCCAATGAAGGTGGCCAGCGTGGCCGCGTCGGCTGTCGCACCACAGGCCAGCGCGGCCACCGGGCCATCTTTGGCGCCGCCAAAAACCGCGGTGACAGCGGGCAGCGGATGGTGCGGATCCATGCGGGCATGCGCCAGGAAAGTCTCATAACCAATCATCGACGCGACGTTGTAGACCGCATAAACGATCACCCCGGCCCGCAACAGATCCGCCAACAGCGGTGAGGGCCAACCCAGGTATGCCGCACCACGGCCGATGGCGCGCCCACCCGCATGCGCCGACGTCGCCGCAGCCGAGAGCCCCGCCGAGATGGCTGCCAGCACCAGGTTTATCACCAGCACCGGCACAGCCACCCAAAGCAGCAGCATGACCAGGTTGCGCGGCGTGCGCATCAGCTCGAAAGCGGCGATCAGGAAAGACTGGAAGCCGAGCTTGAACACTAGGTGCTGCACACCGAAGTTGTAGTAATAACTCCAGCGGTAGGCGAAGCCGGCCACATACAGCAAAGCCGCCAACAACGAAGATACGCCTATCAGCGCGGCGAAGGGATTGGGTCTTTCGGCGGCTTTTGTGTTTTCCATGCGGGTGGTGGTTGCCAGCAGTGGCGTGTGATGGTGGAGCTCATTTTTGGCGGGTACTGCCGGCCCGTCAACAGGCGCGCCACGCAAAAGGTGGAAGCTCAGCCAAGCCCTACACACTCCTGGGCGTTCAACCGTGACCCCGCCCAAGCCTGCCAGTGGGCAGACGTCGCACCGCACCTCCATGCGCAAGGTACCGTTGACTTGGCTGCCGATGGGTGCGCGACAGGGTGTGGCTGCTAAGGACCCGGGCGGAGGGGCCCTGGTTTGTGGGGCAGTTCTTGGTGCCTTTTAGATCGCTAGCACAGGTATTACCTGCGCTGGTAGCTATTTTTTATATAGCACTTTGAATTTGACTTTCAATAGAGCGTCGAAGACCGCTGCAAATGGCCTCTATGCAATGCGGGAAGGCGAAGGCTCCGCCGCTCCCGGTGCTATTTTTTGCGTTTCGGCAGACTGACCAGTCCGGTGGACAGGGCCGTGCCGCACACCACCACCAGGCCGCAGCCCAGCATCCAGGGCGTCAGCGTCTCGCCCAGCAGCACCGCGCCATAGAACACCGCGAACACCGGCACCACGAAGGTCACGGTCAGCGCCTTGCCGGGGCCGATGTTGCTGATCAAGCGGAAGAACAGGATGTAGGCCAGGCCGGTGCACACCACGCCCAGCACCAGCAAGGCCAGCATGGCATGGGTGCTGGGCCACTGGGCCGGCCAGAGCCACAGCGCGGGCAGGGCCAGGCCCAGCGTAGCGCCGACCTGGCTGCCGGTGGCGGTGACCAGGGGCGGTACGCCGGTGAGAAAGCGTTTGGTGTAGCTGCCGCTGATGCCGTAGCAAATGGAGGCCAGCAGGCAGGCCAGCACGGCCCAGCCGGGGGCGATGCCATGGGCGTCGGGCTTGAAGCTGGCTTTGTCCCAAGCCAGCAGGGCCACGCCTACAAAACCAATCACCAGGCCCAGGCTGCGCGAGCTGTTTGGCCGGTCCTTTAGCCAGGCCCAGGCGATGAGGGCGCCGAACAGCGGCACGGTGGCATTCAGAATGGCCGACAGCCCGGTGGTGATGGACAGCAGCGCAAACGAAAACAGCGCGAACGGAATGCCCGAATTCAGCATGCCAATCAGCAGCACCGGCTTCCAGTGCTGGCGCAGGGAGGGCATCAGCCCGCGCAGCCACAACAGCGGCAGCAGGGCCAGCGAGGCAATGGCCACACGCACTGCGGCGGTCGGTACGGCGCCGATTTCCACCGTGGCGATGCGCATGAACAGAAACGAGGCCCCCCAGATGGAGGCCAGTGCCACGAAGTCCAGCAGCCAGGGCTTGGCAAGAGATTGAGGCACCGCACTCACAGTAGCACCGCCTGGCGCTTGGCTTCCAGCTGCAGCAGCGCGGTCTTGCGCTCCAGCCCGCCGGCATAGCCGGTAAGCGAGCCGTCCGAGCCCAGCACCCGGTGGCAGGGCACGATGATGCTGATGGGGTTGCGCCCCACGGCGCCAGCCACGGCTCGTACCGCGCTGGGTCGGCCCAGACCGAAGCTCAAGGCGCCATAGGTGGTGCTGGCGCCACTGGGGATGCGCAGCAGGGCCTGCCACACAGCCTGTTGGAATTCTGTGCCGCTGCGCAGGTCCAGCGGCAGGTTGAAGCTGCTGGTGTCGCCCTCAAAATAAGCCTGCATAAAGGCCTGGGTGTGCAGCAGCACCGGGTGCTGTTGCGCCACCGGCCAGCCCGACATATCCGGCAGATGGCGCTGGCCTTCTGCAAACCACAGGCCGCACAGGCCTTGCTCGCTGGCGGCGGCCAGCATAGGTCCTAGCGGTGAGTCGAAACGGCTTTGCACCGTGTGGGATGGGAATTTCATATCAAACAAGCCTTTGGCGCAGGTAAATCAAGCGGCGGCAGCTACCTTTTTGGTAGCAACGGGTTGGGGGTTAGCGGCCGGTGCGGGCAGCTCGGCCCAGGCGCGCAGCACGGCGTAGCTGCGCCAGGGCTTCCAGGCCTGCGAGGCGGCTTCGGCGGCGCGGCTGGCCAGGCGCACATTCGGCTCCTGCTGCACGCCCAGGGCTTTGTGCAGGGCCACGTCGCCGGCCGGGAATGCATCGGGCCAGCGCAGCGCGCGCATGGCGATGTACTGGGCGGTCCAGTCGCCGATGCCGGGCAGTTCGCGCAGCTGGGCCATGGTGGCGTGTATGGGGCCGCTGCCGCACAGCCGCAGCTGCCCGTCGGCCACGGCGCGGGCCAGGGCCAGAATGGCGTTTTGCCGCTGGCGCACGACGCCCAGGGCGCCCAGCGCATCGCCGCTTAGTCGGGCCAGCACCTGGGCGGAGGGGAAGAGCCGGTTCAGCCCCGGCACGGGTGTTTCCAGCGGTTCGCCAAACTGTTCCACCAGGCGCTGGGCCAGGGTGCGGGCGGCGGCCACGGTGATCTGCTGGCCCAGCACGGCGCGCACGGCCAGCTCGAAGCCATCCAGTGTGCCGGGTACGCGCAGGCCGTCGCCGCTGGGGAAGTCGCTGTGCAGCACTGGGTTGATGGCCTTGGGGTCGGCGTCCAGGTCCAGCCAGGCGCGTACCCGGCGTATCACCTGCGGCAGCACGCCCAGCAGCGATTCGCTGACGTGCAGCAGCACATGGGTCTGGCCGGGGACGAACTCGGCGCGCAGCCAGCCGTTGTGGATCTTGCCGCCAGAATCCAAGCTAAAAGTGCGTGTGGCGCAGGATTCATCTGCGCTGGTAGCTATGGATTCAATAGCATCTATCTGGCGCTTGCGCAAAAATCCCAACATGGCGGCCACGTCATACGGCGGGCGGTAGCCGAGCTTGATGGCCGTGCCGCCCTGGGCCACTGGCTGGGTGCCCTGGTGTCGCAGCTGGCTGGGGTTGAGCTGGTAGCGTTCCATGAACACGGCGTTGAAACGGCGCACGCTGGCAAAGCCGCTGGCCAGGGCAATCTGGGCCATGGGCAACTGGGTGTCGGCCAGCAACTGCTTGGCTACCAGCAGGCGCCGGGTCTGCAGGTATTGCAGGGGCGACACGCCCAGCTGGGCCTCGAAGATACGGCGCAGATGCCGGTCGCTGACGCCCAGGCGCGCCGCCAGCTGGGCCACCGAGATATTGCTGTTGTCGCTCCAGCTTTGCGGGTCGTCCAGCAGGCGGGCGGCCTGCTGGGCAAGGATGGTGGTGGCGTCCTGGAACGACCACACCAGCGAGTGCGGCGCCAGCTCGGGCCGGCAGCGCAGGCAGGGGCGAAAGCCCGCATGCTCGGCCTGGGCTGCGTGGCCAAAGAAGCGGCAGTTTTCGCGCTTGGGCGTTTTCACGCTGCATACCGGTCGGCAGTAGATGCCGGTGGAGGTTACGCCGGTGAAAAAGCAGCCGTCAAAGCGGGCGTCCCGCGCCTGCATGGCGCGGTAGCAGGTATCGTCAAAGCGGCTGGTGCTGTCAGGTGTCATAGAGGCCATGGTACGCCAGGCGCCGGCCCTGATTAGCCGTTTTCGGACCCGTGATTGGCGTGCCGTGCACGGCCTCATTTCCGTCCACAATTTATGCGCAGCCTGGCTTGGCGCGGGGCAATTCTCAGGGAAAATGAAGTTATGCACCAACCCATCGTCGAAGTCCCTGGCGCCCACTGGTCTGGCCGTCCCACCGAAGCAAAACTGACCCGGGCGCTGGAAAGCGGCGGGGTTCTGTATTTTCCGTCCATGGCGTTCACCATGTCGCCGGCCGAGCAGAGCTTGCTGCGCCCCGATATGCGCGACCCCAAGGCGCGCAATATCAGCCAGCCGCCACAGGGCCAGGTGAAGGGCGCACTGGGTTCGCCCGATGAGTTGGCCCTGCTGGACGCGATGATGCGCCGCTACCGCCACCAGGCGGTGCAGCTGGTGCAGGACTTGTTCCCGCGCTACAGCGCTTATCTGCGCATGGAGCCCACCAGCTTCCGACCGACCGAGGTGGCCTCGCGCAAGCAGTCCTGGCGCGCTGACGATAAACGCCTGCATGTGGATGCTTTTCCGTCCCGGCCGAACCGGGGCGAGCGCATCCTGCGGGTGTTCAGCAACGTCAACCCCGAGCAGCCGCGCGTGTGGCGCGTGGGCGAGCCGTTCGAAGACATGGTGCAGAAGTTCTGGCCCCAGCTGCCGCCGTACAGCCCCTGGAAGGCGCGTTTGCTGCGCAGCATGCGCATCACAAAGTCCTTGCGCAGCGAATACGACCACATGATGCTGCAGCTGCACGACAAGATGAAGCGCGACATGGTCTACCAGAAGGAGGCGCCCAAGACCGTGGTGGCCTTCGCCCCGGGCAGCACCTGGGTGTGTTTTTCCGACCAGACCCTGCACGCGGTGGACCGGGGCCAGTTCATGATGGAGCAGACCTTTTTCATCCCACCCCAGCACCAGTACGATCCCTCGCAAAGCCCCCTGGGCATCTTGTCGCGCATGGCGGGTCGCACGCTGGACGGCGCGCGCCAGTAGCGAGTAGCGAGTAGCGTCTACGGCGTAATGGTCTACGGCGTAATGCCGGAGCCTGCTGCGGCCAACAGCACCAGGCTGTGCGCTGGTAGCTGGAACATCACTTCGCCCTGGCCGACCCACTTGGATCGGCCCTGTGGTTGGCTGCTATCCAGGACAACTTGCCAGACGCCGGCGGGCAGCCAGAACG
This sequence comes from Rhodoferax sp. GW821-FHT07F03, assembly GCF_059418745.1. NCBI lineage: Bacteria > Pseudomonadati > Pseudomonadota > Betaproteobacteria > Burkholderiales > Comamonadaceae > Rhodoferax > Rhodoferax sp. GW821-FHT07F03. Next base: position 73,794 of record NZ_JBWKQM010000005.1, read on the forward strand.
GGTCGTCGGTATGGCCAGCATTCACCAGCAGCAGCAAAGGTGCTTTGGCCCGGCCGGGCCGGCCTATGAGGCAGCCCAGCGAGCGGTAGTGGGGGTCGCGCCAACCATCACCTTCCAGCGGCCGGCCGCTGCCGCGCAGCCAGGCCAGGTCGTGCAGGCCCAGCGCGTCGGCCACACCGCTGTACCACTGGTTGGCGAAGGGCAGGGCCTGGCGGCGCAGCGCGATGACGCGGGCCGTGAAGGCGATCAGGTCGTCGTCGGCCTCGGACCAGTTGATCCAGGTGGTCGGGTTGTCTTGGCAATAGGGGTTGTTGTTGCCGCCCTGGGTATGGCCCAATTCATCGCCAGCGCAGATCAGTGGTGTGCCTTGTGCTAGTAAAGTAGTAGCAAGCAGGGCGCGCTGCAGCCGCCCGCGCAAGGTGTTGACCACGGGGTCGTCGCTCGGGCCTTCGGCACCGCAGTTGAAGTTCAGGTTGTGGCCATGGCCGTCGCGGTTGCTCTCGCCATTGGCTTCGTTGTGGCGGTGGTTGTAGCTCAGCAGGTCGCGCAGGGTAAAGCCGTCGTGCGACACCACGTAGTTCACCGATTCGGCCGGTGCACGCTGGCGCGGCTGGAACATATCGGAGGAGCCGCACAAGCGCAAGGCCAGGTCGGCGCGGGTGTTGTCGGGCAGAGCGGCCTCCGGGGCGGCGGCGGTTTGCACCCAGAAGCCGCGCATGCAGTCGCGGAAGCGGTCGTTCCACTCCAGCCAGCCACGCGGGAAGTTGCTGGTCTGGTAGCCGCCCGGGCCTACGTCCCAGGGCTCGGCTATCATTTTTACGCGCGACAGCACCGGATCTTGGGCCACGGCGGTGAAGAAGGCGCTGCCGCGCTCGAAACCGGTATCGGTACGGCCCAGCACGGGTGCCAAATCGAAGCGGAAGCCATCGACATGCATGTCCGCCACCCAGTAGCGCAGGCTGTCCATTACCATTTGCAGCACGCGTGGCTGGCGTATGTCCAGCGTGTTGCCGCAGCCGGAGTAGTTGTCGTAGTAGGCTAGGGCTTCTGGCGGCAGGCGGTAGTAGCTGCGGTTGTCCAGCCCGCGAAAACTGATGTTGGGGCCGTCTTCGCCCGATTCGGCCGTGTGGTTGTAGACCACGTCCAGCAGCACCTCCAGCCCGGCGGCGTGCAGGGCCTTGACCATGCGGCGGAACTCGTCGCGTGGCGACAGGCCATCTACGCCGCTGGCCATGCGTGGGTCCACGCTGAAGAAACCCAGGGTGTTGTAGCCCCAGTAGTTGCTCAGGCCCATGTCGCTGAGCCGCTCTTCGCTGACTGCGTAGTGCACCGGTAACAGGCTGACCGCCGTCACGCCCAGGCGCTTCAGGTGGGCGATGGAGGCGGGGTGTGCCAGGCCGGCGTAGCTGCCACGCAGGGCTGGCGGCACTTGGTCGTTCAGGCGCGAGAAGCCTTTGACATGGCACTCGTAAATCACCGAATCGGCCAGGGCTATGCGTGGTGGGTGGTCGCCGCTCCAGTCGAACTGGTCGTGCGTGACGCGTGCTTTGAGTGCAAATGCCGCGTTATCGCGTGTGTCCATGTGGCGCGGGTGCAGGCGGTCGCCAGCGAAATGCTCGTCGCGCCACTCGAATTGGCCAACGATGTCGCGCGCATAGGGGTCCAGCAGCAGCTTGGATGCGTCGAAGCGATGGCCCCGGTCGGGCCGCCAGGGGCCGTGGGCGCGCAGGCCATACACCTGGCCGGGCTGGGCGCCTGGCAGGTAGCCGTGCCAGACATCGCTGGTATGGGCGGGCAGCCTCAAGCGGGCCAGTTCCTGCGTGCCTGTGGCATCGAACAGGCACAGGTCCATGGCCTGGGCATGGGCGGAAAACACCGCGAAATTGACGCCAAGGCCATCAAAGCTGGCACCCAAGGGCCAGGGTTGGCCTTGGGTCAGGCTAAGCCTGGCCGCATGGGGCAGGGGGGCGGGGGGAGATTTCAGGCTGTCCATTCCAGCAGTACTGTAGCCAAAGGCGGCAGGTTCAGCACAACAGAATGCGCGAACCCTTGCCAGGCCACATCTTCCGCTGTGGCAGTGCCCAGTGGCGTGCCTACATTGCTGCCGCCGTAGTGGGCCGAATCGGTGTTCAGCTTTTCATGGTAAGTGCCGGCGCTCGGTACGCCCAGGCGGTAGCCGTTCCACACATTCGGGGTGAAGTTGCACACCACAACGATGAACGAGGTGGCGTTCATGCCCCGGCGTATGAAGGCCAGCACCGAGTGCTCGGTATCGTTGTGCTCAATCCACTGGAACCCCTCGGGCACGAAGTCCAACTGGTACAGCGCCGGGGTGGCAGTGTAGAAGTGGTTCAGGTCGCGCACCAGGCGCTGTATGCCAGCGTGGGGCGCGTGCTCCAGCAGATGCCAGTCCAGGCTTTGGTCGTGGTTCCATTCGCGGTCCTGGGCGAATTCGCAGCCCATGAACAGCAGCTTCTTGCCCGGGTGGGCAAACATATAGCCGAGGAAGGCACGTAAATTGGCGAACTGCTGCCAGCGGTCGCCCGGCATCTTGTTCAGCAGCGAACCCTTGCCGTGCACCACTTCGTCGTGCGAAATGGGCAGCACGAAGTTCTCGGTAAAGGCATAGACCAGGCTGAAGCTGATTTCTCCCTGGTGGTGCTTGCGGTAGATCGGGTCGCGCTGCATATAGGCCAGCGTGTCGTGCATCCAGCCCATATTCCACTTGTAGTGAAAGCCTAGGCCGCCAGCATAGGTGGGGCGGGACACGGAGGGGAAGGCTGTGGACTCTTCGGCCAGGGTAATGGCCTGCGGGCGTTCGGTGCCTACCACCTCATTCATGCGCTTGAGGAAGGCGATGGTTTCCAGGTTCTCGCGCCCGCCGTGCACATTCGGAATCCACTCGCCAGCCTTGCGGCTGTAGTCGCGGTACAGCATGGAGGCTACGGCATCCACGCGCAGGCCGTCGACGCCGAAGCGCTCCAGCCAGTACAGGCTGTTGCCGACCAGGAAGTTGCTGACCTCGGTGCGGCCCAGGTTGTAGATCAGGGTGTTCCAGTCGTTGTGGAAGCCCTCGCGCGGGTCGGCGTATTCGTACAGGTGCGTGCCGTCGAAATTGCCCAGGCCGTGCGCATCGGTGGGGAAGTGGGCGGGTACCCAGTCCAGTACCAGGCCCAGGCCCTCGGCATGGCAGCGGGCCACGAAGCGGGCGAAACCCGCCGGGTCGCCGAAGCGGGCAGTGGGCGCGTACATGCCTACGGGCTGGTAGCCCCAGGAGCCGTCGAACGGGTGCTCGCTGATGGGTAGCAGCTCGATGTGGCTGAAGCCCATATCGCGTGCGTAGGGCACCAGGCTGTCGCTGAGTTCGTCCCAGTTCAGCCAGCGGTTGCCTTCCTCGGTCTTGCGTTGCCAGGAGCCCAGGTGCACTTCGTAAATGCTGATGGGCGCATCCAGTGCGTTGGCGTGTTTGCGTGCAGCGGATGCCGGCACGAAGGGCGGCAACGGTGCCACCATGCTGGCGGTGGCGGGGCGCAATTCGGCCTGTAGAGCATAGGGGTCGGCCTTGCCGGGCAGTATGCGGCCGTCCTGCGTGCGAATTTCGTATTTGTATTTGTTGCCGGCATGTACACCGGGCAGGAACAGCTCCCACACGCCGCATTCGCGGCGCAACCGCATGGGGTGGTAGCGGCCGTCCCAGAAATTGAAGTCGCCCACCACGCTGACGCGGCTGGCATTGGGCGCCCAGACGGCAAAGCGGGTGCCGGCCACGCCTTCCATGCTACAGGGTTGCGCGCCCAGTACTTCATAAGGCCGCAGGTGCGTACCTTCACCCAGCAGCCAGACGTCCATTTCCGCCAGTACCACGGGAAAGCGGTAGGGGTCGTCTACGGTGCTGCTGTGGCCATCGGCCCATTGCACCTGCAATCGGTATGCGGCGCCCGGTGTCAGTGCCACTGTGCCTTCAAAGAAGCCAGCGGCGTCTTGCAATGCCAACGGCCCCAGTAGCGCACCCTTGGCTGATTCCACGACCACGCTCTGGGCACCTGGCAAAAAGCAACGCACCGAGGTCTGGCCCGCATCTACAGGGTGGGGGCCCAGCACTGCAAATGGGTCGCCGTGGCGTGCGCCGCAAATCATTTCAATATCGTGGGCGTGCAACATAAAAACCGATCTTGAAGTGGGTTTAATCAGAAATGGACAGCGCTATGCGGTGTTGTCTATCACCGCATGTGTCTTATAGCGCGCCCGATGCATCCGGTGTGATGTGCCAGATTTGTTTCGCGTACTCACGGATCGTGCGGTCGGATGAGAACACCCCCATGCCCGCCACGTTGCTGATAGCCTTGGCGCACCAAGCCGCCGGCTGGCGGTACAGCGCATCCACCTCAGATTGCGTCGTTACATAGGATGTGTAGTCGGCCAGCAGCAGGTAATGGTCGCCACCCCACAGCAGCGAATCCACCAGGGCGCGGTAGCGGCCGGGTTCGTCCGGCGAAAACTGGCCACCGGCAATCGCGTCCAGCACGGCTTTCAGCTGGGGCGTGCTTTCGTAGTAGCGCATGGGTTGGTAGCCGCTTTGCTTCAGGGCTTGCACTTCGGGGGTCTTCAGGCCAAAGATGAAGATGTTGTCGTCCCCCACGTTCTGGCGGATTTCGATGTTGGCACCATCGTCGGTGCCAATGGTCAGCGCGCCGTTCAGGGCCAGCTTCATATTGCCGGTGCCGGAGGCTTCGGTGCCGGCGGTGGAAATTTGTTCGGACAGGTCGGCGCCGGGCATGATGACTTCGGCCACCGAGACGCCGTAGTTGGGCATGAATACCAGCTTGAGCTTGTCACCTATGCGCGGGTCGTTGTTGATGACCGTGCCCACGTCGTGGATCAGCCGGATGATGGACTTGGCTGCCACATAGGACGAGGCGGCCTTGCCCGCGAAGATCACGGTGCGCGGCACCCAGTCGGCGTTCGGGTTGGCCAGAATGGCCTGGTAGCGTGTCACCACGTGGAGCACGTTGAGCAACTGGCGCTTGTATTCGTGGATGCGCTTGACCTGCACGTCAAACAGGCTGTCCGGGCTAACGGTGATGCCAGTGCTGTGCTGTATGGCGGCGGCCAGGCGTACCTTGTTGGCGCGCTTGACGGCCATAAAGGACTTTTGAAAGTCCGTATCGTCCTTCTTGGCCTTCAGCTTCTGCAACTGGTCCAGATCCTGGCGCCAGCCTTTACCAATGGTGTTGTCCAGCAAGGAGGATAGGCCAGGGTTGGCCTGGGCCAGCCAGCGGCGCGGAGTCACGCCGTTGGTCATATTGGTGAAGCGGTCGGGCCAGATGCTGGCGAAGTCGGCGAAGATGGTTTGCACCAGCAACTCGGAGTGCAATGCTGACACGCCGTTGACCTTGTGGCTGCCGACGATAGACAGGTGCGCCATACGTACCCGGCGCTCACCTTGCTCGTCGATCAGCGACAGGCGGGCCAGGAAGCCGTTGTCGCCCGGGCGGTGGGCGGCGGCGATGTCCAGAAACTCCTTATTGATGCGGAAGATGATTTCCAGGTGGCGTGGCAGCACATGCTGCATCAGGCTCACCGGCCAGGTTTCCAGTGCTTCCGGCATCAAGGTGTGGTTGGTGTACGAGAAGGTCTTGCAGCAGATGCTCCATGCCTTGTCCCAGGGCATGCCTTGCTCGTCGCACAGCACGCGCATCAGCTCGGCAACACCTATGGCCGGATGGGTGTCGTTCAGGTGAATGGCCACGTGTTCGGCCAGGTTGTCCAGCGATGGGTGTTCAGCCAGATGCCGTGCCACCAGATCCTGCACCGAGGCGGCTACAAAGAAGTACTCCTGCTTCAGCCGCAGTTCGCGTCCAGCGGGCGTGCTGTCGTTGGGGTAGAGCACCCAGGAGATGTTTTCGTACTCGTTCTTCAGGCTGGCGGCGCGCGCGTAGTCGCCGGTGTTGAAGGCGTTCAGGTCGATATGTGCCGGTGCCACGGCTTTCCACAGGCGCAGCGTGCTGACTTTGGGCGTACCGTGGCCGGGCACCACCATGTCATAGGCTTTGGCCGCCACTTCACCCGCATGGCGCCAGACGGAGGCGCCGTTCACATGCTCTACCCAGCCGCCAAAGCGCACCGGGTAGCTGATGTCTGCACGCGGGAATTCCCAGGGCGTGCCGTTTTCCAGCCACGGATCGGGGTACTCCATCTGCGCGCCGTTTTGGATGTCCTGCGCAAACATGCCGTATTCGTAGCGGATGCCGTAGCCGAAGGACGGCAGACCCACGGTGGCCATGGAATCCAGGAAGCAGGCTGCCAGGCGGCCCAGGCCACCATTGCCCAGCGCGGCATCGGGTTCACGGTCGGCTACGGTTTCCAGGTTTTGGGCGAAGCGGGTCAGGCCTTCTGCGGCACTGCCACGCAGCTCCAGGGCGCCCAGGGCGTTGGACAGGGTGCGGCCCATCAGGAATTCCATGGACAGATAGACCACGCGGCGGGCCTTCTGGGATTTTTCCTGATTTTGGGTTTGCACCCAGCGGGCTGAAAGTTGTTGCCGTGCAACATGCGAGCTTGCGAGCATCAGGTCGTGTGCGGTTGCATCGGCCGGAGATACGCCTACGGTGTGCAGCAAATGCTGTTCAATGGCGGTATGGATATCGTCAGCGGAGGGGGTAATACACTGGGGCACAGGGGCATCCTTTGTCGAATGTGGTCAAGGCTGTCGCACTCCATTTGGAGGCTTTTTTGCAGAGTCTAAGCGCTTTGGATTTCTGAAATAGGCTTATTTGTTGAATTTTCGCATGCAGGGTTGGGCTGTAGGATTTTTTCGGCTTCGAGGTTTAAGATGTTGGCGGTAATCGGAAAGCCAATCAACAATTAATTTCTTCTGGAGACATTTGATGCAAAAAAATGATTTGGCACTCGGGCTGGATTTGCCCAAGCGGGCCATCGCATTGGTACTGGCCGGCGGTCGCGGCAGCCGCCTAATGAACCTGACCGATAGGCGTGCTAAACCGGCGGTCTACTTCGGCGGCAAGTTCCGTATTGTTGATTTCGCACTGTCGAACTGTTTGAACTCCGGTATTCGCCGCATTGGCGTGATCACCCAGTACAAGTCGCACAGCCTGCTGCGCCATTTGCAGCGTGGCTGGGCCTTTCTGAAGAATGAGATGAACGAGTTCGTGGACCTGCTGCCGGCCCAGCAGCGCAACGACAACGAAAACTGGTACCGCGGTACCGCCGACGCGGTCTATCAAAACCAGGACATTCTGGAAAGCTATGGTGCGGACTACATCGTGGTGCTGGCCGGTGACCATATCTACAAGATGAATTACGCCCTGATGTTGGCCGACCACGTGGCCAAGGGGCGGGAATGCACCGTGGGTTGCATTGCCGTACCGCGCAGCGAGGCATCTGCCTTTGGTGTGATGGCCGTGGGCGACAACAGCCTGATCACAGAATTCCTGGAAAAGCCGGCCGACCCGCCGGCCATGCCCGGCAGTACGGACATGTCCCTGGCCAGCATGGGCATCTATATCTTCAATGCCGCCTATCTGTATGCCGAGCTGGAACGCGATATGGCGGACCCGGAGTCCAGCCACGACTTCGGTAAGGACATCATTCCGCGCGCGGTGCGCAACGGCAATGCGTCGGCCCACCCGTTCTCTTTGAGCTGTGTACCCAATGCGGATGATGAGGAGCCTTACTGGCGTGACGTGGGCACCATTGATGCCTACTGGGATGCCAATATCGATCTCACAGCCACGGAACCGAAGCTGAACCTGTACGACACGCACTGGCCCATCTGGACTTACCAGGCGCAGCTGCCGCCCGCCAAGTTCGTGCACAACCAGGATGACCGGCGCGGCCTGGCGATCGAATCCATGGTGTCGGGTGGTTGCATCGTGTCGGGCAGCGTGTTCCGTTCCGTGCTGTTCTCCAGCGTGCGGGTGCATTCCCATTCCAGTGTGAATTGGTCGGTACTGTTGCCGGGTGTACAGGTGGGCCGTGGAGCACGTATCACGCGGGCTGTCATAGACCGTGGCTGCGTCATTCCCGACGGCATGGTGATCGGTGAAGATGCCGTGCTGGATGCGGAGCGCTTCCACCGCAGTGAAAATGGCATTACTTTGGTGACACCCTCCATGTTGAAGAAGTTGGCCGGATGAAAGTATTGCAAGTAGGCGCCGAGGTTTTCCCTCTGGTCAAAACAGGTGGCTTGGCGGACGTCATGGGGGCTTTACCCCAGGCCTTGATTGCGGCGGGGGCTGATGTGCGTCTTCTGCTGCCGGGCTTTCCAGCCATTCTGGCAGGGCTGAAGAAACCCGCACTGGTGTGTGAGCTCGGTGCCGTGTTTGGTGCGGGGCGGGTACGTTTGCTGCGTGGCACCCTGGCCGTCAGCGGTGTGCCGGCCTACGTGGTGGATGCCCCGTATTTTTACCAGCGAAAAGGTAATCCTTATTTGGCGGCAGACGGATCCGAGTGGCCGGACAACGCGCAGCGCTTTGCCTTGCTGGGCTGGGCGGCGGCCCAGGTGGCCTCTGGTGGCCTGGATCCGGCCTGGGAGCCCGATGTGCTGCACGCCCACGATTGGCACGCTGCCATGGCATGTGCCTACGTTGCGGCGAACCCAGGGGCCCATGTGGCGACGGTATTTACCGTGCACAACCTGGCCTACCAGGGGCTGTTTGATGCCAGGGACTTTCATCTACTGGGTTTACCCATCCGGTACATGGACCCTACGCGACTGGAGTACCACGGCAAGTTTTCATTCATGAAGGCGGGTTTGACCAGCGCGCGCTGCATCACCACGGTCAGCCCCAGCTACGCCCAGGAGATCGCAACCTCCGAGTTCGGCTGCGGTTTGGACGGGGTGGTGCGCTCACGTGGCGCAGATGTGTCCGGCATCCTGAATGGGGTGGATGACGCGGTGTGGAACCCGTCCACCGACAAGGATATTCCCGCTCGCTATTCCGCATCCGATCTGGCTGGCAAGGCCGTATGCAAGGCGGCGCTGCAAAAAGCCCTGGGTTTGCGGGTGGATGCCAAGGCACCACTGTTTACCCTGGTGAGCCGTTTGACGCAACAAAAAGGCCTGGACCTGGTGCTGGCCGCCATACCCGAGATGCTGGCGGCAGATGCGCAGCTGGCGGTGCAGGGGACGGGTGATGCCGTGCTGGAAAAGGCCTTCAGGGAAGCCATGGCTGCACATCCCGGCGCCATGGCGGTGCGCATAGGTTATGACGAAACCTTTGCCCACCAGATGATTGCCGGGGCGGACGCGATGCTGGTGCCATCCCGTTTCGAGCCCTGTGGCCTGACCCAGCTGTATGCCTTGCGCTACGGCACGGTACCCGTGGTCCGCCATGTGGGCGGTTTGATCGACACGGTGGTGGATGCGGATGCGTCCAGCCTGCAGGCGGACACCGCAACGGGCTTCATGTTCGGCCCCGCGACCCGCGAGGCTTTGGCCTTGGCGGTGCACCGTGCCGTGCAGGACTTTGCGCTGCCGGATGTGTGGAAGCAGCTGCAACGCTGTGGCATGGCGCAGAACTTTTCATGGGCTGCAGCGGCTACGCAATACCTTGCGTTGTACCAAGCTTTGGGTGTGCCGGCACAGGCTGCGTAGCTGGTGGATTGCAGGCCCGTCAAAACGGGCTTGCGAAAAACCTACAATTCGCGCTCGTGGTCTGGCCCTCTGGGTCGGATGTCTGATTTACCCGACCTCATCTACACCATGCACATTGCCAATTCCATCTTCAAAGCCTATGACATCCGCGGCATCGTGCCGACCACGGTAGACGAAGCGGTTGCAGAGGGAATCGGTAGGGCGTTCGGCACGATTGCGCTGGCCGAGGGGGAGAAGGTCATTGCTGTCGGGCGCGATGGCCGTTTAAGCGGCCCCAGCCTAGTCGCCGCACTGATCCGTGGCCTGGTTGCGGTGGGTGTGGATGTGATTGACGTTGGCGCCGCCACCACACCCATGCTGTATTTCGCGGCCTACACGCTGTGCCGCAGCGGCATCCAGGTTACCGGCAGCCACAACCCCAAGGACTACAACGGTTTCAAGATGATCATGGGTGGGCGTGCCATCCATGGTGAGGAAATCCAGGCGCTGCGCCGCATGATGGAAGCGGAAACCTGGGTATTCCAGGCCGGTGGCTCGGTACGCCAGGTAGATGTGCTGCCTGCCTACACCGCGCGCATCGTCTCCGACATCCAATTGGCCCGGCCGATGAAGATCGTGGTTGACTCGGGCAACGGCATTGCCGGCGCTTCGGCCCCCGCCATTTTGCGGGCCATAGGCTGTGAAGTGGTGGAGCTGTTCAGCGAGGTGGATGGCAACTTCCCCAACCACCACCCGGACCCGAGCAAGCCCGAGAACCTGGAAGACCTGATTGCCGCGCTGAAGACCACGAGCGCCGAGCTGGGCCTGGCTTTCGATGGCGATGGTGACCGCCTGGGCATCGTGACACAGGACGGCAGCAATATTTACCCTGACCGCCAGATGCAGCTGTTCGCCGAAGACGTGCTGCGGCGCGTGCCCGGTGGCACCATCTTGTTCGATGTGAAGTGTTCGCAGCGTCTGGCACCGGCGATTGCTGCCGCCGGTGGCCATCCGCTGATGTTCAAGACCGGCCATTCGCTGATCAAGGCCAAGATGAAAGAGATTGAAGCTGCAGGCGGCCAGGCGCCGCTCGGCGGCGAGATGAGCGGCCATATCTTCTTCAAGGAGCGCTGGTTTGGCTTCGATGACGGCACCTATGCCGGCTGCCGTCTGCTGGAAATCCTGAGCCAGTCGCCCGACGCCAATGCGGTGTTGCATGCCTTGCCGACCAGCTTCTCCACGCCTGAGCTCAATGTGCCCTGCCATGAAGGCGAGCCGCCCCGCGTGGTGGCGGAAGCCTTGCGTTTGGTGGATTTCGCCGCGCCTGCAGTGGTCAGCACCATCGATGGTTTGCGCGTGGATTGGCCGGACGGCTTTGGCCTGATCCGCGCATCCAACACCACTCCTGTGCTGGTGCTGCGTTTTGAAGGCCACACCCAGGCGGCGCTGGACCGCATCCAGGCCGATGTGTTGGCGCTGCTGCGCCGCGTCAAGCCCGATGCCAGTTTTGCGGCCTCTGCCCACTAAGGTGGCTGCTGGCGTCTGCAGGTATCTGGCATGAATGTTCTGATCGTCAAATTATCTTCTCTTGGTGACGTGGTGCACGCCATGCCGGCTGTGCAGGACATACTCTCTGAGTTGCCCGGTACCCAGGTGGACTGGGTGGTCGAACCGGGTTTTGCACCGCTGGTGCGCCGCTGTGAGGGCGTGCGCCGGGTGATCGAGTGCGACTTGCGCCGCTGGCGCAAGACCGTGTTTACCGTGGACACGCGCAATGCTTGGCGTGCCTTTTCGGCCGACTTGCAGCAGGAGACCTATGACGCGGTGCTGGACCTGCAGGGCCTGAGTAAATCCGCGCTGGTGGCCAAAATGGCGCGCTTGAGCCCGGACGGCCTGCGTTATGCCCTGGCCAACCAGACCGAGGGTTCCAGTTTTGAGGCGCCTACCCGCTGGGTGGCCGATGTGGCCATTCCCGTGGAGCCGCGCATCCACGCCATCAACCGTTCCCGCGTGATGTGCGCCCGGGCCTTGGTGTACGCATTGCCGGAGAAGGTCAATTTCGGCCTGGTGTCGCATTCCAGTATGGATGTGAACGCGATCAAGAACATTTCTAACAACTTCTTCGATTCCGGTGCCACGTCTCCCGCGCCCGTGGTGGCATTTGTGCACGGCACGTCCCGCGCCGACAAGCAATGGCCGGTGGAGCATTGGTTGGACCTGGGGCATCGCATGAATGCCTTGGGCTATACCGTGGCTTTCACGCACGGCAATGATGAGGAGTTGTGGCGCAGCGAAAGTATTGCCAGCCGGCTGACGCAGGCGGTGGTCTGGCCCCGCATGAAGGTGGACGCGCTGACCGATGCCATGTCCGAATGCATGGGCGTGGTGGGCGTGGACAGTGGCCTGAGCCATATCGCCGTGGCGCTGGATCTGCCGCATGTGCAGATATATAACTTCGACACCGCCTGGCGTACCGGCCCGCTGCAGAGCGACCACCAGATCAGCGTGGTGTCTGACACCACGCCCACGGTCGAGGCGGTTTGGGGCGCCTGGATGCAGGCCTCGGCCCTGGCGGCGCTGCGAGACTGAGCACTCTTGGTTCGCGTCTTGTATTCCTTGCTGCTGTGGCTGGCCAGTCCCTTGCTGCGCCGCAAGCTGCGTCTGCGCGCCGTGGCAGAGCCCGGCTATGCAGAACACATATCCGAACGTTTTGGCCACTACACCCAGGCGCCCAGCACAGGCTGGGTGTGGGTGCACGCGGTTTCGCTAGGGGAGACCCGGGCCGCCGCCATTTTGCTGGCAGCCTTGCGCAAGGAGATGCCGGACCTGCGCCTGCTGCTGACCCATGGCACGGCCACCGGCAGGGCCGAAGGCCGCGCTCTGCTGCGTCCGGGTGATGTACAGGTGTGGCAGCCCTGGGATAGTCTGGGCGCCGTGCAGCGCTTTGTGAGTCACTTTCAGCCGCGTATCGGCATCCTGATGGAAACCGAGATCTGGCCAAACTTGTTGGCCGCTTGCCGTAGCGCAGCCATACCGGTGGTGCTGGCAAATGCCCGGCTCAGCGAAAAATCCTTGCGCCAGGCCCAGCGGCTGGCTTGGTTGTCGCGGGCGGCCTATGGTGCGCTGAGCGCGGTGTGGGCGCAGACCGAGGCGGACGCCCAGCGCTTCGTTGCAGCCGGCGCGCCCAGGCCCCAGGTGCTGGGTAATTTGAAGTTCGATGCCAGCCCGGATGCCGCCCAGTGCGCCCGAGGCCGCAACTGGCGCCAGGCGGCGGGCCGTACGGTGGTTTTGTTGGCCAGTGCGCGCGAAGGCGAGGAGCGCATGCTGCTGGAAGCCTTGAAGTCTTTTAAGGCTCTGGCGCAGGATTCATCTGCGCTTGGTGCTATTAAAATGGGAGCAAACGGTGTGCAGTGGCTGATCGTGCCGCGCCATCCGCAGCGTTTTGACGAAGTGGCCGCGCTGGTACAGAACTACGGTTTGAGCGTGTCGCGCCGCAGCCAGTGGCAGGACGCTCCGATCGAGGCCGATATCTGGCTGGGGGATTCCCTGGGTGAGATGGCGCTGTACTACGGCCTGGCCCATATGGCTTTGTTGGGCGGAAGTTTCGAGCCATTGGGCGGGCAGAACCTGATCGAGGCCGCGGCCTGTGGCTGCCCCATGGTGCTGGGGCCCTCTACCTTCAATTTCGCAGAGGCGGCTGAATTGGCAACCCAGGCCGGTGCGGCCTACCGGGTGGCCGATATGCCTGCGGCGCTGGAACAGGTGCGGGCCTGGTGCCTGGCGCCGGATCAGCTGGCTGCTGCCGCGGCAGCCGGGCCGGCATTTGCAGCAGCCCACCGCGGAGCGGCGCAGAAGACGGCCGCTGCGATCAAAGCCTTGTTACAGGCCTGAGGTTTTAGAACGTTCTTAGTGGGCCAGCAGGGCGTTCACCGCCTGCAGGTCTTCTGGCTTCAGGCTCCCGCTGGCCTGGCGCAGCTTCAGCGAACCCACCAACACGTTGTAGCGGGCCTGGGCCAGACTTTGCTTGGTCTGGTAGAGCTGGCTTTGCGAGTTCAACACATCGATATTGATGCGCACGCCAACTTGGTAACCCAGCTTGTTGGCGTCCAGTGCGATCTGGCTGGAGCTTTCGGCGGCCTCCAGGGCCTTGACCTGGGCCAGGCCGGACAGCACGCCGTAGAACGCGGTGCGGGTGGATTGTGTGACCGCGCGCCGGGTTGCGTCCAGGTCGGCCTGGGCCTTGTCTTCCAATGACAAGGTTTCGCGTATGCGGTTCTGGACAGAGTAGCCGGCAAACAGTGGAATGGTCAGGCTCAGGCCCACCACGGCGGTGTTGTTGCGCGAGTTGGACGGCAGGCTGGATGTGCCGTTGGGGTAGCGGTTGACGTTGTAGGCGGCCGTCAGGTCCAGGGTGGGCAGATTGCCAGCTTTGGCCTTCTGGGTTTCCAGGCGTGCCACATCCAGTGCCACCAGGGCCTGCTGCACGTTCGGGCTGGCGCCTTCGGCCTGGCTGACCCATTTATAGACATCGGCTTCTTCCACGTTGGGCAGCACGGCGGGCTGGGCCAGCGGCGTGGGCTGGGCATTGGTTTTGCCGACGATGGTGTCCAGCGCTATTTTTTTCACCAGCAGATCGTTGTCGGCCGCGATCTCCTGGGAGCGGGCCAGGTCGAACCGGGCCTGGGCTTCGCGGGTATCGGTGATGGTGGCCGTGCCGACTTCGAAGTTGCGCTTGGCAGAAGCCAGTTGCTCCGCCACAGCGGCCTTCTGGGCGCGTACAAAGGTCAGGGTATCGCTGGCGGCCAAGACGTCGAAATAAGCTTGTGCCACGCGCACCACCAAGTCTTGTTCGGCTACGACCAGTTGCGCCTGGGCGACTTCTACCGACTTCTTGCCCTGCTCATAAGTGATCCAGTTGGCGGGGCGGTACAGTGGCTGCGTGCCGCTGAGGGCTGCAGTCTGGGTGGTGTAGTCCTTGTCCAGCGTGGGATTCACACTGTCGAGCAGGTTACGGTTCAGCCCGGCGGACAGGCCTGCGGTAGGCAGGATGCCAGCCTTGGCTTGGTCGGCCTTGGCCAGATTGGCGTCGTACTGCGCCTTGGCCGACTGGTAGGTTGCATCCGTGGCGCGGGCGGAGTCATACAGCTCCTGCAGACTTTGCGCATGGGCTGAGCCGGCAAAAATGGCAGCCACGGCCAAAGCGAGCGCGCCGAGCGGGAAACGTTGCATGTTCATCCTTGTCATGTCAGTAGCGGGGCACACGGGTATCCAGCTGTTGCGACCATGCATCTATGCCGCCGGCAATGTTCACCACTTGCTCGAATCCGCTCTGCAGCAAATACATGGCGACCCGCTGGCTGCGCGCGCCATGGTGACAGAGACAGGCCACGGGTTGCGCGGGGTCCAGCTCCGCCAGGCGTGCCGGGATTTCGCCCATGGGTAGAGTCACCAGGCTAAAGCCTTCTGGCTGCACACTGGCGGTTTGCCATTCCCAGGGCTCCCGTACATCCAGCACAACCGGCTTTGCCGTGGAGGGAAGGCTTTGCAGCCACTGGGCCAGTTGGGCGGGGGTGATCTGGTCGAGCATGGGGTTCAGAAATGGAACTTCGAGGGTTCTGGGAAATGCGCCAGCCGGGGGGCGACGATATCCCAGGGGGTGGTGGTCTGGTAGCTGGTGGTGCTGGTGCGGGTGGTGATATGGGCCTGCATTACCGGGTCTTGGCCCACGATGGCAAACAGGCGGCCGCCCACCTTGAGCTGGGCTTTCAGTACTTCGGGCACCGAAGCCACAGAGCCGCTGAGCACGATGACGTCAAAAGGACCATCGCCGGCCGCGCCCTGGGCGCCGTCGGCCTGGCGTACTTCCACGTTGTGCACACCGGCGTCACGCAGGTTCTTGCGGGCCAGGCTGGCGAGTTCCGGCAGGATTTCCAAGGACAGCACGTTTTGCGCGCAGGCACCCAGCAGGGCTGCCATGTAGCCGGAGCCGGTGCCGATTTCCAGCACTTTTTCGTGTTTCTGGATTTTCAGGTCCTGTAGTGCGCGAGCCTCGACCTTGGGCGACAGCATGCATTGGCCACCGGGCAGGGGCGCTTCCATGTCGATGAAGGCATAGGCCTGGTGCTCGGGCGGGAGGAACTTTTCGCGCTTGACGATAGACAACAGAGCCAGGATCGAGGCGTCCAGCACATCCCAGGGGCGGATCTGCTGCTCGATCATGTTGAAGCGGGTTTTTTCAATCTGGGCGGTGGTGGTCATGGTGGGTCTCTGTGGCGAAGGCGAAATAAGCTCTGGATTTTAGGGGTGGAATATGGCGGGTTCGGCGGGCAGCTAGGCCATTTACTTTCCGGTCATGCCTTGGCATGGGCGGCGATGTGTGCGTCGATAGCTAAAGTTTCATGTGGTGGCGGCTCCGGAGGGCTCGGGGCGGGCGCGCAGCCCGTTCAGCATGATGCGCACCTGCGAGGCGATGTACTGCTCGGGGGTAAACGGCTGCTGGGTGCAGGGGTGGCTGCCATCGGCACGCTGGCCCACCGACATGAATATCAGTGGCGCAGTCACGCTATAGGTGGCCAGGTCCAGGTTGAGCGGCGCGAATTCGCCGCTGTCCACACCGCGTTGCAGTATCTTGCGCACCAATTGCTGGTAGGGGTGCACCACTTCGTCCTGGTAGAAGGTGGCCATTTCCGGGAAGTTATGGGCTTCCAGCAGCATCAGACGGCTAATGCCTGCGGCTTTGGTCCGGCCTACGCGCTCCCACCAGGTCAGCATGCCGTGCTCCAGCAGGCTGGCGATGCTGCCGGTGTATCCATCCACTTCGCCGTTCAGTTCGTGGAAATGGCTAGTCAGGCTTTGCCGAACTACGGCTTTGAACAGTTCTTCCTTGCTGGAAAAGTACAGAAACAGCGTGCCTTTGGACACGCCGGCGCGCAGGGCGACTTCTTCCACACGGGTTGCGGCAAAGCCTTTTTCAACAAAGATGTCCAGTGCCGCTGCCAGCAGTTCACCCGGGCGCGCTTCTTTGCGCCGCGCACGTTTGGCGGTAGGGGGGGGCAGGGACTCTAGGCTGGGGGGCATTTTACTGACTGGTTGGTTATTAATATAGCCCGTTACCGATGCAGCGTCAACGTTCGGGCTGTACGGTCTGGGCTTGGGCTGGCACATGCGGGATTTGTTCCCGCAGTTATGGCATGCCTAAGAGCCTGTTCATGATCTATTTGGGGCCGCGCAGCCGTCTTTTCGGGAGGGGCTGGTAGGCGCGGCTCGCCGCCAATAGCCCGGCTATTGGCAAGAGTCGCAACGCCCCAGACCGCCCGAAAAGGCAGCTGCCCTTCGGGTTGGGGAGAAATCGGGCGATTTGCCCGCCATCACCCTTGCATGGGCAGTGAGCCCATGCAAGGGCGCTGACAGCCAACTCATCCCGATTGCTCCCCAACGCGGCCTCAAATAGATCATGAACAGGCTCTTAGATCGTAAACACGTTCTTATATGCGCCCTGCAACCTGCATGCCTAGCCATTCCCGCAGGATTTCGCGCGAGGACTGCAAGCCACTGCCGGAGGGCAGCCATTCCAGCAATGTGCGCTGCTGCGGCAGGGTAAAGCCGGTGGGGGCGGGCACGACCTGCAAGCCGGCCCGTTCGAAGGCCTGCACGGCGCGCGGCATATGCCAGGCGTGGGTTACCAGCGCGATGCGTTGCACGCCGTCGTGTGCCAGCAGCCGCTGCATTTTCTGAGCGTTTTCCACGGTGTCGCGGGATTGGTCGTCTACCCAGCGCAGGTTGCCGCCCAGTTCTTTCGACACCATGGCCTTTGCCACATCGCCTTCCGACAAGGCGCTGGTGCCGCTATTGGCCCAGCCCACGCCGCCTGCAAACGCCAGTGGCAGGCTGGATTGGCGCGCCAGCCAGACGCCGTAGCGCAGCCGCGCAGCGGTTTGGGCCGAGGGCTGGGCCGCGCCGTATTCGGGTGCGCTGGGCTGCACGCCACCGCCCAGCACCACAATCGCCTGGACCTGGTGGGCCTGCAGGTAGCTGGGTGCAGTGGCGGGTGGAATGGCTGCAACCTGCGGCAACAGGGTCTGCGCCAGCCAGACCGCCACTGCATTGCAGCTCAGCAGCCACAAACCTGCTAGGGCCAGCACGGCGATGCCCCGGCCCAGCCATTTGCGCCGCCGCGCCAGCACGCTGGCCAGAGCCGCCAGCAACAAAGGCCCGGCTGGAGGCATGGCCAATGCGGTCAGTATGGGTTTGAGTTCACTCGGATTCATTTGCTCTTGTATTGATAGCTGTTAGCGCAAGCAATTCGTGCGCTACACCATGTTTTGCTTTGTATCGAAGCTGGCTGCTTTCCGGTCGGCGCAGGGGGCAAGGTGAGTGTACAAGTCGGGCGCTGTTGAATCGGTGTACAAAGTAGCTTATGCAAAATTCGCCGTCCTCCACATCCTCGTCCAGTGCCGCCCAACGTGAGTCCATCACCTTGGGCGGTGGTTGTTTTTGGTGCACCGAAGCCGTGTTCGTCCAGGTGCGCGGCATTACCGATGTAGAAAGCGGCTATTGCAACGGCACGACCCAGAACCCCAGCTATGAGGCCGTGTGCAGCGGCCAGACCGGCCATGCCGAAGTGGTCAAGCTGGAGTTTGATCCGGCCCAGATCAGCCTGCGTGAGATTCTGGAAATCTTCTTCGTCATCCATGACCCGACCACGCTGAACCAGCAAGGCCACGACGTAGGCACACAGTACCGCAGCGGCATCTACGTGAATTCGCCCGACCAGCAGGAAGTGGTGCAGTCCGTGCTGCGTGAGGTCAACGACAGCAAGACCTATCGCCACCCAGTGGTGACCGAGGTGCTGCCCCTGGCCAACTATTGGCCCGCCGAGGAATACCACCAGGATTACTTTGAAAAGCACCCCAGCCAGGGCTACTGCCTGATGGTGGCTGCGCCCAAGGTGGAGAAATTCCGCAAGACCTTCAGCCGTCTGGCCAAGAGCTGATTGCTCTACTTATAGGAGCGCCTGGCGCAGCTTTCATCTGCGCTAGCGCCGGTTTTCTTGTGTGAGCATGCGGCGCTGCACCCCTAAAGCCATGTAGAGGGACGTGGGGCCATATGCGCGTCTGGGTGCGTAACGGGGCCCCAGCCCTTAAAATCGCGGGTTAATCCCCACAAAGTTTTGCATGAACGCCCCCGTCGACGTTTCCTTTTTCGCGCGCGCCGCCAAGCCGCTGACCAGCTACCGCAAGTACTGGGCGGCCCGCTTCGGCACGTCCAAATTCCTGCCGATGAGCCGCGCCGAGATGGATGTGTTGGGCTGGGACAGCTGCGACGTGATCATCGTCACCGGCGACGCCTATGTGGACCATCCGAGCTTCGGCATGTCGGTGATCGGCCGCATGCTGGAGATGCAGGGCTTTCGCGTCGGCATCATCGCCCAGCCCGACTGGCAGAGCGCCGACCCGTTCAAGGCCCTGGGCAAACCGAACCTGTTCTTCGGCGTCACGTCGGGCAATATGGATTCGATGATCAACCGCTACACCGCCGACCGCAAGATCCGCAGCGACGACGCCTACACCCCCGGCGACATCGGCGGCAAGCGCCCGGACCGCGCGGCCATCGTCTACAGCCAGCGCTGCCGCGAGGCCTACAAGGACGTGCCCATCGTCTTGGGTGGCATCGAAGGCTCGCTGCGCCGCATCGCGCATTACGACTACTGGTCCGACAAGGTGCGCCGCAGCGTGGTGGTGGATGCCAAGTGCGATTTGTTGCTGTACGGCAATGCCGAGCGCGCGATCGTCGAAGTCGCCCACCGCTTAGCCGCCAAAGAGCCCGTGCAGAGCATCACCGATGTGCGCGGCACGGCCTTCATCCGCCGCAGCGACGACCCGACCGGGCGCGACTGGGTCGAGATCAATTCCACCTCGGTCGATGCGCCGGGCCGCGTCGAGTCGCACATCAACCCCTACCAGACCACCTCCGAGCAGGCGGCAGAGCAGGGCGCGACCTGCTCCAAGGACGATGCCAATCCGCAGGGCGTACCGGCAGAAGCCGTCGTCAAGATGAGCCCGTCGCTGGGCGACGCGCTGGCGCGCTCCCAAGCCCGCGAACTCGCCAAGATCAAGGTGCCGCCACGCGAACGCTCGGTGATCCGCCTGCCGTCGTTTGAGCAGGTCAAGTCCGACCCGGTGCTGTATGCCCACGCCAACCGCGTGCTGCATCTGGAAACCAACCCCGGCAACGCCCGTGCGCTGGTGCAGGCCCACGGCGAGGGCGTAACGGCCCGCGACGTGTGGATCAACCCGCCACCGATTCCGCTGACTACGGCCGAGATGGACGCGGTGTTCGACCTGCCGTACGCGCGCAGCCCGCACCCGGCCTATGCCGACGAGAACGGTAGCCACGACGGCGCCACCAAGATCCCCGCCTGGGAAATGATCCGCTTCAGCGTGAACATCATGCGCGGCTGCTTCGGCGGCTGCACCTTCTGCTCGATCACCGAGCATGAGGGCCGCATCATCCAGAGCCGCTCGGAAGAATCGATCATCAAAGAGGTCGAAGACATCCGCGACAAGGTGAAGGGTTTCACCGGCACCATTTCCGACCTGGGTGGCCCCACCGCCAACATGTACCGCCTCGGCTGCAAGAGCCCCGAGATCGAGGCCGCCTGCCGCAAACCCAGCTGCGTGTATCCGGGCATCTGCTCGAACCTGGGTACGAACCACGACCCGCTGATCAAGATCTACCGCCGTGCCCGCGCGCTCAAGGGCATCAAGAAGATTCTGATCGGCTCCGGCCTGCGCTACGACTTGGCGGTGCAAAGCCCCGAGTACGTGAAAGAGCTGGTGACCCACCACGTCGGCGGTTACCTGAAGATCGCGCCTGAGCACACCGAGCAGGGCCCGCTGACCAAGATGATGAAGCCCGGCATCGGCAGCTACGACAAGTTCAAAACGCTGTTCGAGAAGTTCAGCGCCGAGGCCGGCAAGAAGCAGTACCTGATTCCGTACTTCATTGCCGCCCACCCTGGCACCAGCGACGAAGACATGATGAACCTGGCGCTGTGGCTGAAGAAAAACGGCTTCCGCGCCGACCAGGTGCAGACCTTCTACCCGTCGCCCATGGCCACCGCCACGACCATGTACCACAGCGGCAAGAACCCGCTGCGCAAGATCACCCGCGACAGCGAAACCGTTGACATCGTGCGGGGCGACCGCCGCCGCCGGCTGCACAAGGCCTTCTTGCGCTACCACGATGCCAACAACTGGCCGCTGCTGCGCGACGCGCTGAAGACCATGGGGCGTGCCGACCTGATCGGCAATGGCAAGCACCATCTGATCCCGACCTACCAGCCGATGACGGACGGGAACTACGAGAGCGCGCGCAAGAAGAATTCCACCGTGGTGACCAAGTCTTCACCGGTCACCAAGGGCCGCCTGCTGACCCAGCACACCGGCCTGCCGCCGCGCGACAACGGATCTGGCAAGGCGCCGGTTCGCAAGGTGGCGCGCAAGCCGCGCTGAACCGGTAGAAGTTTTAAGAAAAAACCGCTACCAGCGCAGGATTTACCTGTGCTGGTAGCTATAAATAACGTAGCAATCTCCCCATGTCTTCTCCCAAAGTTCTTTTCGGCTTTCACGCCGTGGGCGTACGCCTGAAAACCGCGCCGCAGTCCATCATCGAGATTTACTACGAGCCCACCCGGCGTGACGCGCGCATGCGCCAGTTTCTGGAGAAAGCCAATGAAGCCGGTGCGCGTCTGATTGAAGGCGACAGCCTGCGTCTGGCCAAGCTTTGCGGCAGCCACGGCCACCAGGGCGTGGCGGCGCGCGTGGAACATGTTCCGCAGGTCCATTCGCTGGACGACCTGCTCGACAGCCTGACCACGCCGCCGTTGCTGCTGGTGCTGGACGGCGTGACCGATCCGCACAACCTGGGCGCCTGCCTGCGTGTGGCCGATGGCGCCGGTGCCCATGCCGTCATCGCTCCCAAGGACCACGCGGCCGGCATCAACGCCACCGTGGCCAAGGTGGCCAGCGGTGCGGCCGAGACCGTGCCCTACTTCATGGTGACCAACTTGGCGCGCACCCTGGGCGAGCTGAAGGAGCGCAGCATCTGGTGCATAGGCACCAGCGACAACGCGCCCAAGACCCTGTACCAGGTGGACCTGAAGGGCCCCGTCGCTTTGGTGCTGGGCAACGAAGGTGACGGCATGCGCCAGCTGACGCGCAAGACCTGCGACGAGCTGGTTGGCATCCCCATGGCGGGTGCGGTGGAGAGCCTGAACGTATCTGTGGCCAGCGGCGTTTGCCTTTACGAAGCCTTGCGCCAGCGCTTGTAGCCCAAGCGGGCGAGGCCCCGTTCGAAAAATGCGGGTTTTCGCCTGAATTGTGGGTATATGTTGTTGAAAGCGGCTCGAAGCAGTGCAGAGTCAGTTATTCTTTACATTGAAAATATGCGTGTCACCAATATCCATTAAGGAGGAGGTGGGGCACAGCATGGAAATCGGGTTGCCGCAGTTGATGGGCAATACAAGAATAAGCAGGAGACTCAGCGTGTTTTATGAACCCCAACCTATCGATTGCATCACCAGCCGTGCGAAGACGTACAGCCTAATTAATAGCGTTTCTTTCCATCCGAGCGAGAATCTTTTTTGTGCGGCTTTTACCACTGTCAGCCAACTGATCATTTTCAAAATTGATCGTTTCGGCCAGGCGCGGACGAGCCAGATATTGAAAAGCCCCACAGCTTTGCTGGATGAGCCTCAGCATGTGGTGTTTTCCACGGACGGCCAAAAAATAATCGCCGTCAATTGGAATAGCGAGATATTCACGATTTACCAGCGCGGCGCCAATGGGCGTTATGCACACAGCCCCTTGGCTTCCATCAAGTTTCCAGAGCCTCTGGCCGGCTTCAAGCCGCATGGCATGGACATGTCGCGCTGCGGCAATAAGATGGTGCTGGCCTTCGGCTCCACTTCGCTGCGCAAACGCGGGGTCGCGCTCTTCAGTTTTGATGACAAGGAGCCGGCGATCCGCTTGCTCAGCCTCATCAAGGAAGAGGAGTTGCCTGGCATACCCAAGGGCGTTGTTTTCTCTCCGGATGGCAGCTGCGTGCTGGTGACCTACGCGGATGCAAACTGCATTTGCGTTTACGGGTTTGATGCGGAAACCGGGCGCCTGAATCCTGTTCCCCTGCAGACTTTCAAGGGCGAGGCCACGCGTCTATTTCGGCCGGAAGATATACGGATTTCGCGCGAAGGCGACAGCATTCTGGTGTCAAACAGCGAGGCGGACCGCATAACTTCCTACCATTTTGATAGCCGCAGCAACCGCATCACGGAAGAAGCGCCCAGCAACGCACTGGAAAACCCAGGCGCAAACATGCAGTTCCCGCACGGAATTGCGCTGTCGCCCGATGGCGGCTTGCTGGTGGTATCCCAATTTGGTCCACTGCCTATTACCAGCGACGGGAATATTGTGTTTGGCAGCAAGACGCCGCGCAAACAGGCGCGTATCAACATCTACCGCCACCAGCGGTTTCAGCCGGTCTTGAAAAAGTACGCCTGGAGGCGGTTCTGGTCGTCGCTGGTACGGACGGTTGCATTCCGATAGACGCCCCTTGTTTGGGCCCGCATGTGATTACAGCGGGCCGAGCCGGACCCGCACGGTGTAGGCGCCGGGTCCACCCGTAAATTCCAGCCGTCCGCCCATGCGGGTAGTGATTTGTCGCACGATGGCTAGGCCTAGCCCAGTGCCTGGCAGGGTACGGCTGCTGCTACCCCGGCTGAAGGCCTGTTGCAAGGGCTCCACCTCTTCCTGGGCGATGCCTGGGCCGGCGTCCGTTACGTCCAGCCAAACCTCTTGTTCTTGCTGACGCAGCTGCACGCACACAGGTGTCTGGCCGTGCTTGAAGGCGTTGTCCAAAAGATTGCTGACCAGCCTGTCGACCAGCAGGGCATTGGCGTTTGGCCAGAGCAGGCTGGTTGGGGCATCGATGTGCAGCTCTTCGGCAGGGCGGTCCCAGCGGGTTGCGGCGCTACGCACAGCTTCAGCCAGATTCACGGTCTCATTCAGTGGCAGGGTGTCGCTGCGCACATAGTCTAAAAAACTCTCTATCAGGCGGTCGGCTACGCCTACGTTGCGGGCGATGGCCTCCTTGCGGGCGCTGGTGTCGGGTACGTCAGGCAGTAGCTCGGCGGCCAGTCGGATGCGGCTCAGCGGGCTGCGCAGATCATGCGATACCCCGGCCAGTAGCACGGCCCGTTCGCTTTGCTGTTGGGCCAGCCGCGCCAAGGCTTGGGTGTAGGCACTGTCGATGGCGGCAATTTCGGGTGTACCACCCGGAGGCAGGGGGCTGGCCGGCGTCTCCAGCAGGTGGGTGTCGCCGTTGGCCAGGGCCTGCATGCGCGCGCGTAACTGTTCCAGTGGCCTTGTGAGGCGGCGGGTAAAGGCCCAACTGGCCAGCACCAGTAAGACCGCCAGGGCGGTCAGCGCCAGCAGCACGCGTGTGGGCCACGCGGTCAGCACAATCTCCCCAGGCATTCCCAGCCAGATGGCGGAGGTCTGGGGGCGCAGCACGTGGACCCAGACCATGGGCTCGTTGGCACGCATATTCAGCCGGACCTCGTCTATCGACAGGCCGCGTTGTGCCAGGGTGTTGCGCAAGGCGATGAAGCGTGGCGTGAGTGTGGGCAGGCGGCGGGTCTGGGCTGGCGTATCGCTTTGCTGCAGGATCTGTGCGGGAGCCGAGGGTGTGAGTTGCAAGCCCGCTGCCTGGGTGAGTTGCGGCGCCCATAGCTCGGCGTACAGAGTGGCGATGGTGGTGTTGCGTTCCAGGTAGAACAAGCTGCCGACAATGCTGCCTAGTGCCATCACCACGGCCAACTGTGTCAGCAGCAGGCGCAGAAACAGGCTGTCCAGGCGGCGCAGCATGCCCATGTGCTTGCCTCTCTCAGCCGCGCGGTACGAAGACATAGCCTTCGCCGCGCACAGTGTCTATCCAGGCTTTGCCGGGCACGGCTTCTTCCAGCTTGCGCCGTAGCCTGGCCACTTGTACGTCTACCGTGCGGTCTTGCGGCTTGTAGCCGCCGCTTTGCACGGCGTCGCTGAGCTGCTCGCGCGAGCGTGGTTTGCCGGGGCTGGCAGCCATGGCGATCAGCAGTTTGTATTCCACGCTGGTCAGCGCCACCGCCCGGCCGCCGGCCAGTACCTCGCGTTTAAGCTGGTCTATGCAGAGCCCATCGAAGCGCAGTTGCGTGGATTCGGTGCGGCCGGGCAGTTGCCGGCGCAGCAGGGCACGCAGACGGGCGACCAGCTCACGGGGTTCAAAGGGTTTGGGCAGGTAATCGTCAGCGCCGATTTCCAGGCCCAGCACGCGGTCCATGGGGTCGCCGCGCGCAGTCAGCATGACGATGCCCAGGGCCGGGTGGGCGGCACGCCAGCGCCGGCAGACGTCAAAGCCATTAGCGTCGGGCAACATCACGTCCAGCAGTACTGCGTCGGGTTTCCATTGTTGCAAGGCGCGCTCGCCGTCGCCGGCGGTCAGCACCGTATGCACGGCCAGACCTTCACGCTGCAGCAGTTCCGCCACCATGGCTGACAGCTCGGCATCGTCGTCCACCACCAGGACCAGGGCTTTGTTCATGGGCACCGAGTGTAGGAGAGGGCAGGCCGTGCGACATGCATGTTTCAAAACTGTCGCATTTCGTCGTATTCCGTGGTCATCCTGGGCGCGTCCGGACCGTCAAATAGAGGCCAGGCCACAAGGCTCGTGCGCAAACCCTCAACCCCAGGAGCAACCACCATGCAAACACCTTCCTCCATGACTTTCCGCCACTCGGTGCTGATGGCACTGGCGGCCGCATGCGCGCTGGGCGCCTTTACCGGCGTAGCCCAGGCGCGTAGCCGCCAGACCACCATCACCGGAGCAAATGGGGAGTCGGCTACCCGTGACGTGCTGCGCAAGCGCGGCGATGTATCGTCCAGTACCACCGGCCCCAATGGTAAGACCAGCAGCCGTGTGGTGGACCGTTCGGCCACCGGTGCCATGGCCACAATGACGGGGCCGAATGGTAAATCTGCCAGCCGGGTGACAACGCGCAGCAGCACCGGTTCACAATCCACGGTGACCGGCCCAAATGGCCAGACCGGCACGGTGACGGTGACGCGTTAAACCGGCAGTTCATCTCCATCCGGAAGATTCCAGGAGAAGCCTATGCGAACCGGAATGTGTTACTGGCTGCTCGCTTCCGCCGGGCAACCCGTGGCGGGCGGCTGAGATGCTGGCTTCGTTCAGCAAGGCTCCGGAATACCTGCCCTGGTTGCTGTTGCCGCTGGCTTTGGTCTGGCTGGCCGCTACCCTGGAAGGCCTGGTGCAAAGCTTTGTGCGCCGCCAGCCTTATGACTGGCGGGCCTACGCCACATCGGTAGCCGATATGCTGGGGCGCAGGCTGGTGGACGCGTTGGGCTTGTCCTTGGCTGCACCGGTGTTTGCCTGGGCCTATACGCACCGCCTGGGGGATATAGGTTTGTCCAGTCTGGTGGATGTGGGCGGCCTGTTTTTGGCGCAGGAGTTCTTCTACTACTGGTACCACCGCGCGGCACACCGTGTGGGCTGGTTCTGGGCCACGCACTGCGTACACCATTCGCCGCAGCAGTTGACCCTGGTCTCGGCACTTCGTCTGGGTTGGACGGGCAAGCTCACCGGCATTGGCTTGTTCTTTGTGCCGCTGGTGTGGCTGGGCTTTCCGCCGATAGCCGTAGCGGGTGTGCTGGCGGCGAATCTGCTGTACCAGTTCTGGCTGCATGCCACCTGGATACCCAAGCTGGGCCTGTTGGAATGGGTGTTCAACACGCCGTCGCACCACCGCGTGCACCATGGCAGCAATGCCGAGTACCTGGACTGCAATTACGGCGGCGTGCTGATTGTGTTCGACCGTTTATTCAGTACTTTTGTGGAGGAGCGGGCGGATATTCCCATCCGTTACGGCCTGGTCGAACCTGTGGCCACCTACAACCCTTTGCGGGTGGCCCTGCACGGTTGGTGGCGGCTGGGGCGGGACTTGCGGCAGGCGCAGGGCTGGTGCGCGCGCTTGGCGGTGCTGTGCGGACCGCCGGGTGGCCGAAGGGGTTCAGACAAACTCTTGCCGGTAGTTAAGGGTGAAATACGCCTCTAGCGCAGAAGATATGTGCGTAAGTTGCTATTTATTTAGTAGCGATTGATGACGGCTCACGGAACATGGCAAGTTCTCCCCGTTGGCGCTGGATAACTTTGGGGATAACTCTGAATGAATGCTGTATTACTGGGGTAAACCCTTGTTTTTAAAGGGTAAACATTGCAGTGCCTTATTTTCGGGCAGTTAACAACCCGGGCACTGCGCCCCCTTCAAACCCAGCCCCAAGCCCCCAGGATGGCGCCTATGCCCAGCAACCACAGAAGGTGTAACCGGGTGCGCCACATGATGAGGGCGGACACGGCGGTCAGCAGCCACAGGTTCCAGTCTCCGCGCGGGCCGTGCTGTGCTGATGACAGCACCCAGCCTGTGGCCACCATCAGCGCAATCACGATGGGCGCCATACCTTGTTTGAAGGCGCGCACGGCACGTAAGTCGCGGTTGCGGTGGCCCCAGCGGGTGGATACGCTGGTGAGTATGGTGCTGGGTAACAGCAGGCCCAGCATGGTGCAGGCCATGCCCAGCAGCGCAGCCCAGCCGCCGCCAGCATTCAAGCCCACGTTCCAGCCGAACAGGGCGACGAACAGTACATTTGGCCCGGGCGCGGCCTGGGCGATGGCAATGGCGGTATTGAACTGCTCGCTGGTCAGCCAGTTTTGCTGATCCACCAGATAGCGGTGCATATCGGGCACGGTGGTGATGGCGCCACCTACGGCCAGCAAGGACAGCGATACGAAATGCAGGAACAGATGCAGCCAGTCCTGGGCCTGCATGCTGATGGCGTGCAGGGTATTCATGGTTTGAGCTTGCGGTAGGTCAGCAGGCAGGCCAGTCCGCCCAGGCTGGGCAGCACATAGGCCAGCGGAATCCGCAGCAAGGCGATGAGGATGAAACAGGCCACGGCCAGTGCAGCGCACACCGGTATGCCCAGCGCATGCCGCCGCAGCGCTGGCAGCAAGCGCAGGCCTGCCGCCGTGATCAAGCCCGCAGCCACCGCGCCCATGCCGCGCAGCGCGCCCACCACCTGGGGGTAATGCGCGTACTGGGTGTACACCAGGGCGAGGGCCAGCACCGCCAGCAGCGGCATCGTCAGCATGCCGGCCAACGCGGCCATGGCACCACGCAGGCCGAAGTGGCGGTCGCCGATCATGATGGACAGATTGACCACGTTGGGGCCGGGCATGATCTGCGCCACGGCCCAGTCTTCCACGAACTCTTCGTTTGTCAGCCAGCGCTTTTTCTCTACCAGTTCGTTCTGAACCACGGCCAGCACGCCGCCAAAACCTTGCAACGCCAGCCAGGTGAAGGACAGAAACAAATCCGTGGGGGATCGGGGCTGTGGACGGGCGGGGGCTGGTGCATTAGAGGTGCTCATCGCGCCATTATGACGACCCGTTTGAGGACGATCCGGCAGATTCTTTTCACCCAAATGGAGGAAGTGGCGGTCCAGGGGCTAGCAGGCCTGGGGTACATTGCGAAGTAGTATTTTTCTCTTTTGTATCAAATATATCAAATTAGAGAGCATGATAGAACGCACACTTTTCAGCTCAGACCACGAGACTTTCCGCGCCAGCTTTCAGAAATTCATCGCCCGGGAAATCGCGCCCTTCCATGCACAGTGGGAGGAGCAGGGTTATGTAGATCGAGCCGTATGGAACAAGGCCGGCGAGCAGGGCTTTCTGTGTCCCTCCATGCCCGAAGTTTGCGGCGGGGCTGGCGCCGACAGGTTGTACTCGATTGTGCAGATGGAAGAGCTGGCGCGTGCTGGCACCACCGGTATTGGCTACACCCTGCACAGTGAAATCGTGGCGCCCTACCTGCTGCACTATGGCACGCCGGAGCAGCAGCACAAGTACCTGCCGGCCATGGCCAGCGGCGCCATGGTGGGAGCCATCGCCATGAGCGAGCCGGCAGCGGGCTCGGATTTGCAAGGCATGCAGTGCACCGCCTTGCGCCAGGCCGATGGCAGTTACGTGCTGAATGGCAGCAAGACCTTCATCACTAATGGCTGGCACGCCGATCTGGTGCTGGTGGCCGCCAAGACCAATCCATCGGCTGGCGGCAAGGGCACCAGCCTGTTCCTGGTGGAGCGCGGCATGCCTGGTTTTGCGCCGGGCAAGCGGCTGAAGAAACTGGGCCTGAAGGCGCAGGATACGGCAGAGTTGTTCTTCGACCACGTACGCCTGGCACCCGAGCAACTGTTGGGTGGGGCGGCCTTGGAAAACCACGGTTTTGTCTGCTTGATGGAGCAGCTGCCCTGGGAGCGCCTGCAGATCGCCATCACGGCCGTGGCGGCCGCGCAGTCGGCGATCGAGGGCACGGTGGATTATGTGAAGGAGCGTCGGGTCTTCGGTCAGCCACTGGCCGCCTTTCAAAATACCCGGTTTGTGTTGGCCGAGCTGCAGACCGAGGCACAGATTGCCCGGGTGTTTGTGGACCGCTGTATTGAGCTGATGTTGAGGGACAGCTTGGATACTGCAACCGCCAGCATGGCCAAGTACTGGGCCACCGATCTGCAATGCAAGGTGATGGACGCCTGCGTGCAGCTCTATGGCGGCTACGGCTATATGTGGGAGTACCCGATTACCCGGGCCTACGCCGACGCCCGGGTGCAGCGCATTTACGGCGGCACCAACGAGATCATGAAGGAAGTGATCACCCGGTCTATGGGGCTGGGCAGCGTGTAGCCGCCCAGCTACTTCTTACTCTTACCGCCGACTTAGCAGGGCACGCCCTTGCGCGCGACCAGCCAGTCCGGTGCGTCCTGCAAAGCCACCGGGCGCAGGAAGCGGTCCAGCGCGGCGTAGCCCACCGAGGTGGTGAAGGGCTGTGTCGATGCAGGGAAGGGGCCGCCGTGGTGCTGGGCCGTGGTCACGGCCACACCGGTCGGAACACCTGCGAACAGCACCCGTCCAGCGATTTGCGTGGCCGCGCGCACCAGGCTGCGGGTGGCTTCGCTTTCGGTCTCAGCGCCCCATAGCGTCACGGTCAGCGAACCGCCAATGGCGCGCAGCACGGCCAAGGTTTCTTCCACCGATGCGGTGCGAACGACCAGGGCGGCCGAGCCAAATACTTCCTCGTGCAACTGGTGGTCGGCAATGAAATCGGCTGCCTGTACTTCGGCCAGGAATGGGCGTGGAGGGGCGGACGCTTCGGCGCTACCGTCCACCAGGGGCTTCAGGCTGGCCGTGCTTTTCCAGCGGGCCACACCCTTGTCAAAGGTGGAGCGGATCGCACCCGACAGCATGGCGTGCGGCTGCAAGGCCTGCAGCGCTTGAGCAAAGGCCGCTACGAATGCATCGGATGCGGCATCCTTTTGGACCAGGATCACGCCTGGGCTGGTGCAGAACTGGCCTGCACCCAGGCAGATGGAGCCGGCCAGCGTGTTGGCCAGCTCTGCGCCATTCTTTTCTGCTGCGGCGGGCAACACGACCAGCGGGTTGACCGAACCCAGTTCACCGTAGAACGGCACGGGGCGTGGCCGGTCTGCGGCAATCTTGGCCAGAGCCGTGCCGCCCTTGAACGAGCCGGTAAAGGCAATCGCGGCGATGCCGGGCGCTTGCGCCAGCTTTACGCCCACGGCAATGGAGCCGCCTTGCACCAGGCCAAAGACACCAGCGGGTAGACCTTGGGCTGCGACCACGCCCTGGGCCAGCGCCGCAGTCTGGCGGGTCAGCTCCGGGTGGGCGGGGTGGCCCTTGACCACCACGGGGCAACCGGCCGCCAGTGCTGCGGCGGTGTCGCCACCCAGTACCGAGAACGCAAACGGAAAGTTGCTGGCCGAGAACATGGCGACAGGGCCCACGGGTACGCGGACCTTGGCCAGGCGTGGGCGGCCTACGGGCGGGGCACCGGCAACGGCCGGATCGTCCACCACGGCGTGGGCAATACCTTGGTCCAGCACATCGGCAAAGCCGCGCAATTGGAAGGCCGTGCGGTCCAGCTCGCCGTTCAGGCGTGGCAGGCCCAGGCCGGTTTCGCGGTCGGCCAGGGCCACCAGGCTTTCACGGCTGCCTTCCAGTGCGACGGCCAGGGCACGCAGCAGGCTGGCACGTTGGGTGGCCGAGGTGGCGGCGAAGGCGTCAGCGACGGCAACTGCAGCGGCTACGGTCTGGTCGATTTCAGCGGGAGTGGATTCAGGAAATTGTGCGCCAACGGGGGTGCCGGTTCGGGCTTCTATGGATTGCAGCATGGTGTTGTAACGAGGCAAGAAGTTGCAAGAAGTGGCCGAAGCAGGGTGACATGGCCGCGAAGGCAGAATGTAACACCGGCATGGTCTGCTGGCGGGCTGACTGGATACGCCCGTAGGGATGATTTAATTGCTGCTACTGATATGAA
The DNA here is from genome assembly GCF_059418745.1 of Rhodoferax sp. GW821-FHT07F03. NCBI lineage: Bacteria > Pseudomonadati > Pseudomonadota > Betaproteobacteria > Burkholderiales > Comamonadaceae > Rhodoferax > Rhodoferax sp. GW821-FHT07F03. The sequence goes on from NZ_JBWKQM010000005.1 coordinate 104,891, forward strand.
TTCAAGGAAATGAGCATGGCTACGCAAGGATTTACCACCACCATCGTGCACGGCGACAAGGCCATGGGCGTGGAGCACGGAGGGGTGCACAAACCCATCCACACCTCGGTGCAGTACGGGTTTGACAAGGTTGAAGACCTGATTGGCGTGTTCCAGGGCACGGTCAAAGGCGGCTTCAACTATGCCCGCCAGGGCACGCCCACCACGGCGGCGCTGGAGGCCAAGATCACGCGCATGGAAGGCGGCCTGGGCTCGGTCTGCTTTGCCACCGGCATGGGTGCCATCGCGGCGATATTTTTGACCCTGTTGAAGGCGGGCGACCACCTGGTAGCCAGTCGCTACGTGTTTGGCAATACCAACAGCGTTTTCGGCACGCTGCGCAGCCTGGGCATAGAAGTCACGACGGTGGACGCCACCGACGTGGCCCATGTGGAAGCCGCCGTGCAGCCAAATACCCGCATGGTTTTCGTCGAGACCATTGCCAACCCCGGTACCCAGATTCCCGACCTGGCGCCCATCGGCGCGCTGTGCCGCAGCAAGGGCCTGGTGTATGTGGTGGACAACACCATCACCTCGCCCGCGTTGTTCCAGCCCAGGACGGTGGATGCCAGCCTGGTGATGAACTCACTCACCAAGACCATTGCCGGGCACGGCACGGCGCTGGGTGGCGCGGTGACGGATACCGGCTTGTTCGACTGGTCGGCCTATCCCAATATCTTTCCGGCCTACCGCAAGGGTGATGCGCGCCAGTGGGGCTTGGCGCAGATTCGCAAAAAGGGGCTGCGCGACATGGGCGCGTCGCTGTCGTCCGAGCAGGCACATAGCATTTCAGTGGGGGCCGAAACCATGGCTCTGCGCGTGGCCCAGACCAGTGCCACGGCGCTGGCGCTGGCGCAGTTTCTGGAGACCCACCCGGCGGTCGTCAAGGTGTTCTACCCCCGGCTGGAGTCGCACCCGCAGTACGCTGTGGCCCAGCAGCATTTCAGCGCCGGATCCTGGCTGTTGTCGTTCGAATTGGCCGATGCCGATGCCTGTCTGGCCTTCATCAATCGGCTGCAGCTTCCGGTGAAGGCCACCGGCATGGGCGACACCCGCACGCTGATCATCCCGGTGGCTCCCACCATTTTCTGGGAGGCCGGCGCCGAGGTGCGGGCCCAGATGGGCATTGCCGATGGCTTGATCCGCCTGTCCGTGGGCCTGGAGGATGCGGTCGACCTGCTGGCTGACTTTGCGCAGGCGCTTTCCTAACTTTCTTGCCGGAGCGGACTGCGCTGGGCCAGCTCGCCCAGGTAGTCCGTGATGCCGGCGCCTTCGCGTTCCAGAAAACGCTCCACCGCGTCGGCAAATGCCGGATGGGCCAGCCAGTGCGCGCTGGTGGTTTTGACTGGGAGCAGGGCGCGGGCCATTTTGTGCTCACCCTGGGCGCCGCCTTCGAAGCGTGACACGCCGTGTTCTATGCACCACTGCAGCGGCTGGTAATAGCAGGCTTCGAAATGCAGGCAATCCACCCGCTCCAGGGCACCCCAGTAGCGGCCATAGGCTACCAAATCTTGTGGGCTTTTTAGGCCGCTAGCGCAATCAATATCTGCGCTGATGGCTATTAAACTTGTAGCAATAGGCTTGGCGACACCATCTAGCTCGCGTTCGGCTACAAACAGCACCCAGTTCTCCGGCATGGTGTCGGCCATGCGCTGGAAGAAGTTGCGGCTCAGGTAGGGCGCGTTGCCGTGCTCGTAATAGGTGCGTTCATAGCAGCTGTAGAAAAAGTCCCAGTCCTGCGGCGTGATGTCGCGCCCGCGCGCCCAGCGGAAGCGGATGCCCGCGTCGGCCACCTTGCGCCGCTCCTGGCGGATTTTCTTGCGCTTGTCTTGCGCCAGCGAGGCCAGGAAGTCGTCGAAATCTCGGTAGCCGTCCATTTTGTTTTGCCAGTGAAATTGCACGGTGTGGCGCAGCATCAGCTTGGCATCTTGGGCCGCGGCTATGTCGTCCGGGTTGGCAAACAGCATGTGCAGGGACGACAGGCCTTGCTCCTCGCACCAGGCAACCGCCGCCTGGATCAAAGCGGCCCGCGCGCCAGGGTCACGCGCCAGCAGGCGTGCGCCGGGCACTGGGGTAAAGGGCACGGCAATCACGGCCTTGGGGTAGTAGGGCACACCGTGCTGCTGGTAGGCGCTAGCCCAGGCCCAGTCGAACACGTATTCGCCATAGGAATGGCTTTTCAGGTACAGCGCGGTGGCCGCGTGCAGCGTGTCACCGTGCCAAAGCGTGATGAGCTGTAGCGTCCAGCCGGTGGCGGGCAGGGCGCTGCCGCTTTGGTGCAGCGCGGCCAGGTATTCCCAGCGCATGAAAGGGCTGGCGTCGGCCTGCAAAGCCAGCAGCCCGTTCCAGTCTGCGGCAGGCAGCTGTAGCGGCGAGTTCAGCACCCGGATGACATAATCAACCGAACTCATTTCCCACCCCGCAGACCTGCTGCTGCCACCGTCTTTTTTGTTTCCATGACTCTCAAACTCTGTGTTGCCCAGCTCAATTTTGTCGTCGGCGACCTGGCCGGCAACGCGCAAAAGATCGTCGATGCGGCACGCACCGCCTATGCCGAAGGAGCGCGCCTGGTGTTGACGCCGGAACTCTCGATTTGCGGCTATGCCGCCGAAGACCTTTTCTTGCGTCCGGCCTTCACCGCTGCCTGTGATGATGCCGTGAAAACAGTGGCCCGCGAGCTGGCCGGGTTAAAAGACCTGGTGGTGGTAGTCGGCCACCCCAGCGGCGGCGATGATCGCACCAAATCCGTGGCGGTGCAGCGCCGTTTCAATGCGGCCAGCGTGCTGCGCGAAGGCCAGGTGCTGGCTACCTATGCCAAGCGCGAGCTGCCGAACTACCAGGTGTTCGACGAACGCCGCTACTTCACACCCGGGCATGGGGTCTGCGTGTTCGAGGTAGAGGGCGTGAAGGTTGGTCTGCTGATCTGTGAAGACGCCTGGTTCGACGAGCCTGCCGCGCTGGCCAAGCAGGCTGGCGCCGAGCTGCTGGCCGTCATCAACGCCTCGCCGTTTCATGTGGGCAAGGGCGGCGAGCGGGTGCTGCGCATGGCCGACCGGGCGCGCGCTGCTGGCCTGCCGCTGATTTACGCACACATCGTGGGCGGACAGGACGAGGTGGTGTTCGACGGCAATTCCTTCTGCGTGGATGCCGACGGCACACTCAGCGGCCATGCCCCGGCATTCAAGGAAAATCTGTTCTACGTGCAGGCAGTACCTGCGCAGGCAGCTATCAAATTGGAAGCGAGCATAGTGCCCGAGCGTAGCCTACAGGCCGACTTGTGGGACGCGTTGGTGCTGGGTCTGCGCGACTATGTGGGCAAGAACCGTTTCCCCGGCGTGCTGCTGGGGCTGTCGGGTGGTATCGATTCGGCCCTGGTGCTGGCCATTGCGGTGGACGCGTTGGGCAAGGAGCGGGTGCGCACGGTGATGATGCCGTCGCCCTATACCGCTGATATTTCCTGGATCGACGCGCGCGACATGGCTTCGCGCCTGGGTGTGCAGTACGACGAAATCTCCATCCTGCCCGAGTTTGAGGCCTTCAAAGCCTCGCTGGCGCCGCATTTTGTGGGCCGAGCCGAAGACACGACCGAGGAAAACATCCAGGCGCGTATCCGCGGCACACTGTTGATGGCCATGAGCAACAAGTTCGGCAGCATTGTGGTCACCACCGGCAACAAGAGTGAAATGGCCACCGGCTACTGCACCCTGTACGGCGATATGGCTGGCGGCTTTGCTGTCATCAAGGACGTGGCCAAGACCCTGGTGTTTGCCCTGGCGCGTTGGCGCAATGCCAACGACCCCTATGGCACGGGCAGCAACCCGATCCCGGAGCGCATCATCACCCGCCCACCCAGCGCCGAGCTGCGTGCCGACCAGACCGACCAGGACAGTCTGCCTCCCTACGAGGTGCTGGACGCGATTCTGGAGCGTTATATGGAGAATGACCAAAGCCTGGAGGCCATCATCGCCGCCGGCTTTGAGCGCGCCGATGTGGAGCGCGTAACCCGGCTCATCAAGATCAATGAATACAAACGCCGACAATCTCCAGTGGGAATTCGCGTGACCCACCGCAGCTTTGGTAAGGATTGGCGCTATCCTATTACCAGCAGCTTCCGGGCTTAACTTTTCCACTCTATAGCGAGAAAACCATGAAACAAATTACCGCCGTTCTGAAACCGTTCAAGCTCGAAGAAGTCCGTGAAGCCCTGGCTGAATGTGGCGTGACCGGCCTTACGGTGACCGAGGTCAAGGGTTTTGGTCGCCAAAAAGGTCATACCGAGCTTTACCGTGGCGCCGAGTACGTGGTGGACTTTCTGCCCAAGGTAAAGGTCGAGGTGGTGGTCAAGTCCGATGACGTGGACCGCTGCGTGGATGCCATCGTGCGTGCAGCTCGCACCGGCAAGATCGGTGACGGCAAGATTTTCATCACCAGTGTGGAGCGCGTGGTGCGCATCCGCACCGGCGAACAGGACGAAGCCGCGGTCTAAACCATTTAGATCCAGGCTGTAAAGCGCTGGACCAGCGCCATGCCCCAAATGGTAATGGTCATCAGCAGGCTCAGCAGCACGGCCGCGCTGCCCATATCCTTGGCGCGTTTGGACAGCGAATGCCATTCCGGCCCGATACGGTCGATGGCGGTTTCAATTCCCGTATTCAGCAGTTCCACCACCATCACCATGACGATGGAGCCTGCCAGCAACGAAAACTCCACCCAGCTATGGGCCAGCCATACGGCCACAGGAATCAGCACCATGGCGGCGATGGCTTCTTGGCGAAAAGCGGTTTCATGCCAGCCTGCGCGTAAACCGGCGAGCGAATAGCCTGCGGCGTGCCAGATACGGCTTAGGCCGGTGCGGGATTTTTGGGGATTGGCTTCGGAGTGCATGGGGGAAGAGGACATGGCCTGATTGTCGCCGAGCCAAGGCACCATAAGTGCCTTAACGACCCTTAACGGCTTAAGGGCGGTGAGGCAACCAGGCGAGTGCCCGCCAGCGCATCGTGCCAAAACTGACGCTGCGGATGGAAGCGGCTCAAAACTGCCCAAACGGCAATCCAGCCGAAGAGCACCCACACTTTTTCCTGCACCGAAATTTCGAACGGCGCCAGTGCCGCCAGAGGTGGCAAGAACCACAGCCAGCTGGACAGATAACGCATAAATGCCCTGCGCTGCGTGATGCCAACACCGTTTTTGTCTACGACCCGCATATGCCAGGTTTTCATGGCCAGGGTTTGTCCTTTAGACCAGAACCAGGTGAAGTAGATGCCGAATATGACAAACAAGAAGGCTTGCAAGGCGCCTCGATTGTCCATGGCGTTGCGGGTTTGGCTGAGTGTGCTGAACAAGTAGCCAGCTATGAACACCACGCCGAACATCAGCATGCCCTCGTACAGCCAGCAGGCCATGCGCCGGCGCAAGCTGGGCGCCGTGAGTGTGTCGCCACCCAGCACGGAGGCAGGGGGCGTCATTGGGCCGTTGTTTTGGCGGGAGTGGATCCGGCCGGGTTACCCAGTTCTACGCGCTGTAAAGCCAGGGGGAGCAGGGTTTTGGGATCGATTTGGTGCGCTTCCGTCACGATGCTGGGGTTTTTGATGACGTCTTTGCGCGCGGCTGGAACCACCACCAGTTTTTGCGGCGAAATAGGCCGTACCGCGGTGGCTGCACCGGGTAACTTGGTGGGTGCTTGTTTGGCCAGCTGGTGTTTTTCTTCGGCCGACAGCGTTTGGTAGGCCTCCCATTTGGCCTTTTTCTCGGAAGGTGTCAGACGTTTGGCTTCGGCGAAATTCAGGCGAGCGCGGCTGCGTTCGGCCACACTCAATGAGCCCCAGTCCAGCATGCGTTCATGCAAATTGGCCCGCTCAGTGTCATTCATTTTTCCGAAATTGGCAGACAAGGCCAGCCATTTGCGCTTCTGGGGCTCGCTGATGTCGTTCCAGTGCATGGCCAGGGGCTTGAGAGCCTCTTGCTGGGCGGGCGTCAACTCCTTCCACAGCGGTCGCAGTTCGGTCTTTGCCGTGACCGCCATGGGAATGGAGGCCGGGCCACTGGCAATAGCGGCGACTTGCGCCATTGCGGGTGCAGATATGACCCAACCCGCCAGACACAGGCTTGCCACAGCTGCATAAGCTTGCAGCGAAAGAAATTGACCGTTGCTCGAAAGGAACATCCGTATCTGGTCCGGGTTATTGGGTGGTGTCTCGGCTGGTTTTGAGGAACTCTACAAATCCAGGGTCGGTGTAAGCCGCGGTCGGCAGGTCGTCCGTTAGCAAGGCGGAGTCCACTTCGGCCAATTCGTCAGTGCGATTGTCGTTTTGCACAACGTAAATGGTCAACATGCCAACGACCAGCGCAAAAATCGGGACAGCAGAGGCAAGTCGGCTCCACCAGCCTGGGTTTTCGTTGCCCATACTCAGTGTTGCGCTGCCGCCTTGGCCCAGCACCACGGTGGCCGTACGGATGGACGGCGCTACCTTGCGTTTGGCCAGGGCCTGCATGCGGGCCACGCGCAGGCGCTCGGAAATATCGTGCGGCAGTTCGCTACTGCCTTCAGAGAGGCGCGCCGTGAGCTTGAGTGCATAACGGTCTTCCGCAGAAAGCGTGCGGGGTGCTAGCAGCTGTGTCATAAAAATATTCCTCGTGCCTTGAGTGCTTTGCTGAGCGATTGGACCGCGCGGGAGCAATGGGTTTTGACACTGCCTTCCGAGCAGCCCATGGCGCTGGCGGTTTCCGCAACATCCATTTCCTCCCAGTAACGCATGAGGAACGCTTCTCGTTGACGTGCTGGGAGTTCTTGTACCTGCGCATCGATTTCACGCAAAACGTGTGCCCGGCGGGTGGAGTCTTCCGCGCTTTCCGTTTGTTCGGAGCTATCGGAGAGCTCAAAGGTTTCCAGTAGATCGAATTCGCCGTCGCCAGACTCGAAATCGCTCATGTTGGAGAACAGTGTGTTTCTAGTTTTTTGGCGGCGAAACCAGTCCAGGGTGCAGTTGGACAGAATCCGTTGAAACAGCATGGGCAGTTCTTCTGCCGGCTTGTCGCCGTAGTGTTCGGCCAACTTCATCATGCTGTCTTGCACGATGTCTAGCGCAGATTCTTCATTGCGCACGTGGTACAGCGAGCGCTTGAACGCCCGTTTTTCGACGCCTTTGAGGAAATCAGAGAGTTCGCGTTCGGTAGCCAAGAAGATCGGGTCTAAAGGACGTTTGGTAAAGGCGGTGGACTCTCAGTGGGGAAATATGCACCGAGAAAGGGCTTGTCGGGCGAGATTATGGCATTGGGATCGCATTTTCTTGGACTGTTATGGATTTTGTGCGTTGCACAGTGACATAATCCAAGGCGCAAGTAAAACGCAAACGGATCATGGTTCGGTGGTGCAAGCAGCCCACCCATGGCTTTGGTCTTAAGTTTCAACACGTCTCCAAAAGAGTTCGTGAAGAAGCACCCAAGGTATTTCGTTAGAGAAATTCACAAAGGTTCATCATGGAAATGTCAAAAGCCGAAATCACTTCGGCGGCCGCAGCGTCTAGCGCCGCACAAAATACCCCGCGTACTACCGCCCAAGAGCTCATGGGTGCAGAGGTTCTGGTGAAATGTCTCCAGGCCGAGAACGTTAAGCACATCTGGGGCTACCCCGGCGGCGCCGTTCTGTACATCTACGACGCGTTCTACAAACAAGACACTATCCAGCACGTGCTGGTGCGCCACGAGCAGGCTGCCGTGCATGCGGCTGACGGTTATGCGCGTGCCACCGGTGACGTCGGCGTAGCGCTGGTCACCTCCGGCCCAGGTCTGACAAATGCGGTCACAGGTATCGCCACTGCGTACATGGACAGCATTCCCATGGTGATCATCAGCGGCCAGGTGCCTACGCACGCCATCGGCCTGGATGCGTTCCAGGAATGCGACACCGTCGGCATCACCCGTCCCATCGTCAAGCACAACTTCCTGGTGAAGGATGTGCGCGATCTGGCGGAAACCATGAAGAAGGCCTTCCACATCGCCCGCACCGGCCGCCCCGGCCCGGTGGTGGTGGACATTCCGAAAGACGTGTCCTTCAAGAAGACGCCTTACCACGGCTACCCCGAAACCGTCGCCATGCGATCGTACAACCCGGTGCGCAAAGGCCACGGCGGCCAGATCCGCAAGGCCTTGCAGCTGCTGTTGGCGGCCAAGCGTCCGTATATCTATACCGGCGGCGGCGTGCTGCTGAGCAATGCCTCGCAAGAGCTGCGCACCCTGGTGGACATGCTGGGCTATCCCTGCACAAATACCTTGATGGGCCTGGGTGCCTACCCGGCCAGCGACAAGAAATTCCTGGGCATGCTGGGCATGCACGGCACTATCGAAGCCAATAACGCGATGCAGCATTGCGACGTGTTGCTGGCTGTTGGCGCCCGGTTTGACGATCGCGTGATCGGCAATACCAAGCATTTCGCCCAGAACGAACGCAAGATCATCCACATCGACATCGACCCGTCGAGCATCTCCAAGCGCGTCAAGGTCGATGTACCCATCGTCGGCGACGTGAAGGAAGTGCTGACCGAGCTGATCGCCATGATCAAGGAAGCCGGCACCAAGCCCGACGCCGATGCCTTGGGCAGCTGGTGGAGCACCATCGAAGGCTGGCGCAGCCGCAACTGTCTGAAGTACAGCATGGGCTCCAGCGATGTGATCAAGCCCCAGTACGTGGTCGAAACCCTGTGGAACATGACCAAGGACGCCGACACCTACATCACCTCCGATGTGGGCCAGCACCAGATGTGGGCTGCGCAGTACTACCGCTTTGACGAACCCCGTCGCTGGATCAATTCTGGCGGCCTGGGCACCATGGGCGTGGGCATTCCCTACGCCATGGGCGTCAAGCTGGCCAAGCCCGACAGCGAAGTGTTCTGCATCACCGGCGAAGGCTCGGTGCAGATGTGCATCCAGGAACTGTCGACCTGCCTGCAATACAACACGCCGATCAAGATCTGCTCGCTGAACAACCGCTACCTGGGCATGGTGCGCCAGTGGCAAGAGGTGGAATACGCCGGCCGCTACAGCAGCAGCTACATGGACGCACTGCCGAACTTCGTCAAGCTGGCCGAGGCCTATGGCCATGTCGGCATGTTGATCGAGCGCCCCGAAGATGTGGAGCCCGCACTGCGCGAAGCCCGCAAGCTAAAGGACCGCACGGTGTTCATGGACTTCCGTACCGACCCCACCGAAAACGTGTTTCCGATGGTGCAGGCCGGCAAGGGCATCACTGAGATGCTGTTGGGCAGCGAGGATCTGTAACCAGGTCTTCAAGCCAAATATGGCTCTGGCGCAGGTACTGCCTGCGCTGGCAGCTATCAATTCGATAGTATTAACTTTCTGACGAATCTATTGCCCGCCAAGCCCGCGCATTACCGTGCACGGGGGAGGGCGGCGAAAAGAGGAATCTAGTCTTATGAAACACATCATTGCTGTCTTGCTGGAAAACGAACCCGGTGCGCTGTCGCGCGTGGTCGGCCTGTTTTCCGCCCGTGGTTACAACATCGAGTCGCTGACGGTGGCTCCGACCGAAGACGCCACCTTGTCGCGCATGACCATCCAGACCTCCGGCTCGGACGACGTGATCGAACAGATCACCAAGCACCTGAACCGCCTGATTGAAGTGGTCAAGGTGGTCGATCTGACCGAAGGCGCGTATACCGAACGTGAGCTGATGATGGTCAAGGTGCGGGCTGTCGGCAAGGAGCGCGAAGAAATGAAGCGCATGGCCGATATCTTCCGTGGCCGCATCATCGATGTGACCGAGAAGAGCTACACCATTGAACTCACTGGTGACCAGGGTAAGAACGATGCTTTCCTGGAAGCGCTGGATAGCGGCGCGATTCTGGAAACCGTGCGTACTGGCGCCAGTGGCATCGGTCGCGGCGAGCGCATCCTGCGGGTTTAGTTTTGAGTCGTCCGTACGCGCGTTTCGACGGGCTCAACGCGAACGGACTATTTTTGGCGATTGCGGTAAACGTTCGCCCTGAGCCTGTCGATGGGCATTTCGCCAAACCTTTAATTTTTGAAAGCAGAACATGAAAGTTTTTTACGACAAAGACTGTGACCTCAGCCTGATCAAGGGCAAGACGGTCGCCATCATTGGTTACGGCAGCCAAGGCCATGCGCACGCGCAAAACCTGAACGACAGCGGCGTCAAGGTCGTGGTCGGTCTGCGCAAGGGCGGCGCTTCCTGGGATAAGGTTGGCAAGGCCGGCCTGAACGTGCTGGAAGTCAACGACGCGGTCAAGGCTGCTGACGTGGTCATGATCCTGTTGCCTGACGAAGACATCGCTTCCGTCTACAAGAACAACGTCGAACCCAACATCAAGCAAGGCGCTTCGCTGGCCTTCGCCCACGGCTTCAACGTGCATTACAACCAAGTCGTGCCCCGCGCTGACTTGGACGTGTGGATGGTCGCCCCCAAGGCCCCTGGTCACACCGTGCGCAACACCTACACCCAGGGTGGCGGCGTGCCCCACCTGGTGGCCGTGCACCAGGACAAGACCGGCAAGGCCCGTGATCTGGCCCTGTCGTACGCGATGGCCAATGGTGGCGGCAAGGCCGGCATCATCGAAACCAACTTCAAGGAAGAAACCGAGACCGATTTGTTCGGCGAACAAGCCGTGCTGTGCGGCGGCGCTGTCGAACTGATCAAGATGGGTTACGAGACCCTGGTTGAAGCCGGCTACGCTCCTGAAATGGCCTACTTTGAGTGCTTGCATGAATTGAAGCTGATCGTGGACCTGATCTACGAAGGCGGCATTTCCAACATGAACTACTCGATCTCGAACAACGCCGAATACGGCGAGTACGTGACTGGCCCCGAAGTGATCAACGCCGAATCTCGCGAAGCCATGCGCAACGCCCTGAAGCGCATCCAGACCGGCGAATACGCCAAGATGTTCATCCTGGAAGGCCGTACCGGCTACCCCAGCATGACCGCTCGTCGCCGTCTGACGGCCGAGCATTCGATTGAAAAGGTCGGTACCCAGTTGCGCGCCATGATGCCTTGGATTGCCAAGAACAAGCTGGTTGATCAAACCCGCAACTAATTTTCCTGCGTGCGGCTGCTACAGCGGCACGCGGTGAGAATGGCAAAGAGCCCGCCAACCTTCAGGTTGGCGGGCTCTTTGTGTATGGAGGCGCGCTTACAGTGTGGAGATGTGCACCAAAACCAGGGAAAGATTGTCACCCGTGCCTCGGGCGCGCTTGCGCGCTTGCTCTATCAGGATTGCGCTGGCCTCGCGCGGTGGCAGGCTGGACAAGATGCTGCCCAATTCATTGTCTGTAAAGTAGTGCCAAAGACCGTCGCTGCAGGCCAGTAGCGTATCGCCAGGTTGCAACTGCAGCTGCAGGTGCTCGTCTACAGGCGGGTCGGCCTCTGTGCCCAAGCAGCCCAGCAGGATGTTGGCGTTGGGGTGTGTATTGGCTTCTTCGGGTGTGATTTCGCCACGCTCCACCAGGTTTTGCACAAAGGAATGGTCTAGCGTGCGCTTGACGAGTTGTTCCTTGTGGAAGTGGTAAATGCGAGAGTCGCCGGTATGCGCCCAGTGGCACTGGCCTTGTGGGGTAATCAAAAACAAGGCGGCGGTGCTGTGTGGCTCTTCCTCAGCAGAAATAGCAGTCAGCTTGATGACCAGGTGGGCCTCCGCAATGATGTTTTTTAGTAGGTTGCGCGGGTCGTCGTTATAGGGATCAAAGCGTTCGAAGAGTTGGCGGGCGGTCATCATGACCTGGTCGGATGCCTTGCGACCACCGCTTCGGCCACCCATGCCATCGGCTACCGCAGCCAATACACAGCCGTGCACGCGGGCATGGCTGAGCAGTAGGAGCTGGTCTTGTTGGTATTCGCGATCGCCTTTGTGAAGGCCCGTCGAAGCGGTAATCCGAAAACCTGGGGACATATATGAAATGCTTCGTTCTATGGTTGGCGCAGGGAGCGGGTCCGCACATAATGTGTGGATAAACTTTACTTGTCCGTATTATCCAGCCAAGCTGGAATGCGTCTGGCTCTTCTTGTTCTAGATCGTCGCCTTGAATCCCAACCTCCACTCCCCTGAACGCCAACTGATCGAATTGCGCATGGAGCACGCCGATTTAGACGCCAGCATTGACCACTTGGTTGAGCATAAACCACTGGATGAATTGATGCTGCAAAGGCTGAAAAAGCGCCGCCTGGCCCTGCGGGACAAAATTGCTCGCTTGGAAATGTCACTTGATCCCAAAGAGCCAGCTTGATGGGCCTGGGTCAGCGGGTTCAAGAGGTCTTTGCGTCTGACGGGGGGCTGGCGCGCACCACCAGCAATTACAAGCTCCGTCTTGGCCAATTGGATATGGCTTTAAGTGTGGCCAAGACCATTGAGGAGGGCGGGGTATTGGTGGCCGAAGCCGGAACCGGCGTAGGCAAAACCTTTGCGTATCTGGTGCCGGCGTTGCTGAGCGGGGAGCGTATACTGCTGTCTACAGCAACCAAGAATTTGCAAGACCAATTGTTTGCACGTGACCTGCCATTCTTGGTCCGTGTTTTGGGGCTACCCTTGCACATTGCTTTGCTTAAAGGGCGTGGCAGCTATTTGTGCCTGCAGCGCCTGGAGCAGGCTCGTTTTGATTTCCATCCGGTGGACCGTTCTGAACTGCGGAACTTGGCCGATATTGAGCGCTGGTCCCTTGTGACCCGCAGCGGAGATATGGCTGAACTTGACGCTTTGGACGAGCATTCAGCCTTGCTGCCGAGGGTGACATCAACACGTGAGAATTGTCTAGGCTCCCAGTGTCCCAGGGTTCGCGATTGCCATGTCAATCTGGCCCGTCGAGAGGCGTTGGCGGCGGATGTGGTGGTGGTGAACCACCATGTTTTTTTTGCCGATCTTGCTGTGCGAGAGAGCGGGATAGCCGAATTGTTGCCTACTACGCGGGTAACAATTTTTGACGAAGCACATCAGCTGAACGAAACCGGAGTTCAGTTTTTGGGCACCCATTGCACAACCGGGCAGTTGCTGGATTTTGCCCGAGACCTGCTTGCCACAGGCTTGCAGCAGGCGCGGGGCCTGGTGGATTGGCAGCAAACGGTTTTTGCAGTGGAACGCGCCGCTCGTGAGCTGCGGCTGGTGGTGGGGAAGGCCGGCCCGAACACGCGCTTGCGCTGGACGGGCCTGGCGCCAGAAGGTTTGCAGGAGGATGTTTGGTGTGAGGCCATGGCGGACATGGTTGAAGCTTTGCAGCAAGCGGCGATGGCTTTGGATATGGTGAGTGAGCTGGCTCCTGACTTTGTGCGACTGCATGAGCGGGCTATGGCGCTGCGCGACGTGATTTTGCAGTTTTCGCGGGAAAACTCTTTACAGGGTGTGCGCTGGCTGGAGGTGGGCATGCATCTGCGCCTGACAGAGTCTCCTTTGGATATTGCGTCGGCTGTTAAAGCAAGACTTTTCGGGGCGGATGTTGCGGACACCGGAAAGTCCTGGATATTTACGTCAGCGACCTTGGGTGATGATGCGCAATTGAGCTGGTTTACCGAACGCTGTGGACTCCATGGTGCAAGCTGTTTTCGCGTGGCGAGTCCATTTGACTATGCTGAGCAGGCTGGCTTTTATGTTCCACGCCATTTGCCCAAACCTGGCGAGTCATTACACAGCGCCCAGGTGGCGCTCTTTGCGGCAGACGCCGCGCGCAGTTTGGGTGGGCGCACCATGGTTTTGACTACGTCTCTGCGTGCCTTGCAGGTGATAGGCGATGCGTTGCAGGTGGCGTTTGCCGGTGATCTGGTGCTAGAGGTGTTGGTGCAAGGGCATAAGCCTAAGCGCCGCTTGATCGAGCGCTTCCGCCAAGGGGCATCCAACGGCCAGCCAGGCTGTGTGTTGGTGGCTTCGGCATCATTTTGGGAGGGGGTTGATATTCCTGGCGACGCGCTACAGCTCGTCATCATCGATAAGCTACCGTTTCCGCCGCCCAACGATCCGGTGGTAGAGGCGCGAGCTCAGCGAATTGAATCAGAGGGGGGAAATCCCTTTATGGAATATTTCGTGCCAGAGGCCGCCATTGCATTGAAGCAGGGCGCCGGGCGTTTGATTCGCCACGAAACAGACCGAGGCTTGCTAGTGGTTTGTGATGTGCGTCTTGTCAGTATGGGCTATGGCAAGCGCCTGCGAGCTGTATTGCCGCCCATGCGGATCTTGAAAACGGAAGCCGAATTTCAGACGGCCTTACAGGCGCTTACCAAATCTTCCACCACGGAGAATCCTTGGCCTTGAAGCCTTGGCTCACGTATTCACTTTTGGGGTAGTTTTGCGCCAGTATGCGTTGCGTGTCATCGCGCAGCTGCGTCATGCCCAGAGCTTCGTATGACTTGACCATGATGTACAAGGCCTCTTCACGTGCAGGGGCATTCTGGTAGTCCACCAGGGCGGACTGGGCGCGGTTGATGGCTGCTACATAGGCTCCGCGGCTGTAGTAATAGCGCGCAACATGCACTTCATATTGGGCCAGCGAGTTGACGATATAGACCATGCGCTGCAGGGCGTCGGGTGTAAAGCGAGACTCGGGGAAGCGGGTGCTCAGTTCCTTGAATGACTCAAAGGATTCCTTGGCTGCTTTCTGGTCGCGTTCGGACAGATCTTGCCGGGTCACGAAGGAGAATAGTCCTAGGTCTTCGTTGAAATTGACGATGCCTTTGAGATATAGCGCATAGTCCAGTGCAGGGCTGGCGGGATGCAGCTTGAGGAATCGGTCCAGGGTGGCCAGGGCTTGCGCCTTGTCGCCTGATTTGTAGTATGCGTAAGCTTTTTCTAGCTGAGCCTGCTGTGCCAACGGCGTGCCTGCGGCGCGGCCTTCCAGCTTTTCAAACAAGCCAATGGCCTTGTCATAGGCGCCGGAGTTGAGCTCATCCTTGGCTTCGGAGTAAATCTTGTTGGGGCTCCATCCCACCGTTTTATCTTCGGTCACGGTGGAGCAGGCAGATAGGCCGAAAGCCAGAACGACGGCCAGCAGGCCAGGGAACACCGATAATCTAGAGCGCAACATCACTGGCCACTTTCTTGAAACTAAGCGATTTGATTATATCGACCGACCTTGCTGCTGACGGCTCGGCAGAAAACCTTCCGGATCCTCTGGAGGTGGAGTCAGAGCAGCGCGCATTACATATTGCCGAAGCTTTGCATGGGCAGAGGCTGGACCGCGCTTTGGTAGAGCTGGTGCCGGAGTTTTCGCGCAGTTATCTGCAGCAATTGATAGAGGCGGGGGCGGTGACTCTGAATGGCCGGCCTGCACTAAAGCCTGCGGCCAAAGTAAAGGCCGGGGATGCAGGTGTTATTGAGTTGCGCCCCACGCAGCAAAGCCAGGCTTTCAAGCCTGAGCCCATGCCGTTGGATGTGGTTTTTGAAGACGCTTTTTTGCGCGTAATCAATAAACCTGCTGGCTTGGTGGTGCATCCGGCTCCGGGAAACTGGAGCGGAACTTTACTCAACGGACTGTTGGCGCGCGATGTGCAAGCCCAGATGCTGCCGCGGGCGGGCATCGTTCATCGGCTGGATAAGGACACCAGTGGTTTGATGGTCGTGGCCAGAAGTCGGGTCACCATGGATGCATTGGTGGCCATGATCGCGTCCCGAGACGTGAGTCGCCAGTATCTGGCTTTGGCGCACAAGGCCTGGACTGGCCCCGCAAACCGTAGTTTGGACGCATCTATTGGGCGTGATCCGCGCAATCGCCTGCGCATGGCTGTGGTTGATTTGGCCTTGCATGCGGGTAAAACTGCCAGGACTGATGTGGCTCTGCTGGAGAATTGCGACCAAGGCTGCCTGGTTCGCTGCACCTTGCATACGGGCCGCACCCATCAGATTCGGGTGCATATGGCTGCTGCTGGGCACCCTCTGGTGGCGGATGCTGTGTATGGCGGCATCGCTGCTGCCGGAATGGCTCGCCAGGCATTGCATGCGACCCAGCTCGCATTCGTCCATCCGATGACGGGGGAGGCTTTGCGATTCCATGCGCCACTGCCGCAGGATATGCGCCTTGCCTTGGTTGACTGGGGTCTCAGTTACAATGGCTAAAAGCGTTTGATGCTCGGGCTTGGGTCCTGACGCTATCAGTTTTTTGACGACACCCCAGCGGGTCGCGTGTACCGTGAGTTCCGCGCTGTCGATTTTGCGTCCTTGAATGGCGTTTTCCCCGGAATAGTTACATACATGAATACGGCAGAGGCCAAGCGCGTCCTCGAGGCTGCACTGATTTGTTCGCAGCAACCTTTGCCTGTGCGCGATATGCGTGTCCTGTTTGACGATGCTCTTAGTGCAGACACTGTGAAGTCCCTGCTGCAGGATTTGCAAAGTGAATGGTCACAACGCAGCGTGGAGCTGGTCAATGTGGCGAGCGGCTGGCGTTTTCAAAGTCGCCCTGAGATGCGTGAGTACTTGGATCGTTTGCATCCCGAAAAACCGCCACGTTATTCGCGAGCGACATTGGAGACCTTGGCCATCATTGCCTATCGTCAGCCGGCTACCCGAGGGGACATGGAGGAGATCCGTGGTGTCACCATCAGTGCGATGATCATCAAGCAACTGGAAGACCGTGGCTGGATTGAGGTCATTGGTCACCGTGAGACGGTGGGGCGTCCCGCATTGTTTGCAACCACGCGCCAGTTTTTGGACGATTTGGGCCTAGCCTCCCTGGACCAGCTGCCTTTGGCGGATGACCCTGTGCAAAGTGCCGAGTTGCTGGCCTCTTTGACGCAAGCTGAAGACTTTGCGCAAGCGGCATTGCCGATTGATAACCCCGCTGTGGATGTTTCCCCAGCTTCGCTGGAGCCCTCCGAGCCTCCTTTTGCTCCCCTCACCGCCAGCGGTGATTCTCCGATAACAAGTTCGCCCCATGCATAACACTCCTGTTGACCCCGCGCCGCTTACGCCTCCTGCTACGGAAGATCTGCCCGTGGGTGCCGAAGCCAGCTCCCGGCCCGCGCCGGCACCGTCGGACGATGCTGAAAATCGCTTTCTGGATGTGGTGTCGGGTCAGTTTGATGCCGACGAAGAAAGTGCCGACATTCCACCGCTGAAACGCGTGCTGGCGCCTCTTGCGGAGAGCCCGAAGCTGCACAAGGTGTTGGCCCAGGCTGGTATGGGCTCACGCTTGGAGATGGAGCAACTGATTCTGGAGGGACGCATTTCGGTTAACAACGAACCTGCCCATATTGGTCAGCGCGTCCAATACGGGGATTCGGTCAAGGTTAATGGCAAACCGGTGCGTTTTCGCATTGAACCGCCTCCGGCTCGGGTGATTGCGTACCACAAGCCTGTAGGCGAGGTGGTGACCAATGACGACCCGCAAAATCGTCCTACCGTGTTCCGTAAGCTGCCCAAATTGTTCCAGGGTAAGTGGCAGTCAGTGGGGCGGCTGGACCTGAATACCGAAGGTCTGTTGCTATTCACCAGTTCGGGCGAGCTGGCAAACCAGTTGATGCACCCACGTTTTGGGCTGGAGCGCGAATACGCGGTGCGCGTGCTGGGTGCCTTGAGCAAGGAAGAAAAGCAGCGCCTGCTCGATGGCGTCAAGCTGGATGACGGTATGGCTTCGTTTGGCAGCATCGAAGATGGTGGTGGTGAAGGTTCCAATTGCTGGTACCGTGTGACCATTTCCGAAGGCCGTAACCGTGAGGTTCGCCGCATGCTGGAAGCCGTGGGCCATGCGGTCAGCCGGTTGATTCGCATTCGCTACGGTGCCATGTTGTTGCCCCGCGGCCTCAAGCGCGGCGGTTGGATGGAGCTCGACGATCGCGATATCCAGGCCTTGGTGCATGCGGCCAACAAGGCTCCCGCGAGTGAGTTCGATGAGGTGCCGCGCCAGGCCCGTGCCCCTAGCCGCCGCCCGCCCAATCCTGCCGATGCCCGTAGTGCCCCGAACCGCACACGGGGTGGTCGCAACACGGGTGGACGAGGCCCCCGTCCATCGGGTGTCAACCCACCTGTAGGCCCGAATCCATTGGTGACCAACCAGATTGGCGGCAAAGGCCGTGGTCAAGGTCGTAAGGATATGGCGGACCGGACTCCTAGTGGTGGTCAGCCAGATCCGATGAAGACCGCTTTTGGCTACATCGGTGCCGATAGTTTTACCCGGCAGCGCAAAGATCCGAACCAGGGTGGGCCACGACGCAGTGGGGGCTCTGGTGGCAGCGGTAACGGCGGGCCACGCCGCAGTGGTGGCCGTAACCGCTAATTGTGGATGAGAGCAAGGCAATTGCTCGCACCACTACAACCTATTCATAAAGTGGGCATGCCGGCGGGTTAAACTCGCAGGCTTTGCTTTGTTGGCAAAATTTCAAAAAACCTAAGTTCAGGAAAATCATGGCTATCGAACGTACCCTCTCCATCATCAAGCCCGACGCAGTCGCCAAGAACGTGATCGGTCAAATCTATGCACGCTTTGAAGCAGCTGGCCTCAAGGTTGTGGCAGCCCGCATGGCGCACCTGTCGCGCGGCGAAGCCGAAGCGTTCTACGCTGTGCATAAAGCCCGTCCTTTCTTCAAGGATCTGGTGGACTTCATGATTTCCGGTCCTGTGATGATCCAGGCCCTGGAAGGTGAAAACGCCATTCTGAAGAACCGTGACCTGATGGGTGCAACGGACCCCAAGAAGGCTGATGCCGGCACCATCCGTGCTGACTTCGCTGACAGCATCGACGCCAATGCCGTGCATGGTTCTGACGCTGCTGAAACCGCCAAGGAAGAAATCGCCTTCTTCTTTGCTGGCCTGAACGTTTACTCCCGCTAACTATGTGCACCCTCATGCTTCGCTGCCTCTGCAAGAGGGCATCGCTGGTGGGGGTGAGCCCTGAGCGGCGCCTGAAATGACGACCAATCTGCTCGAGTTTGATCTCGACGGCTTGGCCGCATTTTGTGAACGGCTCGGGGAAAAGCGTTTTCGCGCGACACAGTTGTTCCGCTGGATACACCAGCGTGGAGCCACGGAATTTGACCAGATGAGTGATCTGGCCAAGTCTCTGCGCGGTAAATTGGCCGGCAGCGCGCATGTGCAGGGCTTGCCGGTCATCAGTCAGCATGCATCCACGGATGGCACCATCAAATGGTTGTTTGACGTGGGCGAGGGCAATGCCGTTGAGGCGGTGTTTATCCCTGAGAGCGACCGCGGCACGCTGTGCATTTCATCCCAGGCCGGTTGCGCTGTAGGCTGTCGATTTTGTTCCACCGGGCACCAGGGCTTCAGTCGCAATCTGACCACCGGTGAAATTGTGGCCCAGCTATGGTTTGCTGAGCACTTCTTGCGTAAACACCTCAAAACCGAAGATCGCGTCATCTCCAACGTCGTCATGATGGGGATGGGCGAGCCTTTACAGAATTACAACGCCTTGGTGCCAGCTCTGCGGGTGATGCTGGACGACCATGGTTATGGTTTGTCGCGCCGCCGGGTGACGGTTTCTACTTCTGGCGTGGTGCCCATGATCGACCGCCTGGCGCAGGATTGCCCTGTAGCCCTGGCGGTGTCGTTGCATGCGCCGAACAATCCCCTGCGTGACAACCTGGTTCCATTGAACCGTAAGTACCCCTTGGCCGAGCTGATGGAGTCGTGCAACCGCTATTTGGAGCGTGCCCCACGGGACTTCATCACCTTTGAATACTGCATGCTGGATGGCGTCAATGACCAACCCGAGCATGCCCAGGAGCTGATCGCACTGGTGCAGCAATACCGCCGCCCCGGCGTGTGGTGTAAGTTCAATCTGATTCCCTTCAACCCCTTCCCAGCGTCGGGCCTGTTGCGTTCGCCCCTGGCCCGCGTGGCGGCATTTGGCAAACTCTTGAGTGACGCCGGTATCGTGACAACGGTGCGTAAGACCCGGGGTGACGATATCGATGCGGCCTGTGGTCAGCTGGCCGGTGACGTCAAGGACCGCACCCAGGTGGTGAAACGCATGGCCCAGCAGCGTATGGTGATGATGGCGCAGGTGCCGCCAGTGGTTGAATCGTCCAAAGGGGTCTGAGGAATGCAAAAAAAACTGCGGGGTAACAGCCTATTGGGGCTGTTGGCTGGATGTGCCATGGTGCTGTGGCTGGCCGGGTGCGGCGCGCCTGGGCATGTGACGCCTGCGGTCGCCGCCAATCCAGGCACCCAGACTGACATCGTGACGGCGTCAGATGAACCAGAGGCTCGCAAGCATGCACGTACCCGCCTGCAATTGGCGATCGGCTATTTCGAGCAAGGCCAAACTACGGTGGCACTGGACGAGCTGAAGCAGGCCCTGGTGATTGACCCCTCGTTCTCTGATGCTTTCAATCTGCGCGGCCTGATTTACATGCGCTTGAACGATTTGCGTCTGGCGGAAGACAGTTTCCGCCGGGCTCTTGCCTTGAACCCGCGTGAGCCCAACACCATGCACAACTATGGCTGGTTGATGTGTCAGCAAGGCCGATACGCGGAATCCGTGCAGATGTTCGAACAGGCCTTGGCCAACCCCATCTATAGTGCGCGCGCCAAAACACTGATGACGGAAGGTCTTTGCCAGCAGCGCGCCAATTTGTTGCCCGAGGCGGAACGCAGTTTGTCACGCTCTTATGAGCTCGATCCCGGCAACCCCATCACCGGCTACAACCTGGCGACTTTGTTGTACCAACGTGGCGAATGGACACGTGCCCAGTTCTATATCCGCAGAATCAATAATTCCGAGCTTGCGAATTCCGAGTCCTTGTGGCTTGGCATCAAGGTGGAGCGCCGCATGGAGAACCGTGAGGCAATGATGCAGTTGGTGGATCAGCTGCGAAAGCGTTATGCACAATCCCGCGAGCTGGCGGCGTATGAGAGAGGGGCATTTGATGAATGAGTCAGTGGTGCCTGCGGCACCCGTTGCGGTGGAGTCTGAAACCCTGTCCCAGGGTGAACCTTCGGCTGTGCGGGCCGGGCAGCTCTTGCGGCAGGGACGTGAGGCTGTGGGCCTGCATGTGGCAGCCTTGGCGGTGTCGCTCAAGGTGCCGGTGGGTAAGCTGGAGGCCCTGGAGGCCGGCCGCTTGGATGCCTTGCCTGACGTCATGTTTGCGCGAGCCTTGGCCGCCAGCGTATGTCGTAGTCTCAAGATCGACGCTGCACCGGTGCTGGCCCATTTTCCCCAGGGAGCTGCCTCGCGCCTGGGCGCGGCAGACTCGGCGATCAATGCGCCTTTCAGGCAGCCGCATGCGGGGCCACGTTTCGGCCTGAAAGGGCAAATGCCCAGCCCTTCCGTCGTGGCCGTTGCGCTGTTGTTGATTGCGGCTTTGGCTGTCTTCTTGTGGCCGAAAAGCAAGGAAGAGGCGTCGGAGGTGTCCCAAGGTGTGGATACTTCTACGGTTGTTGCTACGCAGGCTCCTGTTTCAGAACCCACGGTTGAGCCTGCGCCGGCGGCTTCTGCTGTGCTGCCAACTCCGGTCGCGGTGGCGCCTGTTGCCGCGCCTGTGACCTCGGCGCCCGCTGTGGCTGCTGCTGCCAGTGCTCCGCTCACTGCTGCCAGCGCACCCTCCATCATGGTCATGACGGCTACGGGGGAATCCTGGGTGAAGGTCACCGATGCCAAGGGCGTAGTGGCTTTTAGCCGTACGCTGAATGCGGGCGAGGTCGTCCAGCCATCAGGTACCCCGCCGTTCAATATGGTGGTGGGGCGTGTGGATGCCGTGCAATTACAAGTACGTGGCCAGGCTTTTGACATGACGCCTTTTGCCAAAGACCATGTTGCCCGATTCGAGGTGAAGTAATGGACTTCCTGACGCCTGTAGAGGCTGCCGCGCCGCGCGCGCGCAATAGCTACCAAGCCCATGTGCGCTGGGGCTCCCGAGATGTCACGGTGGGCGGCAATGCCCCCGTGCGCATCCAGTCCATGACGAATACCGACACGGTGGACGCCATCGGCACCGCCATTCAGGTGAAAGAGCTGGCCCTGGCCGGCTCGGAGATGGTGCGCATCACCGTGAACACGCCCGAAGCCGCCCAGGCCGTGCCCTATATCCGCGAACAGCTGGACCGCATGGGCATTGACGTGCCGCTGGTCGGCGACTTCCATTACAACGGCCACCGCCTGCTGACCGAGTTCCCGGCCTGCGCCGAGGCCCTGTCCAAATACCGCATCAACCCTGGCAACGTGGGCAAGGGCGACAAGCGCGATCGCCAGTTTGGCCAGATGATCGAAGCCGCGATGCGCTGGAATAAGGCTGTGCGCATCGGCGTCAACTGGGGCAGCCTGGACCAGGAGCTGCTGGCCGGCCTGATGGACGAAAACAGCCGCCGCGCTGTGCCTTGGGACGCCAAACCGGTGATGTACCAGGCGCTGATCACCTCGGCCGTGGAATCCGCCAAGCTGGCCGAATCCATGGGCTTGGCGCCTGAGCAAATCATTCTGTCGTGCAAGGTCAGCGGCGTGCAGGACCTGATTTCGGTGTACCGGGCACTGTCGCAGCGCTGCCGCTACGCGCTGCACCTGGGCTTGACCGAAGCCGGCATGGGCACCAAGGGCACAGTGGCTTCCAGCGCCGCCCTGGCCGTGTTGCTGCAAGAAGGCATTGGCGACACCATCCGCGTCTCGCTGACGCCGCAGCCCGGCGAAGCCCGTACCCAAGAAGTCGTGGTCGCGTCGGAAATCTTGCAAGCCCTGGGCTTGCGCAGCTTTGTGCCCAGCGTCACGGCCTGCCCCGGCTGCGGTCGCACCACCAGCACGACATTCCAGGAACTGACCAAGCAGATCGACGACTTCCTGCGCGCGCAGATGCCGGTCTGGCGCAAGCAGTACCCAGGCGTCGAGGCCATGAAAGTGGCCGTGATGGGGTGCATCGTCAACGGCCCGGGCGAGAGCAAGCATGCCGACATCGGCATCAGCTTGCCCGGCACCGGCGAGGCGCCGGCCGCGCCGGTGTATATCGACGGTGAAAAAAGCGTCACCCTGCGCGGCGACAACATCGCCCAGGAATTCCAGGTCATCGTCGAAAACTACATCGCCAAGCGCTTCGGTGCGCCTGCGATTGCGTAGCCAGATTTAGGCATCAAATCGGCCTCTGGCGCATATTTAGTATGCGCTAGTAGCTATCAAAATAATAGTAATTGGATTTATGGCTGACAAACTCACTGCCGTCAAAGGCATGAACGACATACTGCCGCCCGACTCCGCGCGCTGGGAGTGGCTGGAGGACAAGGTCCGCACGTTGATGGCGCGCTCGGCCTACCGCATGATCCGCACGCCTATCGTCGAGCCCACCGCCTTGTTTGTGCGCGGCACGGGTGAAACTACAGACATCGTCGAGAAGGAGATGTACTCCTTCGAAGACCGGCTGAACGGCGAGCAGCTGACCCTGCGCCCCGAAAACACGCCCGGCGTGGTGCGCGCGGCCATCCAGCACAACCTGACCTATGACGGCGGTAAGCGTCTGTACTACATGGGTCCCATGTTCCGCCACGAGCGGCCCCAGCGCGGCCGCTACCGCCAGTTCTACCAGCTGGGCGTGGAGGCCCTGGGTTTCTCTGGCCCTGAGGTCGACGCCGAGATCATGCTGCTGGCCAGCGAGCTGTTTGCCAACCTGGGCCTGCGCAATGTGCGCGTCGAGCTGAACAGTCTGGGCGTGCCGGCCGAGCGCCAGGCGCACCGCGCCGCGCTGATCGCCTATTTCGAACAGCACCGCGACTTGCTGGACACCGATGCCCAGCGCCGTTTGCTGACCAATCCGCTGCGCATTCTGGATACCAAGAACCCAGCCATGCAGGCCATGGTGCAGGACGCGCCGCAGCTGCTCAGCTACCTGGGCGAGGCCTCGCTCAAGCATCTGGATACAGTGCAGACCCTGCTGACCAGCTGTGGCGTGCAGTGGACCGTGAATCCGCGCCTGGTGCGTGGCCTGGACTACTACAGCCACACGGTGTTCGAATTCATCACCGACGAGCTGGGCGCCCAGGGCACCTTGTGCGGCGGTGGCCGCTATGACGGCCTGTTCGAGCTGTTGGGCGGCAAGCCCACGCCGGCCGTCGGCTGGGGCATGGGCATTGAGCGCGTGCTGGAGTTGATCAAGGAGCAGGGCGCCGAGTTGCCTGCGCAAGCGGCCGACGTTTATGCGGTCGTGCCTGATATCGCCGCCTTGCCGGTCACCATGCAAACCCTGCAAACTTTGCGCCGCGCCGGTGTGCAGGTGCAAATGCACGCCGGAGCCGGCGAGGGCATGGGCAGCATGAAGTCGCAGCTGAAGAAGGCCGACGGCAGCGGAGCCCGGTTTGCCCTGATTTTTGGAGCCGACGAGCTGGCGCAAAACCTGGTGACGGTCAAATCCCTGCGCGACGGCAGCGGAGTGCAAACCACCCAGTCCCTGGCCGATGTGGCCACCTGGGCACCGACCCTACAATCGAACGCTTGACTCTTAGAACCTTATGGCAAACCACCTCGACCTTGAAGAACAAGAACAGCTTGACGAGCTCAAAGCTTTCTGGAACCGTTTTGGCAATTTGATCACCTGGTCCTTGATTGTGGTGCTGGCCGCATTCGCCGGCTGGAACGGCTACCAATACTGGCAGCGCAGCCAGGCAGCTCAGGCGGCCGCCCTGTACGACGAGGTGGACCGCGCATCCAAAGCCGGTGACGTGGCTATGGTGGAGCGCGCTTTTTCCGACATGAAGGACAAGTTCGGCCGTACGGCATTCGCCCAGCAGGCCGGCCTGCTGGCTGCCAAGAGCCTGTATGAAAAGAGCAAGCCAGATGAAGCCAAGGCGGCCCTGACCTGGGTGGCCGAGCAGTCTTCTGACGAGGGCTACCAGGCCATCGCCCATTTGCGTCTGGCCAGCGTGCTGCTGGAAGCCAAGAGCTACGACGATGCTTTGAAGCAGTTGTCGGGCAGCTTCCCCAAGGATTTTGAACCACTGGTCGCCGACCGCAGGGGCGATATCTACCTGGTGCAAGACAAGAAGACTGACGCCATCGCCCAGTACCAGATCGCCTACAAAGGCCTGGACGAACAAGACCAGTACCGCCGTCTGGTAGAGGTCAAGCTCAACAGTCTGGGCGTGGACCCGCGTCCTGCAGTCCCCGTGGTCACGCCTGCAGGCCCTGTCTCTGTGGAAGTCAAAAAATAATGAAAAATATGCCTTTTGCGCAGATATTTCGTGCGCCGGTAGCTATTGTTTTGGTAGCGGTGCTGGCTGCCTGCTCCAGCACCCCCGAAAAACCCAAGCCCGTAGATTTGCCCGCCAACGTGGCCTTGCTGGGCGTTCGTACTGCCTGGAACGTAAGACTGGGTGAGGCGGGGTTCCCAATGTCCGTCAACGTCTCGGGTGGGACGGTGACCCTGGCGGGTGCCGATGGCGCGGTGTCGGCGCTGGACGCGAAAAGCGGCCAATCGCTGTGGCGTGTGGCTGTAGGCGGACCCTTGTCTGCCGGCGTGGGCAGCGACGGCACATTGACGGCCGTGGTCACGCGTGACAACCAGGTAGTCGGCCTGCAGGCCGGTCGCGTGCTGTGGCGCCAGCGCCTGGCAGCCCAGACTCTGACCGCGCCGCTGGTGGCCGGCGGGCGTGTGTTCGTGTTGGCTGCTGACCGTTCCGTCAATGCCTTTGATGGCGCCACGGGCCGCAAATTGTGGAACCAGCAACGCACCGGCGAGGCCTTGGTGCTGAGCCAGTCCGGCGTGCTGATGGCTGTGGGCGATACCTTGGTCGCCGGCATGTCTGGTCGCCTGGTGGGCATGAACCCGAACAATGGCAGTACCCGTTGGGAGGCACCGATCGCTTCGCCGCGCGGCACCAATGATGTTGAGCGGTTGGTGGACTTGGTGGGTGGTGTCAGCCGGATTGGCGGTGTGGTGTGTGCACGGGCCTTCCAGGCTGCGGTGGGCTGTGTGGATGCGTCGCGCGGCAGCTTGCTGTGGACCAAGCCAGATGTGGGCTCCATTGGTGTGCATGGCGATGACCGTTTTGTCTATGGCTCCGAAGACGATGGCAACATCGTGGCCTGGCGCCGTACCGATGGTGAGCGCGCCTGGGTTTCCGAGCGTTTGCGTTACCGCAACCTGTCGGCGCCGCTGGCAGTGGGCCGCTCGCTGGTGGTGGGCGATGGCGCGGGTCTGGTACATTTCGTCTCCCGCGAAGACGGTTCTCTCTTGAACCGCTTGCCCACCGATGGCTCGCCCATCGTGACTCCCCCCGTATTGGCGGGCAACACCGTTGTCGTTGTGACCCGCAGCGGCGGTGTTTTTGGCTTTCAGCCTGAATAACTAATTTGCGTCAGCCGATCTGCGCCATACCATGAAACCAGTCTTGGCCTTAGTCGGTCGCCCCAATGTGGGCAAATCTACACTCTTCAATCGCCTCACCAAGTCGCGTGATGCGATCGTGGCGGACTTCGCCGGTCTGACCCGCGACCGCCACTACGGCAACGGCCGTCAGGGCAAGCACGAATACATCGTGATTGATACCGGCGGCTTCGAGCCGGATGCCGAAAGCGGTATCTACAAGGAAATGGCCAAACAGACGCGCCAGGCGGTTGCCGAGGCCGATGTGGTGATCTTCGTGGTGGATGCCCGCGGCGGCCTGTCTGCCCAGGACCACGATATTGCCAAGTACCTGCGTCGCCTGGGCAAGCCCTGCATACTGACGGCCAACAAAGCCGAAGGCATGAAGGAAGGCCACCAGTTGGTGGATTTCTATGAACTGGGTCTGGGCGAGGTGTACCCCGTCTCGGCAGCGCACGGGCAGGGCATTCGCGGCCTTGTCGATCTGGCGCTGGCTCCCTTGAATCTGCCCGATCCGGATGAAGAGGTCGAGGCCGAAGACATCGGCGTGACCAAGCTGGCCGTGGCGGGCCGCCCGAATGTGGGCAAATCCACGCTGATCAATACCTGGCTGGGCGAAGAGCGACTGGTGGCATTTGATATGCCCGGTACGACCCGGGATGCCATCAGTGTGCCCTTCGAGCGCAACGGCCACAAGTTCGAGTTGATCGACACCGCCGGCCTGCGCCGCAAGGGCAAGGTTTTTGAAGCCATCGAGAAGTTTTCGGTGGTGAAGACCTTGCAGGCGATCGAGACCTGCCATGTGGTGCTGCTGCTGATTGACGCGACCCAGGGTGTGACCGACCAGGATGCCCATATCGCTGGCTACATCCTGGAAAGCGGGCGCTCGGTGGTGCTGGCAATCAACAAATGGGACGCTGTGGACGCCTACCAGCGGCAACTGGTGCAGCGCTCGATCGAGACCCGACTGGCGTTTTTGAAGTTTGCGTCCATGCATTTCATCTCGGCGACCAAACGCCAGGGGCTGGGGCCGTTGTGGGCCTCGATCCTGCAGGCGCACCAGGCCGCCATGTGCAAGATGTCCACGCCGGTGCTCACGCGTCTGCTGCTGGAGGCTACGGCCTTCCAGAGCCCGCAGCGTGCCGGTATGTTCCGTCCCAAGCTGCGCTATGCCCACCAGGGCGGCATGAACCCACCGGTCATCATCATCCACGGCAATTCGCTGGAGCATGTGACCGACGCGTACAAGCGCTTTCTGGAGGGTCGTTTCCGCAAGGCCTTCAATCTCACCGGTACGCCATTGCGTATCCAGATGAAGTCAGCAGCCAATCCTTACGCCGATAAAGACGACTGAACGAGTCTCAACAATTTTGGTGGGGCCTTAGGCATACCTAGTGTAAGTACGGGTATCGCTGTGGTAAGGTCCAACCTTCTTTAACATCTTCACAACACGGAGAATATCGTGAGCAATAAAGGGCAGCTTCTTCAGGACCCATTTCTCAATACTTTGCGTCGCGAGCATGTGCCAGTGTCGATTTACCTCGTCAATGGCATCAAGCTGCAAGGCCAGATTGAGTCTTTTGACCAGTACGTTGTGCTGTTGCGCAATACCGTGACCCAGATGGTGTACAAGCACGCCATTTCGACTATCGTTCCTGGCCGTGCTGTGAATTTCTCCGCTGCGGATGAGTCGGCTCCCGACGCAGCCGCCTGAGATTGCCGGTCATTCTTTTGGTGACCGGGCTTCTGCAACGCTGCCCGGTCCACTAAAACCTCCCCCTCTACCTGTTTCCTGATTTGAGTTCTCCTGATTCGCCTGACATGCCACTGGCCGTACTGGTCGGTGTTGATTTGGGGGCACCGCATTTTGACAAAGAACTTGAAGAGCTGGGCCTGTTGGCAGACACCGCGGGTATGCGTGTGGTTGCCCGCATCACCTGCAAGCGCCAGGCACCCGATGCTGCGCTGTTTGTAGGCAGCGGCAAGGCTGATGAGATCAAGCTGCTGGCGCAAATGCATGGCGCGACCGAGATTCTCTTCGACCAGAGCTTGAGCCCCGCGCAGCAGCGCAATCTGGAACGCCACTGTGAGTTGCCGGTCAACGACCGGACCATGCTGATCCTGACCATTTTTGCCCAGCGCGCGCGCAGCCACGAAGGCAAGTTGCAGGTGGAACTGGCCCGGCTGCAATACCTGAGCACACGTTTGGTCAGGCGCTGGTCGCATTTGGAGCGACAGAGCGGCGGTATCGGTATGCGCGGAGGCCCAGGTGAAAAGCAAATCGAGCTGGATCGCCGTATGCTGGGCGAATCCATCAAGCGCACCAAAGAGCGGTTGCAAAAAGTGGTGCGTCAGCGCAGCACGCAGCGGCGCCAACGTTCGCGCCGCGATGCCTTTACGATTTCTTTGGTCGGCTATACCAACGCCGGCAAATCCACACTGTTCAACACCTTGGTGAAGGCACGGGCCTACACCGCCGACCAGTTGTTTGCCACGCTGGACACCACTACTCGTCAGCTATACCTGGGTGAGGCCGGGCGGTCCGTGTCCTTGTCCGACACCGTGGGGTTTATCCGCGATCTGCCGCACGGATTGGTGGATGCGTTCCGAGCAACCCTGCAAGAAGCAGCCGATGCCGACTTGCTGTTGCATGTGGTGGATGCCTCCAACCCGAACTTTCCTGAGCAGATGGCCGAAGTCGGCATGGTGCTGAGAGAGATAGGTGCTGACGATGTGCCCCAACTGCTGGTATTTAACAAGCTGGATGCCCTTGATAAATCGCGTTGGCCGCTCCAGATGCAAGATGAAATCGAGGTAGATGGCCAGCAGGTCCCTCGAATTTTTTTAAGTGCCCGTACCGGAGACGGAATGCCGGCGTTGCGGCAGAAGCTGGCGGAACTGTCCTTGGCCAAAATGTCCAAGGCAGATGCCCCCACGCAATCCCCGGAATGGCTCGGCGACGGTGTTTCCATAGGCACAATACAGGAATGACAACCGAGAGACTTGCGCGAATGAATCTCAATTTACGGGCTTTTACTATGGCCATCCTGCCAGGACGACTCCGGGGTATGTTCAACTTGAACGACCCGCGCTGGGGCCGTGGTGACGACAATGGGTCCGATGGCTCTCAAAAACCGGAAGAGCCGGCCAAGAACACGCCCAACCGCGGCCAGGGTCCGAACCAAGGCCCGCCGGACCTGGATGAGCTGTGGCGTGACTTCAACCGCAAATTGGGCGGGCTGTTTGGCGGCAACAAGAATAATTCGCGCGGCAACGGATCTTCCGGTGGCGGTGGTGGCAGTTTTCAGCCCGACATGAAGAATGCGGGTGTCGGCATCGGTTTGATTGCTGGCGTGGTTCTGCTGATTTGGCTGGGCACCGGCTTTTTCATCGTGCAGGAAGGCCAACAGGCCGTGATCACCCAGTTTGGCAAGTACAAATCCACGGTGGGGGCGGGCTTCAACTGGCGTCTGCCTTACCCCGTACAGCGCCACGAGCTGGTTTCCGTCACCCAGATCCGTTCTGTGGATGTGGGGCGCGATTCCATAATCAAGGCCACTGGCTTGCGCGAATCCGCCATGCTGACCGAAGATGAAAACATCGTCGAGATCAAGTTCGCTGTGCAATACCGTTTGAACGATGCGCGTGCTTTCCTGTTTGAAAGCAAGGACCCCAGCGGTGCCGTGGTGCAGGCCGCAGAAACGGCGGTCCGCGAGGTGGTGGGCAAGATGCGCATGGATACGGCCCTGGCCGAGGAGCGTGACCAGATTGGTCCGCGTGTGCGCGTGCTGATGCAAACCATTCTGGACCGCTATAAGTTGGGTGTGGAGGTGGTTGGCATCAATATGCAGCAAAGTGGCGTGCGTCCGCCCGAGCAGGTGCAGGCTGCGTTTGACGATGTGCTGAAGGCCGGTCAGGAGCGTGAACGTGCCAAGAATGAAGCCCAGGCCTATGCCAACGACGTGGTGCCACGCGCCGTGGGTTCCGCGTCGCGCCTGCAAGAAGAGTCTGAGGCATACAAGGCCCGTATCGTGGCCCAGGCCGAAGGTGATGCGCAGCGTTTCCGTTCGGTGTTGACCGAATACCAGAAGGCCCCCCAGGTCACGCGCGATCGCATGTATCTGGACACCATGCAGCAAATCTATACCAATGTCACCAAGGTCTTGGTGGACTCCAAGCAGGGCTCCAATCTGCTGTACATGCCGATAGACAAGATCATGCAGATGTCAGGTCAGGCCGCTGTGGGTGCCGCAAATAGCAGCACTACGGCAGATCCGTTGGCAAGCAACTCGGTGGTGCCGGTTGCGCCAGCGATCGTGTCGAATGATGCCCGCACGCGCGACAACTCGCGCTCGCGTGACCGTGACGTGCGTTAGGAGAATACTTTGAACAGAGTTGGTTTTATTGCATCGTCCCTGCTGGTGGTCTTCGCGCTGCTGAGCTCCATGTTGTTCGTGGTGGATCAGCGCCAGTTTGGTGTGGTCTACGCCCTGGGCCAGATTAAAGAGGTGATAACCGAGCCCGGTCTGAACTTCAAGTTGCCGCCACCGTTTCAGAATGTCACTTATCTCGACAAGCGATTGCTGACCCTGGACAGCACCGACGCCGAGCCCATGCTGACCGCTGAAAAGCAACGCGTGGTGATTGACTGGTATGTGCGCTGGCGCGTTTCGACGCCGTCCGACTACATCCGTAACGTGGGCCTGGATGAGAACGCCGGCGCCAATCAGCTGAATCGCGTGGTGCGCAATGCCTTCCAGGAAGAAGTCAACAAGCGCACGGTGAAGGAGCTGCTGTCACTGAAGCGCGAAGCATTGATGGCCGATGTAAAGCGCGAAGTTCAAGAGGCCGTGCAGGGCTCCAAGCCTTGGGGTGTGGATGTAGTGGATGTACGTATTACGCGTGTGGACTACGTGGAGGCCATCACCGAATCGGTCTACCGTCGCATGGAGGCCGAACGCAAGCGCGTGGCCAATGAGTTGCGTTCCACGGGTGCTGCCGAGGGTGAAAAGATCCGCGCCGATGCCGATAAGCAACGCGAAGTGACCATCGCCAATGCCACCCGTGAGGCCCAGAAAATCAAGGGCGAGGGGGATGCCGAGGCTTCTCGCATTTATGCCGATGCATTTGGCAAAGACCCCCAGTTTGCCCAGTTCTACCGCAGCCTGGATGCCTACAAAGCCAGCTTCAACAAGAAGAGCGATGTGATGGTTTTGGACCCATCGTCGGACTTCTTCAAAGCCATGCGCGGTAGCGGCAGCAGTGCTGCTGCGCCTGCCGGTAAGAAGTAATCTTGGAAGACGGCAATAGCCTCTGGGCCGCTCTGGCCCTGGTGCTGGTGATAGAGGGGCTGTTGCCTTTTCTATCACCGTCTACCTGGCGCAATATGTTCAAGCAGCTTTTGGAGCTGCAAGACGGCCAGCTACGCTTCTTTGGTCTGTGCAGCATGCTGCTCGGGCTGGTTTTGTTTCTGCTGCTGACATAGGGGCTGCGTCCCGCTTGAACGCCACGGATTGCAGGAAAAGTACCGTGGCGGTTTTTACCCGTGCCCAAGCCCGGTAAAATCTCTTTTTTAACAGCCTCCCCAAATCCCATGTCTGCTTGGGTCCTCCCGGATCACATTGCCGATGTCCTGCCTTCCGAGGCACGGCACATCGAAGAACTGCGTCGCGCTTTGCTCGACACCGCCCGTGGCTATGCGTACGAGCTGGTCATGCCGCCTCTGTTGGAGCATCTGGAGTCCTTGCTGACCGGTACCGGCGAGGCATTGGATCTGCAAACCTTCAAACTGGTAGACCAGCTGTCCGGGCGGATGTTGGGCGTGCGCGCTGACACCACGCCCCAGGTTGCACGTATCGATGCCCATTTGCTCAACCGCAAGGGTGTGACGCGCCTGTGCTATTGCGGTCCGGTGGCCCATACCCGGCCAGATCGTCCGCATGCCACCCGCGAACCGCTGCAACTGGGCGCAGAAATTTACGGCCATGCCGGCCTGGAAGCCGATCTGGAGGTCTTGCAGCTGTCGCTGGACTGCCTGCGAGCGGCTGAGGTCCAAGGCATCACGGTCGATATGGGTGACGCGCGTATTGCACGTGCTCTGCTGGCAGAAGTGGCGCCTGCGCCTGATCTGTTGGCACGTATCCATGCTGCGCTGGCCAACAAAGATGCTACTGAGCTGGCCGAGTTGTGTCAGGACTTCCCGGCGGTGACGCGTGACGCCCTGTTGGCCTTGGTGCAGTTGTATGGCGATGCCAGCATCCTGCAGCAGGCACTTCGTGTGCTGCCAAGTTTGCCGGCCATCCAGGACGCGCTGCGTGATCTGCAGTGGCTGGCGGAACAGCTGGCCGGCACGCCGGTCAGCTTTGATCTGGCCGATCTGCGCGGTTATGCCTACTACAGCGGTGCACGCTTTGCGATTTATGCGCAAGGCGCTGGCGATGCCTTGGTGCGTGGCGGCCGTTATGACGAGGTGGGAGCGGTCTTTGGTCGTAATCGCCCGGCGGTTGGGTTCAGTCTGGACCTGAAGCAGTTGGTGGGGGCCGTGGGCCCACGTCCGCTGCGGGCCGCCATCCGCGCGCCTTGGGGCCATGCCGACGATTTGCGCGCGGCTATTGCTGCACTGCGCGCCGAAGGTGAGATCGTGGTCTGCGTGTTGCCAGGTCACGAAAGTGAAGTTGATGAGTTCCATTGCGATCGCGTGCTTCAGCAAGCGGCTGGGCAGTGGGTCGTGCAAGTTATTTAAGAAAATTTCTGAGATGAACACCCAAACAAATCTGGTTCCTGGTCGCAATGTCGTCGTGGTGGGTACGCAATGGGGCGATGAAGGCAAGGGCAAGCTGGTCGATTGGCTCACCGAAAGCGCCCAGGGCGTGGTGCGCTTCCAAGGCGGTCACAACGCGGGCCACACCTTGGTCATCAACGGCGTGAAGACGGCCTTGCACCTGATTCCCAGCGGCATCATGCGCGCTGGCGTCAAATGCTACATAGGCAATGGTGTGGTGTTGTCGGCAGCCAAGCTGTTTGAAGAAATCGAAGGGCTGGAAAAGGCGGGTGTCGAAGTGCGTTCGCGCCTGCGCATCAGCGAGGCCTGCCCGCTGATCCTGCCGTTCCACGCGGCTATCGACATCGCCCGCGAAGCGCTGCGCGAAAAGGGCGGCACCGAGAAGATCGGCACCACAGGTCGCGGTATCGGTCCTGCCTATGAGGACAAGATTGCCCGCCGTGCGCTGCGCGTGCAGGACCTGAAATACCCCGAGCGTTTCGCTACCAAGCTGCGTGAGCTGCTGGAGCTGCACAACTTCGTGCTGACCCAGTTCCTGCATGCTCCTGCGATCGATTTCGACACGGTCTATGCCGAGTCCATGCGCCATGCCGAGTTGCTCAAGCCGATGATGGCCGACGTGTCGCGTGAATTGAATGACGCCCACAAAGCCGGTGCCAACCTGCTGTTTGAAGGCGCACAAGGCACGTTGCTGGACGTGGACCACGGAACCTACCCCTACGTGACTTCCAGCAACTGCGTGGCTGGCAATGCCGCTGCCGGTTCCGGCGTGGGCCCGGGCATGCTGCACTACATCCTGGGCATCACCAAGGCCTATTGCACCCGCGTGGGCGGCGGTCCGTTCCCGACCGAACTTGAATGGGAAAAGCCCGGCACGCCTGGCTACCACATGAGCACTGTCGGAGCTGAAAAGGGCGTAACCACCGGCCGCAGCCGCCGTTGCGGCTGGTTTGATGCGGCCCTGCTCAAGCGCAGCGCCCAGGTCAATGGCCTGAGCGGCCTGTGCATTACCAAGCTGGATGTGCTGGACGGCATCGACGTGCTGCAACTCTGCACCGGCTACATGCTGGACGGCGAGCTGGTTGATATCCTGCCCATGGGTGCAGACGATATCGCGCGCTGCGTGCCAGTGTACGAAGCCATCGATGGCTGGACCGATTCCACCGTGGGCGTGACCGACTACAGCAAGCTGCCCGAGAATGCGCGCCGCTACCTGAGCCGCATTGAAGAGGTGACGGGTGTGCCCATCGCCATGGTCTCGACCAGCCCGGACCGCGACCACACCATCATGATGCAGCACCCTTACAAGGCTGCTTGAGTTATTGAATAAATTGGCCGCTGGCGCAGATAGCGCCAGCGCCAGTAGCTATTATTTCAGGAGTAATTCCCCATGTTGACAGAAGACGGCAAGCACCTGTACGTCAGTTATGACGAATACCACAGCCTGATCGAAAAGCTGGCCCTCAAAGTCCACCAGTCGGGGTGGGAATTTGACAATATCCTGTGCCTGGCGCGCGGTGGTTTGCGCCCTGGCGATGTGCTGTCACGCATCTTCGACAAGCCTCTGGCCATCATGTCCACCAGTTCGTACCGTGCAGATGCCGGCCGCCAGCAGGGCGTGCTGGATATCGCCCGCTTCATCACTACACCCAAGGGTGAAATTGCTGGCAAGGTGCTGCTGGTGGATGACTTGGCTGATACCGGCCACACGCTGAACGCGGTGGTGCGTCAGCTCAAGAGCGACTACGCGCCCATCACCGAGCTGCGCAGCGCCGTGATCTGGACCAAGGCGGTTTCCGTCTTTACGCCCGACTATTCGGTCGAGTTTTTGCCCACCAATCCCTGGATCCATCAGCCTTTCGAGGGCTACGACGCCATGCGTCCAGCCCAGCTGATGGAAAAGTGGAAGCTGTAAGCGCGGCAGACGCAAGCGATCCGTGGCGAGCCGTCCCCATCCTTCCACCCAGCTGATCCACCACCCGTACGCGCCGCCTGCGGCGTTTGCGGCGCCGCAGCCTGGCGTGTTCAAGGCGTCGACCGTCATCTTTCCGTCCGTGGCCGCCATGCGCGAGTACGAATGGAAAGACAAGTCGGCCTACACCTACGGCCTGCACGGCACGCCCACCACCTACACGCTGGAAGAGCGCATCGCGACGCTGGAAGGTGGCAGCTACTGCGTGCTGGTGCCCAGCGGCTTGGCGGCCATCGCCAATGTGGCTCTGGCCCTGCTGAAGGCCGGCGACAGCATGCTGTTACCCGACAACGTCTACGGCCCCAACAAGGCCTTCTCGGAAGGCGAGTTGGCGCGCTGGGGCATCAGCACCCAGGTTTACGACCCCATGAATCCAGGCGATCTGGCGGCCAAGATCACGCCGACCACCCGGCTGGTGTGGGTCGAGGCTGCGGGCTCCGTTACCCTGGAGTTCCCAGACCTGCCGGCTTTGCTGCAGGTCTGCCGTGATCGCCAGGTCTGGTGCGCGCTGGACAACACCTGGGGTGCGGGCCTGGCCTTCAACCCCTTTGATCTGCTGCCTGGCAGCGGGACCACGCTCGGCGTGGACCTGTCCGTCCATGCGCTGACCAAGTACCCCAGCGGGGGCGGCGATGTGCTGATGGGCAGCGTCGTCACCCGCGACCCTGCGCTGCACCGCAGGGTTCAGCGCACCCATATGCATTTGGGCCTGGGTGTTGCGGCCAATGATGCCGAGCTGGTGCTGCGCTCCTTGCCCAGCATGGCATTGCGCTACCGGGCCCACGACATGGCGACCCGCGCCTTGGTGCAATGGTGCCGCCAGCAGGCCGAGTTTGTACAGGTGCTGCACCCTGCGCTGGCGGGTTCGCCTGGCCATACGCACTGGCAGGCGCTGTGTGGCGCGCAGGATGCGGCCGCCGGCTTGTTCAGCGTGGTGCTGGACCCGCGCTATACCTCGGCGCAGGTGGACGCCTTTTGCGATGCCCTGGCTTTGTTCAAGCTGGGTTATAGCTGGGGCGGTCCGATGAGTCTGGTGGTGCCTTACGAACTGGAGCGCATGCGGGTAGGCTGGCCGGACCATCTGGCGCGAGGCACGCTGGTACGCTTCTCCGTGGGTTTGGAGGCGGTGGCGGATCTGCAAGCAGACTTGGCGCAGGCGCTGCGGAAACTGGCGCAGCCCAGCGGTTAGATCCTGGGGCAGCCGAATATCCGGGCGCCGGCCAAGCTGTTAAAGTGGTAGCCTTATTTTGAAAGAAGACCACCTTGGCAACACCAAATTACGGATACGAAAAGCGTCAAAAAGAGCTGGCCAAGAAAAAGAAGAAGGAAGACAAGCTGAAGGCCAAGAGCGAGCGCAAGCACGACGGCATCACGGACGACGGTGTGCAGGATCAGGGCGATGCAACGCAAACCCCACCGCCCGACGCCTCCAGCGACGCCTGATCTTTCCTTCGTTTTTTAGTTCAGCAGCTTTTTCAGCTCCGGCCACACGTTGTTCAGCAACGTAGGATGCGCCTCCGCCTTGGGGTGGATGCGGTCTGGCTGGAACAAAGCCACCGGGTCCGGCGCATCCGCCACGCCTTTCAGCAAGAAGGGCACCAAACCGGTTTTCTCCGTCTTTGCCACCCTCTCGAACGTGCTCTGGAAGCGATTCGCGTAATCACGTCCGTAGTTCGGCGGCACCTGCATGCCGACCAGCAGCACCTTGGCACCGGCTTTCTGGGCGGTTTCGGTCATTTGGCGCAAATTGTCCTCGGTGGATTGCAGGGGCAGGCCGCGCAGCGCGTCATTGCCACCCAATTCAATCACCACCAGCGTCGGTTGGTAAAAGCCCAGCAGGCCGGCCAGACGCGAGCGGCCACCCGAAGTGGTGTCTCCGCTGATGCTGGCGTTGTGCACCACGGCCTGGATCTTTTGTTCGGCCAGGCGCTTCTCCAGCAGAGCTACCCAGCCCGTGCCGCGGGGCAGGCCGTATTCGGCGCTGATGCTATCGCCCACCACCAGAATGTTCGGCGTGGTCTTGGCCCAGGCACCGGATGACCCCACAGCGGCGGCCAGGGTCCATGTCGCGATAAAGTGTCTACGTTTCAAAACTCAAAGCCTTTCATGCCAAATCTGTCCCCAGGTGCTGTGATTTCTGTAGAGCATGTCTCCAAGTCGGTGACCGACTCTACCGGCACGCTCTCCATTTTGCGTGATATCGATTTCTCACTAGCGCCCAGGGAGACTGTGGCCATCGTGGGCGCGTCAGGTTCCGGCAAAAGCACCTTGTTGTCCATCATTGCAGGCTTGGATACACCCACGCAGGGCACAGTTCACATCGCCGGCCAGGATATTTTTGCGCTAAGTGAAGACGCCCGGGCCGCATTGCGGGCGCAGAAGCTGGGTTTTGTGTTCCAGAGCTTCCAGCTGATGGGCAATTTGACCGCGTTGGAGAACGTGATGCTGCCGCTGGAACTCATAGGCCGCAAGGACGCGCGCAAAGCCGCTACCGAGATGCTGGGGCGCGTCGGCCTGGGCCAGCGCCTCGGCCATTACCCCAAGCTGCTCAGCGGGGGAGAGCAGCAGCGCGTGGCCCTGGCGCGGGCCTTTGTGGTGCAGCCGGCCGTATTGCTTGCCGACGAACCCACAGGCAGCCTGGACTTTGCCACTGGCGAGACGGTGATGGAGTTGATGTTCGCGCTAAACCGTGAGCAGGGTACGACCCTGGTACTGGTGACGCATGACCGCGCTATCGCCGCCCGCTGCGAGCGCCGCATCACCATCGAAGCTGGCACCTTGGGTTGAGTGGTTTTATGAGAAATAGGCTGCTAGCGCAGGTATCGTCTGCGCAAGTAGCTATTTATTTGATAGCAAATGCCAGGGCTCAGCGCCCCAGGTTCAGCGGCAGGCCCACATAGTTTTCCGCCAGCACCGTGGAGGCGGCGGTGGAGTTCACCAGGTATTCCAGTTCGGCTTCCTGCATGCGCTGACCAAAGGCACCGGTGTCGGGGAACTTGTGCATCAGCGAGGTCAGCCACCACGAGAAGCGCTCGGCCTTCCAGATGCGAGCCAGGGCGCGCTGTGAATAGGTGTCGATACCAGCCGCGCTCTTTTCGGCATAGAACTCGATGAAGGCGCTGGACAAATACTTGACGTCGCTAGCGGCCAGGTTCAGGCCCTTGGCGCCGGTGGGAGGCACGATGTGGGCGGCGTCGCCGGCCAGGAACATGCGGCCAAAGCGCATCGGTTCGGCTACGAAGCTGCGCAGCGGGGCGATGCTTTTCTCCAGCGTAGGGCCGGTGACGATGCGCTCGGCTAGGTCCGGGTCCAGGCGGCTGCGCAGCTCGTCCCAGAAGCGCTGGTCGCTCCAGTCCTCGGCCTTGTCGGTCAAGGGGCACTGTACGTAGTAGCGGCTGCGCGTCAGGCTGCGCATCGAGCACAGCGAGAAGCCGCGTTCGCTGTTGCCGTAGACGATGGCGTGCGGCGACACGGGCGGCACATCGGCCAGCACACCCAACCAGCCAAACGGGTAGACCTTTTCGTATTCGGTGATGGAGCCCTCGGGCACACTGGCACGGCAGACGCCGTGGAAGCCGTCGCAGCCGGCGATGAAGTCGCATTCCAGCTCGAAGTTCTTGCCATCCTTCTGGTAGTGCACTTTGGGGTGTTCGCTGTCGAAATCATGCACGCTGACGTTGGCAGCCTGGTAGATGGTTGTTAGGCCAGCGGCGCTGCGTGCATCCATCAGGTCGCGGGTGAGTTCGGTCTGGCCGTAGGCGGTGACCACCTTGCCGTTGGTCAGTCCATGCACGTCGATCGCATGCCGCACGCCGGAGAACACCAGCTCAATGCTGTGGTGCACCACACCTTCGGCCTCCATGCGGGGCCCCACACCGGCTTCGCGCAGCATGTCCACCGTGGTTTGTTCCAGTATGCCGGCGCGGATGCGGCCCAGCACGTAGTCGGGGCTTTGGCGTTCGATGATGATGTTGTCTATGCCGGCTTTGTGCAGCAACTGGCCGAGCAGCAGGCCGGACGGGCCGGCTCCGACGATGGCAACCTGGGTTCGCATGGGGTGTCTCCTGAGGGCGTAATTTGCCTGTTAGCTTAGGCTGCCGGGAACGTTCTGTGGCGGCCATTCGGCGCTCTTTGTGCGATCATCGGGACTGCTGCGCGATCACCGCGCAAACATCCACAAAAGGGCGCCCATGGAGATTCAGAAAGCCGATTTGATCGAAGGCATGGCCAAAGGCATGGCGGTGCTGGAGAGTTTTGACACGCAGCGCCAGCGCCTGAACGCCACCCTGGCGGCGCAGCGTGCGGGCCTGACGCGGGCTGCCGCCCGGCGCCATTTACTGACCCTGGCGCACCTGGGCTACCTGGATACCGATGGCAGCTACTTCTGGCTTGCGGCCAAGGTGCTGCGTTTTTCAGGTAGTTATCTGGCTTCGGCCCAGCTGCCGCGGGTGCTGCAACCCACGCTGAACCGGCTGGCGGCGCAGACACTGGAGTCGTTCTCGGCCGTGGTGCGTGATGGCGACGAGGTGGTCATCGTGGCGCGCAGTGGCAATGACCGCAGTGGCGGGCCCTTGCGCGTGCTGGCGTATGGCCTGCACCTGGGTGCACGCTTGCCAGCCCATGCCACTTCCACCGGGCGGGTGCTGCTGGCGGTGGAGACCAAGTCCAGCTTTAATGCCTGGATGAAGGGGCGTAGCCTGGCCCGGCTGACCGCGCACACTATTACCGACACAAAAGTCTTTCGTGCGGTGGTTGCGCAGGTGCGCGTTGACGACTACTGCGTGGCCAGTGAAGAGCACGAATTGGGCGTGCATGCCCTGGCGATTCCGCTGCGCAATCTGCAGGGCAAGACGGTGGCTGCGCTGAATGTGGTGACCACGCCGCAACGGCTGCAGCAAGAGGTGCTGCGCAAAGAGTTGTTACCGGTGTTGTTGGAGGCGGCAAGGGAGCTGCGTCCCTTGCTGTGAGCGGCTCCATCCGCAGTCGGGATATTTAAGAGAAATCAGGCACTGGCGCCCGTATATCCTGCGGAGGCAGCTATTGATTCAATAGCAGTGGCCTGGGAAACCTTTAAACCTTCTTGAGCTTGCCGCGCACTGGCACCACGGTGGTGATGGTGGGGCGCACGGCTTCACCCGAAATGGGCTTGGGTGGAGATGTGTCCTTCTTGGGTTTCTTGGTTTCTTTATTGGTTTTTTGTTGACCTTTGGCCATGGTTTTCTCCGGTGGATAGGTGGAAACAGGCTGGCCGCCCCAAGTGCAGGGCGGACCAGTTCAGAAGGATTTCTGTGATCTGGAGCTTATCAGTTTGGCGCCAGTTTTTAGCTGACGTCTTGCTTCATTTGGCGGCCAGTGCGTCCAGCAGCTCGGTCTCGATCTCGATCTGGTTGCGGTTGTACTGCAGCTCCGGGCCTTGCACCAAAAAGCTGTCTTCCACGCGCTCGCCCAGGGTGGTGACCTTGGCCAGCAGCACGCTGAGGTTGTGCTTGGCCAGCACACGGGCCACCAGGTACAGCAGACCGGCGCGGTCGCTGGCAGAGATGTTCAGCAGCCAACGCTGGGCCTTTTCGTCAGGGCGCAGGTCTACGCGCGGCGCGATGGGGAAGCTCTTCACCCGGCGCGATACCCGGCCCTTGCTGGGCGGTGGCAGCGGGCCTTGCTGGGCCAGGGTGTGGTCCAGGTCGTTTTCCACCATGCTGGTGAGCTCGCGGTAGTGCTCGGGCAGCATGGCCGTGACCACCTGGAAGGTGTCCAGCGCGAAGCCGTTGCGGGCGGTATGCACCTTGGCGTCCACGATGCTGAAGCCGGCCTGGTCGAAGAAGCCGCAGATGCGCGCAAACAAATCGGGCTGGTCGGGCGTGTAGACCATCACCTGCAGGCCTTCGCCGACTGGCGACAGGCGGGCGCGCACCACCGGTTTCACCGCATGCGGCGGCACCGTCAGCGGCGCCGGGAAGGCCAGATGGCGCGATAGCTGGCGCGTGTGCCAGGCGATGTCGGCTGCGTCGTGGCGCATGAAGTAGCCTACGTCCAGCGTGTCCCACAGGGCTTTGTGCGACTCAAAAGGCTGGGCGTGCAGGGCCAGCAGCACCAGGGCTTCACGCTTGCGCGCCTCTACCTCGGCCTGCGGATCGGGTGCGCGGCCACCCAGGCTGCGCAGGGTGGTGCGGTATAGATCTTCCAGCAGCTTGCCCTTCCAGGCGTTCCAGACCTTGGGGCTGGTGCCGCGGATGTCGGCTACGGTCAGCAGGTACAAGGCGGTCAGATAGCGTTCGTTGCCTACGCGTTTGGCGAAGGCGCTGATGACGTCGGGGTTGCTGAGGTCGGCCTTTTGCGCCACGCGGCTCATGGTCAGGTGTTCGTTGACCAGGAATTCGATGAGCTTGCCGTCTTCGCGGTTGATGCCATGCTGGCTGCAGAAGTGCCGTACTTCCAGCGCGCCCAGCTCGGAATGGTCGCCGCCACGTCCCTTGGCGATGTCGTGGAACAGCGCCGCCACAAACAAGATCCAGGGCTTATCCCAGCCGGCACCCAGCTGCGAGCAGGCCGGGTATTCGTGCGCATGCTCGGCCATGAAGAAGCGGCGCACATTGCGCAGCACCATCAGGATGTGCTGGTCTACGGTGTAGACGTGGAACAGGTCGTGCTGCATCTGCCCGACGATGCGCCGGAACACCCACAGGTAGCGGCCCAGCACGGAGGTATCGTTCATCAGCCGCAGCGCATGGGTGATGCCGGCCGGCTGCTGCAGGATGCGCATGAAGGTGGCGCGGTTCACCGGGTCCTTGCGGAACTGCGAGGTCATCAGGCTGCGGGCGCCGTAAAGGGCGCGCAGCGTGCGCACCGACAGGCCGCGCACGCCCAGGGTGCAGGCGTAGACCTGGAAGGTCTCCAGAATGGCGTGCGGGTGTCGGTGGTACAGGTCGTCGCTGGCGACTTCGATCATCCCGGCTTTTTCAAAAAAGTGGGCGTTGATCGGCCGCAGCAGGTGGGTGGAGGGGTTCAGCCGTTCCTCGATGTTCAGCATCAGGATGTGGCTGAGCTGGGTCACGGCCTTGGCCGCCCAGTAGTAGCGGCGCATCAAAGCCTCGCTGGCACGCACTGGCTGGCCATCATCGTCTTCGGAGCTGTAGCCGAAGGACTCGGCCACGGCGGTCTGCAGGTCGAACACCAGGCGGTCTTCTCGGCGCTGAGCCGTCAGGTGCAGGCGGGCGCGTATCAGGCACAGCAGGTCTTCGTTGCGCTTGATCTGCTTGGCCTCGTGCGGCGTGGCGATGCCGCTGCGCACCAGTTCTTCCCAGCTCTTGCCCAGGTTGGCGGCCTTGGCCACCCACAGAATGGTTTGCAGGTCGCGCAGGCCGCCTGGCGATTCCTTGCAGTTGGGCTCCAGTGAGTAGGGCGTGTTTTCAAACTTGTTATGCCGCTGGCGCATCTCCAGCGTCTTGGCCACCAGAAAGGCGCGCGGGTCGGACACCGTGCCCAGGCGCTGGCGGAAGTCGGCATACATCTTGGCGTCGCCGGTGACCAGGCGCGACTCGATCAGCGCGGTCTGCACCGTCACATCCTTGCTGCCTTCGGCCAGACAGTCTTCCAGGCTGCGTACGCTGGAGCCGATCTCCAGGCCCGCGTCCCAGCAACTGCCGATGAAGTCTTCGATGCGCGATTTCAGCGCCTCGTCTTGCTCGGGCGATTCGCCGTCGGGCAGCATCAGCAGCACGTCGATATCCGAGTAGGGGAACAGCTCACCGCGGCCAAAGCCGCCCACCGCCACCAGGGCAAACGAGGCTGTGAAGCCGGCGCGTACCCATAGCTTGCGCAGCGTGTCGTCCGCCAGGTGGGACAGGTTTTGCAAAGCCTTGCGCAGGCCCCGGGTGCTGGGGCCGCTGTCGCGCACGGTTTGCAGCAAACGCGATTTTTCCTGCAGGTAATGCGCCCGCAGCGCCTGGATGTCGGTCATGGTGGGG
Source organism: Rhodoferax sp. GW821-FHT07F03 (assembly GCF_059418745.1). NCBI lineage: Bacteria > Pseudomonadati > Pseudomonadota > Betaproteobacteria > Burkholderiales > Comamonadaceae > Rhodoferax > Rhodoferax sp. GW821-FHT07F03. Next base: position 147,880 of record NZ_JBWKQM010000005.1, read on the forward strand.
CGCGTAGAAGCTTCAGGCTTGGGCTGGCACGAATGCTGGGATGGGCGGGCTGCCGGCAGAGACAGTGAGCACCTCGTAGCCGGTCTCGGTGACCAGGATGGTGTGTTCCCACTGGGCGGACAGGGAGTGGTCTTTGGTGACGATGCTCCAGCCGTCTTTTTCCGGGCCTTCCTTGATCTCCTTCTTGCCGGCGTTGATCATTGGCTCGATGGTGAAGGTCATGCCGGGCTTCAGCACTTCCAGCGTGCCTGGCTTGCCGTAGTGCAGTACCTGCGGTTCTTCGTGGAACACGCGGCCAATACCGTGGCCGCAGAACTCGCGCACCACGCTGAAGCCATTGCTCTCGGCAAAGCGCTGGATGGCGTGGCCGATATCACCCAGGTGGACGCCGGGTTTGACCATCTTGATGCCGTGCCACATTGCGTCATAGGTCAGCGCCGCCAGGCGTTTGGCCAGGATGCTGCCTTCGCCCGCAATGAACATCCGGCTGGTGTCGCCGTGCCAACCGTCTTTGATGACGGTCACGTCGATGTTTACGCTGTCGCCCTTTTTCAGCGGCTTGTCGTTCGGGATGCCGTGGCAAACCTGGTGGTTCACCGAGGTGCAGATCGACTTGGGGTAGGGGATGTTGCCACCGGCGGTGTAGTTCAGCGGGGCCGGAATGCCGCCCTGCACCTGGGTGATGTAGTCGTGCGCCAGCTTGTCCAGCTGGTTGGTGGTAACGCCTGGCACCACGTGGGGGGTCAGGTAGTCGAGTACTTCGGAAGCCAGGCGGCCTGCGATGCGCATGCCTGCGATGCCTTCCGCGTCTTTGTAGGTGATAGTCATGGCTGTAATTATCCTAGATGCGGGAAGTACGCTTTGACCGTGCCGTTAAAATCAGAGGCTAACTTCCCCAACCCGGGCCGCTACAGTGACCTTGCACATTTCCCAGTTTGAGGGCGGCAATGCCCTCAGCGACTTCCGCGTTCAACAAATTCTTCCCCGGCTGCAAGCCATCCACGACAAGATCAGCGGCGTGGCCGCGCGTTTTGTGCACCTGGTGGCCAGCGATGCGCCCCTGACGGACGCCGTGAAATCCCAGTTGGACGGCCTGCTGACCTATGGCGACCCCTATGCCGGCCCGGCCGAAGGCCCGCTGCTGGTCGTCACCCCGCGCTTCGGCACCGTGTCGCCCTGGGCGTCCAAGGCTACCGATATCGCCCACAACTGCGGCCTAGCCGTGCGCCGGGTCGAGCGCCTGGTCGAATACCGTTTGTCTGTCAAGCAGCCTTTGTTGGGCAAAACTGTATTGTCCGCCGAGCAACTGGCCCAGGTGGCCGACCTGCTGCACGACCGCATGACCGAAAGTGCCATGCTGGACCGCAGCCAGGCGCAAGAGCTGTTCACCTCGCTGGAAGCTGCACCCCTGGCCCAGGTCGACGTGCTGGGTGGTGGCCGCGCCGCGCTGGAGGCGGCGAATACCGAATTCGGCCTGGCCCTGGCCGACGACGAAATCGACTACCTGGTCAACGCCTTTACTACGCTGAAGCGCAACCCCAGCGACGTGGAGCTGATGATGTTCGCCCAGGCGAACAGCGAGCATTGCCGCCACAAGATCTTCAACGCCGAGTTCACCATCGACGGCGTGGCGCAGCCGAAAAGCCTGTTCGGCATGATCCGCAACACCCACCAGTTGGCGCCACAGCACAGCGTGGTGGCGTACTCGGACAACGCCTCGGTGATGGAAGGCTTCGAGATCGAGCGGTTTTTAGCCAAATCGGCATCTAGCGCAGGTACTACCAGCGCGAGCAGCTATGAAAAGAGTAGCGCCCAGCACCATGTGCTGATGAAGGTCGAAACCCATAACCATCCGACCGCCATTTCGCCATTCCCCGGTGCCTCCACCGGCGCTGGCGGCGAGATCCGCGACGAGGGCGCGACGGGCCGCGGCTCCAAGCCCAAGGCGGGCTTGACAGGCTTTACCGTGTCCAAGCTCTGGCCGCAAGACGGCGACGTGTCTATCGGCAAGCCCGAGCACATCGCCAGCCCGCTGCAGATCATGGTCGAAGGCCCGCTGGGCGGCGCGGCCTTCAACAATGAATTCGGCCGGCCCAATCTGCTGGGCTACTTCCGCGAATACGAGCAGACCGTCACTTCCGATGTGGACAGCATCCGCCGCGGCTACCACAAGCCCATCATGATCGCTGGCGGCCTGGGCACCATCGACGCCACGCAAACCCACAAGATCGAATTCCCCGCCGGCTCGCTGCTGGTGCAGCTGGGGGGCCCGGGCATGCGCATCGGCATGGGCGGCAGCGCCGCCAGTTCCATGGCTACCGGCGCAAATGCGGCCTCGCTGGACTTTGACTCGGTGCAGCGCGGCAACCCCGAAATCGAACGCCGTGCCCAAGAGGTGATCAACCAGTGCTGGATGCAGGGCGACAAGAACCCCATTCTGGCGATCCACGACGTCGGCGCCGGTGGCCTGAGCAATGCCTTCCCCGAGCTGACCAATGACGCCGGCCGGGGCGCGCGCTTCGACCTGCGCGCCGTGCCGCTGGAAGAAAGCGGCATGAGCCCCAAGGAAATCTGGTGCAACGAAAGCCAGGAACGCTATGTGATGGCCATCGCGCCGGATTCGCTGGAGGCGTTTACCGCGCTGTGCGAACGTGAACGCTGCCCGTTCTCAGTCGTCGGTGTCGCCACCGAAGAGCGCCAACTGATCGTGGCCGATGACGGCGCGGCCAGCCCGGTCGACATGCCCATGAACGTGCTCTTGGGCAAGCCGCCCAAGATGCACCGCGATGTGAAGACCGTGGCGCGCACCTTTGCGCCAGTGGAACTGACCGGCGTGGATCTGCAAAAAGCCGCCATTGCCGTGCTGGCCCACCCGACGGTCGCCAGCAAGCGCTTCCTGATCACCATCGGCGACCGCACCGTGGGTGGCATGAGCCACCGCGACCAGATGGTCGGCCCCTGGCAGGTGCCGGTGGCGGACTGTGCCGTGACCTTGGCCGACTACAAGGGCTTTGCGGGCGAAGCCATGGCCCTGGGCGAACGTACGCCGCTGGCCGCCGTGAACGCTCCCGCATCCGGCCGCATGGCCGTGGCCGAAGCCATCACCAACCTGCTGGCCGCACCCTTCGATCTGCCCCGCGTCAAGCTGTCGGCCAACTGGATGGCCGCCTGCGGCGAACCCGGCGAAGACGCCGCGCTGTACGCCACGGTGAAAGCCGTGGGCATGGAGCTGTGCCCGGCGCTGGGCATCTCGATCCCGGTGGGCAAGGACAGCTTGTCGATGCGTACCCAGTGGACAGAAACGGCAAACCCCTCTGGTAGTGCCGCCGACAAAAAGAAGGTCACCTCCCCGGTCAGCCTGATCGTCACCGCATTCGCCAGCCTGCCCGATGTGCGCGGCACCTTGACGCCGCAGCTGAATGCGACGGAAGACACGACACTGATCCTGGTCGACCTGGGCAAGGGCCAGAACCGCATGGGCGGCAGCATCCTGGCGCAGACCTTGAACCAGGTCGGCGATGCCGTGCCCGATCTGGACGACGCGCAAGACTTGGTCAACCTGGTGAACGCCGTCAATGCCGTGCGCCCGCAAATCCTGGCCTACCACGACCGCAGCGATGGCGGCCTGTTCGCGGCAGCCTGCGAAATGGCTTTTGCCGGCCACGTGGGCGTGGCGCTGAATGTCGATCTGCTGGTCACCGAAGGTGACGGCATCAGCGACAGCCGCATGGATGTGGGCGACAGCAAGAACTGGGCAGGCCAGGTCGGCCCGCGCCGTGAAGAGCTGACCTTGAAGGCGCTGTTCAACGAAGAACTCGGCGTGCTGCTGCAGGTACGCACTTCCGACCGCGACGCCGTGGTCCAGACCCTGCGCGCGCATGGCCTGGGCAAGCACAGCCACGTCGTGGGCAAGACCCGGCCCATACCAACAAGTTCAGACAGCGCGATCAGCGCCGGCGTGGGCGAAGTCCAGGTCTGGCGCGATGCGAAAGCCGTGTTCAGCGCCAAGCTGGCTGACTTGCACCAGGTTTGGGACAGCGTCAGCTGGCAGATCTGCCAGCAGCGCGACAACCCGGCCTGCGCCGATGCCGAGCACGCGGCGGCCGGTGCGGCCAACGACCCGGGCCTGCATGTGTTTATAGAGCCAAACAGTGCTCTGGCGCAGGTACTGTCTGCGCCAGCAGCTACGAAAACCGTAGCGGCGCCGGCCTTGAAGCTGACCCGGCCCAAGGTTGCCGTGCTGCGCGAGCAGGGCGTGAATTCGCACACCGAGATGGCCTACGCCTTCACCGAGGCGGGCTTCGAGGCCTTCGACGTGCACATGACCGATCTGCAAACCGGCCGCGTGCACTTGCAGGACATGCAGGCCGTGGTGGCCTGTGGTGGCTTCAGCTACGGCGACACCCTGGGTGCCGGCATAGGCTGGGCGCGCAGCATCACCTTCAACCCGGTGCTGGCGGCAGAGTTCAAGGCCTTCTTTGCCCGGCAGGACACGCTGGCGCTGGGCGTCTGCAACGGCTGCCAGATGTTTGCCGAACTGGCCGACATCATCCCCGGCGCGCAAGCCTGGCCACGCTTCACCACCAACCGCAGCGAGCGCTTTGAAGCCCGCCTGTCCATGGTGGAAATTTTGGAATCGCCCAGCGTCTTCCTGCAGGGCATGGCCGGCAGCCGCCTGCCGATCGCGGTGGCGCACGGCGAGGGTTATGCCAACTTTGCCTACCGCGGCGACGCATCGAAGGTGATTGCGGCCATGCGCTACACCGACAACCATGGCGTGGCTACCGAAGCCTACCCGTTCAATCCGAACGGCAGCCCCGGCGGCTTGACCGCCGTGACCACGGCCGATGGCCGCTTCACCGCCATGATGCCGCACCCCGAGCGCGTGTTCCGCAACGTGCAGAAGAGCTGGACCAGCGGTGACGTCAGCAGCTTCAGCCCCTGGATGCAGCTCTGGCACAACGCGCGCCGCTGGCTGGGTTAACTAGACCATCAAACGGCCACCGTCGCCTGGTTTTCGGTGTCCGCTTGACACTCGCGCGTGCGTCGCTTGACGAGCGTCGTGATCTTGCAGGGCAGTGCCTTGGTCTTTGCCTGCGCAGAGCCGTACGCCGATTCTCGGCGGGGTAGCCGTTGCAACCGACAAGGCCAGCCGTGGCCAGAAAAATGCAGCTGAGCTAGTAGCTGCGCAGTAAGGGCGTGTGCATGGTTTTTGTGCCGCTCCCTGGGCTACCGGTATGCCGATGGCCCAGGGAGTTCGTCGCTTATTCGTCGCGGCTGCCGCCCATGCCCAGCAGTGCCAGCAAGGACTGGAACACGTTGTACAGGCTCAGGTAGACACCCAGCGTGGCACTGATGTAGTTTGTCTCATAACCGTCTTGTACGCGCTTCAGGTCGTGCAGGATGAAGGCGGAAAAGATGCCTATGGCCAGTACCGACAGCGTCATCATCAGCGCGCTGGACTGTATGAAGAAGTTGGCAACGCCGGCCACCAGCAACAGGATCGCGCCGATGAACAGCCATTTACCCATGGCGCTCAGGTCGCGCTTGATGACGGTAGACAGGACCGCCATGCCCAGGAAGATGCCACCGGTACCGGCAAAGGCAGTCATCACCAGGCTGGCGCCGTTGTTCAAGCCCAGCACGGCACCGACCATGCGCGAAAGCATCAGGCCCATGAAAAAGGTGAACGCCAGCAGCACCGGCACGCCGGCCGCCGAGTTTTTCGTCTTCTCGATGGCGTACATGAAGCCGAACGCGCCGCCCAGGAAGACGAGCATGCCGATGCCGGGCGACATGGCGCGGGAAATGCCGGTTGTTACGCCCAGCCATGCGCCAAGCACGGTGGGCAGCATGGACAGTGCCAGCAGCCAATAGGTATTGCGCAAAACGCGGTTGCGCTGCGCCGTGCTGGGCAGGCTTTCAGCCGCGCCATAGGTGTTGGAGTGGAGAGTGTTCATCGGTAAGCTTTCAGTGGAGTGCAAATAGCCGCCGCTACAGCAGCAGGCCGGACAAGAGAGTCAGTGAGAGGGCCCGCAGCCTAGGGTCTGGGCGGGTGTTTCTCTTGCAGAGAAACGCTGCGCTGCACTAGGTGCGGAGCAGGGCCAAGCGTGGTGGCCTGCGCAAGCCGTCCGAGAATGGTTGCAGAAAGGCGGTGGGTGTGAAAGGTATGGCCGCAGCCGACTTGCGGCCAAAAGTCAGGCCGGACGGCGTCGAGTGGCACAGCGCGGGGCTGTCAAAACCACTGTCGGTCTCAGCGGTGTCGGACTGCTGGTCTGTGACCAACGGCTTGTTGCTGGTGGAGCTTTCGCCGCAGGCATCTGCCTGCAAAGGTATTTGTTCCTGCACCACATGGTGCTCGGCCATTGTCGGCTCGCCTGCCCAGGCGTACAAGCCGGATGCCAGCATGGCAAAGAACAGAACGACCGCAAAGACACAACGAAACATGCTGTGCATTTTACCGTCGGCCACCACTTGGGCCGTGTAGGACCATGGCGCTTAAAGCCTGCTCCTAGGGATATCCTGAGCCGAAAAACCAATTGCGTACCAGCAATCGACAAATCGGTATGCATCCGGCACGGGCGTCAAATGTAAGCTGATGTATCTGGGTGGAGTCAGCCATCCGTATGCATCCTGGCCTGGTGTATGTGTTGGTGTTGGACGGAGGCGCTGGGGCCGCTGCAGCGCACAAAGGTGAATTCCAAGATGCTTTCCAGAATGAGTGTGGGGCGCCAACTGGGCTTGGCCTTTGGCATGGTGATTGTGCTGGTGGTGGTGCTGGCCTTGACGGCCTACAGCCGCATTATGTCCATGCATGCGGACTTTGATGGCCTGGTGGACACCAGCTTGCCCGCGCTGACGGCTCTGGGGGAGGTGAACGACAAACTGCAGGCGGTGCGCATATCCGAGCTCAAGCATTTGGCGGCGTTGAATATGCCCTCCAAGGACCGTGAAGAGCTGGTGGTGAAAGCCACCGTGAAGGAGCTGGATGCCGCATTGGCGCGTTACAAGGCGGGCAGCGGTATATCGGCGAACACGGCGCTGCAGGCCAATTTGCTGGGTGCCATCGCCAAATACCATGCGCTGCGCAGCACCTTCTTCCAGATGTCGAATTCCGCCGCAGGTGCCGAGGGCGAGCGGGCCATGGAAGCCAGTGATTTCTTCGACGGACCCAGCCAGCAGGTGTATGTGGCGGCCTACCAGGCTTTGCAGAGGCTGTGGCAAGACCAGCTGGCACTGGCGGAACAAGACAAGGCCCGGGGCCGACAAGCCGTGACCCAGGCCCAGCTGGTGCTAATGGGCGTGACGCTGGCCTGCGTGCTGCTGTCGATCGTGCTGGCTGTGCTGATCAGCCGGCATTTGCTGCGCCAATTGGGTGGGCAGCCGGATGCCGTGGTGGCGCTGGCAACGTCCATCAGCCAGGCCGATTTGAGCAGCCCGGTGCAGGTGCAGCCGAACGACCAGCGCAGCGTGGTGTTTGCGATGGCCGGCATGCAATCGTCTTTGACGCAGATCGTGCAATCCATACGCATGGGGGCGGACGAGGTAGCCCGGGCCAGTGCCGAGATTGCCCAGGGCAACCATGACTTGAGCGCGCGGACCGAGCACCAGGCCAGTGCGCTGGAGCAGACCGCGGCGTCGATGGAAGAGCTCAGTAGTACCGTCCGGCAGAACGCCGACAGCGCCCACAGCGCCAACCAGCTGGCGCTGGAGGCCTCGCAGGTGGCCGTGCGCGGCGGTGATGTGGTGGGTAAGGTGGTTGAGACCATGCAGGGCATCAACCAGTCTTCGCGCAAGATTGCCGACATCATCAGCGTGATTGACGGCATCGCCTTTCAGACCAATATCCTGGCGCTGAATGCTGCCGTGGAAGCCGCCCGCGCGGGCGAACAGGGGCGCGGCTTTGCGGTGGTGGCATCTGAGGTGCGTTCGCTGGCGAGTCGCTCGGCCGATGCCGCCAAGGAGATCAAGTCGCTGATCGCCGCCAGCGTGCAGCGGGTGGAGCAGGGCGTGGGCCTGGTGGACGAGGCCGGTAGCACCATGGCCGAGGTGGTGTCCAGCATCCGCAAGCTCGCTGCCATTGTGGGCGAGATCAGCGTGGCCAGCGCCGAGCAGAGCAGCGGTGTGTCGCAAATCGGCGAAGCCGTGGCCCAGATGGACCAGGTGAATCAGCAAAACGCTGCGTTGGTCGAGCAGATGGCTGCCGCGGCCAGTGGCCTGAAGGGGCAGGCCGGCGATCTAGTGACGGCGGTATCTGTGTTTCGGTTGGAGTCGGCCCCTGTCGCGGAGGCCAATGGCCCGGCCCGGTCGCCGCAGGCATCAATAGCCGCCATCGCAAGCGCCTGAGGGCGCTGGGCGCAATAGGGTTAGCCCTGGTGATGGGGTACAGCTGTTATATATCTGCTATACAACTGTTAGTGATTGCTTTATGTTGCAGCCACTTACACTTGATCGTGTAGTCGGATTTGCGGTGCAAGGTACTTGTGTGCCGGGGGCTGCCAGAGCGTTTGATTCCCATCCACCAGGAGACAAGATATGCCCAAGAATTTCTTTATTCGCGCCACAGTGCTCGCCGTTTCTGTGCTGGGTGCTACTGTTTCGATAGCGCAAGACAATGTCTTCAAGATTGGTCTGATCCTGCCCATGACTGGCCAGCAGGCTTCCACCGGCAGGCAGATCGAAGCCGCAGCCAAACTCTATATGGCGCAGAACGGCGATACCGTGGCCGGCAAGAAGATACAGCTGATCGTCAAGGACGACACCAGCGTGCCCGACGTCACCAAGCGCCTGGCGCAAGAACTGGTGGTGAATGACAAGGTGAATGTGCTGGCTGGCTTCGGTATTACGCCATCGGCTCTGGCCACCGCGCCCATCGCCACCCAGTCGAAGACGCCCGAAGTGGTGATGGCCGCTGCCACCAGCAGCATCACCCAGGCCTCGCCCTACATCGTACGCATCAGCTTCACCTTGCCGCAGGCAGCGGTCAGCATGGCCGACTGGGCACCCAAGAACGGCATCAAGACGGTGGTGACCTTAGTTAGCGACTACGGCCCGGGCCTGGACGCCGAGAAGTATTTCAAGGAGCGCTTTTTGTTCAACGGCGGCCAGGTGCCTGAGTCGCTGCGCGTGCCTTTGCGCGGTCCGGATTTCGCTCCATTCCTGCAAAAAGTGCGTGACCTGAAGCCGGACGCGCTGTTCGTCTTCGTGCCCTCCGGCGCCGGTGCGGCGGTGATGAAGCAGTTCCTGGAGCGCGGCATGGACAAGGCCGGCATCAAGCTGATCGGTACCGGCGACGTGACCGATGACGACCAACTCAATGACATGGGCGACGGTGCGCTGGGCGTGGTCACCTCGCACCACTATTCAGCCGACCATCCTTCGGCCTTGAACGCCAAGTTTGTCGATGCCTTTGGCAAGGCGAACAAGGGTCTGCGCCCGAACTTCATGGCCGTGGGTGGCTATGACGGTATGCGCGTAATCTACGAAGCACTGCGCGCCACCAAGGGCCAGGGCGGCGGCGACGCTTTGCTGGCGGCAATGAAGGGCCAGATATTCGAGAGCCCACGCGGCCCGATCTTCATCGACGCGCAAACCCGCGACATCGTGCAAAACATCTATCTGCGCAAAGTGGAGCGCAAGAACGGCCAGCTGTACAACGTGGAATTCGCGGTCATCAAGGACGTGAAAGATCCGGGCAAGGCTAAGTAACACCCCCAGGCTACAGTGCTGCGCACTTTCCGCCACCCCCCCCTCGTATCGGTTTGAAAAACCGATACGACACGCAGGGGGCACAACCGGCGGCCCGGCAAAGCCGGTTCCGCGGTTGTTCTGGGTAAGGCAGTCGCGCCTCCGGCGGGCTCGAATTCTTGCGGATACTTGAGAGATTGGCTATCGCATGTTGACGATTCTTTTTGACGGCATCGCCTACGGCATGCTGTTGTTCATTCTGGCTGTGGGCCTGGCGGTGACGATGGGCTTGATGAATTTCATCAACCTGGCGCACGGCGCCTTTGCCATGGTCGGTGGCTACATCACGGTGCTGCTGATGCAGCGCCTGGGTGTGCCGTTTCTGGTTTGCCTGCCCTTGGCCTTTCTGGGCTCGGGCTTGCTGGGTGCGGTGCTGGAGCGCACGCTGTACCGGCCGCTGTACCGCAAGCCGCATCTGGACCAGGTGCTGTTTTCCATTGGGCTGACCTTCATGGCGGTGGCCAGCGCCGATTATTTCATCGGCTCCAGCCAGCAGATCATCCAGCTGCCCGAATGGCTGAAGGGCCGCACCGAAGTGGGCGAGGGCGCCTGGATGCTGGGCATGGGCCACTACCGGCTGTTCATCATCGCCGTGTGTACCGCGCTGACAGTGGCGTTGCAATATGTGCTGGCGCGCACCCGTTTCGGCAGCCGCCTGCGTGCTTCGGTGGACGACCAACGCGTGGCGGCCGGCCTGGGCATCAATGTGAACCTGGTGTTTTTGGGCACCTTTGCCGTGGGCTCGGGCCTGGCCGGCCTCGGCGGCGCGCTGGGTGCCGAGGTGCTAGGTCTGGATCCAAGCTTTCCGTTGAAATTCATGATTTACTTTTTGATCGTGGTCGCTGTCGGCGGCACCTCCAGCATCACCGGGCCGCTGCTGGCCGCGCTACTGCTGGGCGTTGCCGACGTGGCCGGCAAGTACTACATCCCCAAGCTCGGGGCCTTCATCGTCTACAGCCTGATGATCGTGATTTTGATCTGGCGGCCCCAAGGCCTGTTCGTTCGCCAAGGGGGCAAGTGATGCAGTCTGAATCGCAAAATCTGCTGCTGAAAAGCGGCCGCTGGAAGTCCTGGGAATACGCGCTCTGGCTGCTGGCGCTGGCCGCGCCCTGGGTACTGTCCAGCCACGCGCTGATCATCAACGAAATCGCCATCGTAGCGCTGTTCGCGCTGTCGCTGGACCTGATCCTGGGCTACACCGGCATCGTGTCGCTGGGCCACGCCGCCTTCTTCGGCATGGGCGCGTATTCGGCCGCGCTATTCGCCAAGCTGGTGATGCCGGATCCGCTGTTGGGCATGGTGTTCGGCATCGCCACCGCAACGCTGCTGGGCGCGCTGTGCAGCGCCACCATCTTGCGCGGCACCGACTTGACGCGGCTGATGGTGACTCTCGGCGTCGGCCTGATCCTGATGGAGCTGGCCAACAAGCTGGATTGGCTGACCGGTGGCGCCGATGGCCTGCAGGGGGTGGTGATGGGGCCGCTGCTGGGCCAGTTTGAATTCGATCTGATGGGGCAGACTGCGGCCTGGTACTCGCTCAGCGTACTGCTCGTGCTGTTCGTGCTGGCGCGGCGGCTGGTGCATTCGCCGTTCGGCGCCACGCTCAAGGCGATTCGCGACAACCGGCTGCGCGCCATGGCCATCGGCATCCCGGTACACAGCCGGCTGGTGATGGTCTACACCGTGGCGGCGGGCATGGCCGGTGCGGCTGGCGCCTTGCTGGCGCAGACCACGGGCTTTGCCTCGCTGGATCTGTTCGAGTTCCACCGTTCGGCAGACGTGATGCTGATCCTGGTGGTGGGGGGCGTCGGCTGGCTGTATGGCGGCGTGCTCGGCGCGGTGGTGTTCAAGCTGATGCAGGACTTTCTGTCCAGCATCACACCGCAGTACTGGACCTTCTGGATCGGCTTGTTCCTGGTGGTGCTGGTGTTGGTCGGCCGCGAACGCCTGCTGCGCCCCTGGACCTGGCGTTTGCCGCGCCGGACGGGAGGCCGGTCATGAGCGCTGATACCGTGCTGTCCGCCGAAGGCTTGGTGATGCAGTTTGGCGGCATCACCGCTACCAACAACGTCAACCTGGACTTGAAAAAAGGCGCTCGCCACGCGTTGATCGGGCCCAACGGCGCAGGCAAGACCACGTTGATCAATCTGCTGACCGGTGTATTGCAACCCACTTCTGGTCGCATCGTGCTGGAGGGGCAAGACATCACCCAACTGGCGCCACACCAGCGCGTACGCCGCGGCATGGTGCGCACCTTCCAGATCAACCAGCTGTTCGACACACTGACGCCGCTGGAAACCCTGGCCATGACGGTGTCGCAACACCAGGGCCTGGGCGGCAAATGGTGGCAGGCGTTGGGTGCACGCCGCGACGTGACGCAGCGCTGCGAGCAACTGCTGGAGCAATTCCACCTGACGGCCGTGATGGCCCAGGAAACCCGGGTGCTGGCCTACGGCAAGCGTCGGCTGCTGGAGATTGCCATCGCGCTGGCTTGTGAGCCACGCGTGCTGCTGCTGGACGAGCCGGTGGCTGGCGTGCCCGCGGGCGAGCGCGAAGAGCTGCTGCAAACCGTGGCCGCGCTGCCGGCCGAGGTATCGATTTTGTTGATTGAGCACGATATGGACCTGGTCTTCAGTTTCGCCAAACGCATGACGGTGCTGGTCAACGGCACGGTGTTGACCGAGGGCGATCCGCAAACCATTGCCAACGACCCGCAGGTCAAGGCCGTGTACCTGGGCCATGGTGAGGACGAGGCCCATGCCGGCAGCCAAGGAGGATTCGCCCATGGCTGAGCTGCTGAATGTGCAAGGCCTGAGCGCCGGCTATGGCGAGGCGGTGGTGCTCAATGGCATCGCGCTGAGTCTGAACGAAGGCCAGACGCTGGCCTTGCTGGGCCGCAATGGCACCGGCAAGACCACGCTGATCAACACCCTGGCTGGTGCCACGCGCCAGCATGCCGGCAGCATCCAACTTGGTGGCATCGCCTTGCACAAGCTGCTATCGCACGAGCGTGCTGCGGTTGGCATCGGTTGGGTGCCGCAGGAACGCAATATCTTTAAATCGCTGACGGTGCACGAGAACCTGACCGCGGTGGCGCGGCCGGCGCGGGCAGGGCGCGCGTCCAGCCCGTGGACGCCAGAGCGGGTCTATAGCCTATTCCCGCGTCTGGCAGAGCGCAAGACGAATCTGGGTACGCAGCTTTCGGGCGGCGAGCAGCAGATGCTGGCCCTAGGCCGGGCGCTGGTGCTGAACCCGACGCTGCTGCTGCTGGACGAGCCCTGCGAAGGCCTGGCCCCCATCATTGTGCAGGAGCTGCTGCGGGCCATCCGCCGCATCACCCGCGAGGAAGGCCTGTCTGCCATCATCGTCGAGCAGCATCCGCAGGCGATTCTGGCGATCTCAGATACCGCTGCCGTGCTGGACCGCGGCACCGTGGTCTACACCGGAACGGCAAAAAGCCTGCAAGAGCAGCCGGAGCTGCTCAGCAGGCTTTTGGGTGTGTCGCGCTAGCTAGGTAGCGCAGATCAGCTTACTTGCTGACTTCGTGGCCGATGAAGGCGCCGGCTGCTGCACCAGCAGCCGTGCCTACCGCGTTACCCCCTAGAACCAGGCCGGCAGCACCGCCGATGGCTGCGCCAGTAGCGGTGTTTTGCTGCCTGCGGTTCATGCCTGCGCAGCCGCCCAAGGTGAGCAAAACGGCGGCTATGGTGGCAGTAGCGATGGCGCGGTGGATGCGGTAGTTGCTGTTCATGGAGTTTCTCCTGTGGGTTTTGTATACCTACAGTATTGAAAATTCCCGACCATCCGCACAGCAGACGATGCCGTTACTGTTCGTAGCCCGATTCCTACATACAGGGCTTTTGCTCCTCCTATTCATCTGGGTAAAAAGGCTGCTGGCGCAGTTAATACCTGCGCTAGTAGCTATCAAATTTGAAGCAATCAGTGTTTGCCCTTCCAGGGCAGTAGCCAGCGCTCCAGCAGGCGCATGGCCAGGGAAAATGCAAATGCGCAAGCTGCGATGATGACGATGCCGACAAACACCGCGTCAGTCGCCAGGAAGTGGGATGCCGACATCACCATGAAGCCTATGCCGCGCGTGGCCGCGATCAGTTCCGCCGCTACCAGCGTGCTCCAGCCCACGCCTAGCGCGATGCGGATGCCGGTCAAAATCTCGGGCAGCGCAGACGGCAGTACCACCTGGCTGAACAGTTGCCAGCGGTTGGCGCCCAGCGACAGCGCAGCGTTCACCCGCTCTTGCGATAGGGACCGTACGCCGGCCTGGGCCGACAGCACGACGGGCGCAAACATGGCCAGTGTCAGCAGGGTGATCTTCGACGCTTCGCCTATGCCCAGCCAGATGATCATCAGCGGCAGATAGGCCAGCGGCGGCAGCGGCCAGTAGAACTCTATTGGCGTGTCCAGTACACCTTTGGCCCAGCGGTTCAAACCCATGGCGATACCCACAGGTATGCCCAGCGCCACCGCGATGGCGGCGGCCGAGAGTATGCGCACCAGGCTGGCAGACACATGCTCCCACAGCGTGGCGTTGGCATAGCCGTCGTCCCAGATGCTGCGGGCCGTGGCCAGCACCTCGGCCGGGGTGGGCAGAAACAGGTGTGGCACCAGCCCGGTCTGCGCCGCGGCCCACCACAGCAGCAGGATGGCGGCGCCAGTGGCGACACTGGTGGTGACGGTGCTGTGTTCGCCCACGCCAAAGCTGCGCATTTTCACCAGCCTCGGTGTGGTCGCCGGTGTGGGCGTGCTGCTGGCGTGGATGTTGCCGGGTACGGCAAGTTCGCTCATAACGTGGCCTCTTCTGTACTGTGTTCGGATCGGTGGACGATGGCACGTATGTCTTCGCGCAGCTGGGCGAAGGCGGGTAATGTCTTGATGGCGCGGGCGTCGCCATCGCGTGCGTACTGGCGTACAAAGTCCAGATTGAAGCGCGCCACGATGCGACCCGGCCGGGGTGACATGATGATCAGCTCGGTACCCAGGAACAGCGCTTCTTCGATGGAATGGGTGATGAAAAACACCCGCTTGCCGGTACGCGCCCAGACGGACACCAGCAGCTCCTGCATTTGTTCGCGGGTCATGCTGTCGAGCGCACCAAAGGGCTCGTCCATCAGCAGGATGTCCGGGTCGGGCGCCAGGGCGCGGGCCAGGCCCACGCGCTGGCGCATGCCGCCCGACAGCTCGTAGGGCGCGGCGTTGGCAAAGTCCTGCAGACCCACCAGGCGCAGCAGCTCCAGTGCCCGCTCGCGGCGCTCGGCGCGCGGCAGGCCGGCAAACTGCAGGCCCAGGGCGACGTTGTCGAGCACGGATTTCCAGGGCAGCAGCGTGTCCTTCTGGAACACCACGCCACGATCGGCACCCGGACCCTCCACCGGGCGCCCGTCCAGCGTGATGCTGCCATCGGACAAAGGTAGGAAGCCGGCCATGGCATTCAGCAAGGTGGATTTGCCGCAGCCGGAAGTGCCCAGAGCCACCACAAAGCCGCCCTGTGGGATGTCCAGCGACACCCGGTCCAGCGCATGCACCGGCCTGCCGTCGCGGGCTTCAAAAAATACGCTGGCGTGTTGGACGCGGAGCATGGATGCGCTTATTTCTTCAGGGCTACTACGGCGGCGGGCGTCACAAAGGCCGCGTAGCTGGGCAATACCTCGGGGATCTTCTTTTGCTCTTTCAGGAACACCGAGGTTTCCTTTAGGATGCGGGCCACGCCTGACTTCTCGCCGCCGCCCAGCCAGGCATCGGAGGCCTGGGTGTTCAGGCTCAGCAACGACAGGTTTTGCAGCGCAGCGGCCTGGTCGGCCGGGGTGCCGCCGAGCAGCTTGGCCAGCAGCTTGGTGTTTTCGCTGTCGGCGGTCCATGCGGCCTTGTTGCTGGTGAACGAGGTGGTGTATTTGTCCACCACGCTGGAGAAGGACTTCAGGAACTCGGGGTGCTCCTTGGCGAAGGCTGCGGTGGCCACCCAGGCGGAGAAAGTCGGCGCGCCTTTGTCGGCCACATCCTTGGAGGTCACCAGCACTTTGCCGTTCTTCTTCAGCTCGGTCAGCGCCGGGTCCCAGACAAAGCCGCCGTCAATATCGCCCCGGTTGAAGGCGGCAACGATGTCGGGCTGGGGAATGGCGAAAACCTGCACGTCTTTCTCCGTTAATCCCTGGGTTTTCAGCAGTGCCAGCAGTTGGTAGTGGTCGGTGGAGACGGGGGCTGCAGCCAGCTTCTTGCCCTTCAGGTCGGCCAGGCTGTTGATGCCGGAGCCGTTGCGCACCACCAGGGCCTCGTCGATGCCGGAGATGGAGGCCACGTAGAAGGCCTTCACGTCCAGGCCGCGCGAGGTGGCGGCAGCGTAGGGGCTGGAGCCCACGTAGCCAATCTGTACATCGCCCGATGCAATGGCGGCAAAGATGTCGGCACCGGAGTTGAAGCGACGGAAGTCGATCTCAAAACCCGTGGTCTTGGCGTAGTCGCCATTGGCAATGCCGACCGACGAGGGCAGGGCGTCCGTCTGGTAGCCCACCACTACTTTTTTGTCGGCCGCTGTGGCCGTGAGGGCGGTGCCCAATACCAGCGCGCCCACGGCGGCCGTCCATAGTTTTTGTGCGAATCGCATGCTTCCAGCTCCTGATAGTTTGCGGCCACGGCAAGCGGTGGCCTTGGAGCGGAATCTTAGGTTTAGATGTGTATGCAGCTATAGAACGATATCAACATACGATATGCGAATAATTGGAGCGCATAAGACCTGTTCCTATTGCATATAAAAATAGCTTCCAGTGCAGGTAATACCTACGCTAGAAGCTATTAACTTGATAGCAAGCTTCAGTCGGTTATCTGCGGCGGCTGCGGATGCTGCTGCAGGTACCAGGCGCGCAGGCCGTCGTCTTCGAAGGCGTAGTCGCCGCGGCCGGCACGCCAGATCAACTCTTTGTCACGCAGCGCGTCCAGCGCGCCCTGGATGGCTGAGTTGTTCAAGGCTTTGCCCAGCACGGCCTGGTAGGCGGCCAGCGCGGTTTCGGCGAACGGGGTGTAGTCGGGGGCCAGGCGGGCGATGGCGTCGAGCACGGCCTTTTGCGCACCAGGTAGGCTGTTATAGGCCGAGGCAAATTCCTGCCAGGCGCGGCTCTGCAGCTGCTGGGCGTTGCGTTCAATCAGTGCGTCCAGCGCCTCGGCGCCACCCCAGTCGGCCACGGCTTCGCCGACCACGCGCTTTAGCATCTCGGGCCGGCGGCCCAGCAGGTCAAAGGCGCGCTCCAGCGTCTCGGCGCTGAAAGCCTTGCCGTCGGCAAACTGGGGTTTCAGCCAGGCGGCGTAAGCTTCTACAAAGCCCCGGTCCAGCAGCGGGAATCGGGTTACGCCGGCGCCGTAGAAGGGCTC
Source organism: Rhodoferax sp. GW821-FHT07F03 (assembly GCF_059418745.1). Classification (NCBI taxonomy): domain Bacteria; kingdom Pseudomonadati; phylum Pseudomonadota; class Betaproteobacteria; order Burkholderiales; family Comamonadaceae; genus Rhodoferax; species Rhodoferax sp. GW821-FHT07F03. Next base: position 165,004 of record NZ_JBWKQM010000005.1, read on the forward strand.
GCTCTTGCGCAGCACCAGGTGCGTCAGCTTGTCGCGGTTGGAGCCGGTCATCACCAGGTACAGGCCGCGTTCGGGCGTGCCTTGGTTGAGGCGATCACGCGCGGCTTTGAGCGCGAACATGGCCTGGGTGCCGGCGGGGGTGGACAGGGCATGCTGGGCTTCGTCCACCAGCAGCACCAGGGGTTTGCTGCATTTCAGGTGCAGCCGCTCCAGCGCATCGGCCAGCGTGGCGCCACCGGTCTGGCCGATCTTGTTCAGGTCCAGACTCAGAGCCCCCAGCACATTCAGCTTGTCCAGTCCCACGCCCTTGGCGGCCTTGAGCACCACGCCATCAAAGCGGGCCAGGGCTTCGCGCACCACGGAGATGATGAGTTCGGCCGGGTCGCGGCTGCGGTCGGACCACAGGTCTACGTACAGCGTCTCCCAGCCGCGCTTGCGCATCTCGGGCACCATGTCTTCGCGCAAAAAGGTGGATTTACCAGTGCGCCGGGGTGCGGCCAGGAACAGACCGGAGGTGGCGTCCAGGATGCCACGTCCCTCCAGCGCGTCGCAGTAGCTGGCCGCCAGGGCGGTGCGGCGGTAGGTGAAGAGGTCGGCCATGGGTTTTATGGGTTAATTATTTCGTAAAACATAATTTTACGGAAGATTGGATAATTGCACCATAAAGCCCTTGCTTGCGGCACGATGCGGCAGGGCTTGTGAAAGAAATACGGGTCTACCGCAGATTCTGTCTGCGCTGCAAGCTATTGAATTGGTAGCAATTGGTAGCAGTTGATCTGGGATACGCCCGGGGGCTCGGGTAAACTCGATTCTGCTTTTGTGGCGCTTATGGCGTATACAAATGCCTTGCAGACCAACCCACTCGCTATAACAACCAGACTTCGGTGCGCCTCCAATCCATCAAGCTCGCGGGCTTCAAGTCCTTTGCCGAACCCACCACCTTCCATCTGCCGGGCCAACTGGTTGGCGTCGTGGGGCCGAACGGCTGTGGCAAGTCCAACATCATGGACGCGGTGCGCTGGGTGCTGGGCGAAAGCAAGGCCAGCGAGCTGCGCGGCGAGTCCATGCAGGACGTGATCTTCAACGGCACGACCACGCGCAAGCCGGCCAGCCGCTCCAGCGTGGAGCTGGTGTTCGAGAACAACGACCACCGTGCCGGCGGCCAGTGGGGCCAGTTTGCCGAGATCGCCGTCAAGCGCGTGCTGACCCGTGAAGGCAATAGCAGCTACTACATCAACAACCAGCCGGTGCGCCGGCGCGACGTGCAAGACGTGTTCCTGGGCACCGGCCTGGGCCCGCGTGCCTACGCCATCATCGGCCAGGGCACCATCAGCCGCATCATCGAGTCGCGGCCAGAAGAGCTGCGCCTGTTCCTTGAAGAAGCTGCCGGCGTCTCCAAATACAAGGAGCGCCGCCGTGAGACCGAGAACCGCCTGAGCGACACGCGTGAAAACCTGACCCGCGTGGAAGACATCCTGCGCGAGCTCAACGCCAACCTGGAGCGCCTGGAAAAGCAGGCCGAGGTGGCCCACAAGTACAACACCCTGCACGCCAGCGCCACGCTCAAGCAGCACCAGCTGTGGTTCCTGAAAAAAACCGAGAGCGAGTCCGACCAAAGCAAGGTCAAGGCCGACGCCGCCCAGGCGGTGAACGACCTGGAGTCGCGCATTGCCGACCTGCGCCATGTCGAGGCCGAGCTGGAAACCATACGCCAGGCGCATTACGACGCGGGCGACGCGGTCAACCAGGCCCAGGGCAAGCTGTACGAGGCCAGTGCCGAAGTCGGCCGGTTGGAGGGCGAAATCCGCTTCGTGGTCGAAGGACGCCAGCGCGTCGAGCTGCGCCTGACCACATTGAAAGAACAAATCCAGCAATGGGCTACGCGCCAGGAAGACGCGCATTTCGAACTTGAAAATCTGGAGGCCACCGGCATCGAGGCGGAAGAAAAAGCCGAGCTGCTCGCCGCCCAGGTGGAAGAGCAGGCCGCTCAGCTGCCAGACTTGGAAGATGCGCTGCAAAGCGCCACCCGTGCCGCTAACGAGCAGCGCACAGGCGTGGTCCAGGTGCAGCAGCAGATCCAGGTGCTGGCGGCAGAGCAGCGCAGCATTGAAGAACAGTTCCGCCAACTCGACCAGCGCCGCGAGCGCCTGGAGGGCGACAAGAAATCGCTGGCCGCACCCGACGACGCCCGTCTGGAAATGCTGCAAGGCCAGCTGGACGAAGCCACCGAGGCCGCCGCCATAGCCGACGCCCGCCTGCAGGAGCTGCAGGAAAACCTGCCCCAGCTGGACGAAGACCGGCGCAGCAAGCAAACCGCCGTCAACACCGAATCTGCTCGCCAGGCCGATATCTCGGCCCGTCTGGAGGCGCTGAAGGCGCTGCAGGAAAAGGTCAAGACCGACGGCAAGCTCAAACCCTGGCTGACCCGCCACGGCCTGGAAGGGCTGCAAGGCGTGTGGAGCAAGTTGCACATCGAGCAGGGCTGGGAAAACGCCCTGGAAGCCGCACTGCGCGAGCGCATGGGCGCGCTGGAAGTATCCCGGCTGGACATGGTCCGCGCCTTCGCGGGCCTGGACGGCAAAGATGTGCCTCCGGCCAAGCTTGCTTTCTACAGCGCGCCGCCGGCCGGCCCCGCACCAGCTGCCGCCGCCTTGCCCCGTCTTGCCGATTTGCTGCGTTTGAACGATGCCGGCCTGGCCGCCTTGCTGGGCGACTGGCTGCACGGCTGCTATACCGCAGCCAGCTTTGAAGACGCGCTGCAGCAACGCAGCCAGCTGCAGACTGGCGAAGTGATTTATGTGCAAAGCGGCCACGCCGTCAGCCTGCACAGTGTGTCTTTTTACGCCCAGGACTCCGAGCAGGCCGGCCTTTTGGCGCGAGCCCAGGAAATTGAAAATTTAGAAAAGCAGCTGCGCGCCCAGACACTGATCAACGAGGAAACCCGCTACGCCCTGGTGCGTGCCGAGGCGGCCTACAACGAATCCTCGCAGCGCCTGGTCACGGCCCGGCGCGAAGCCAGCGAAGCACAAACCCAGGCCCACGCGCTGCAGGTCGAAACCCTACGCCTGGGCCAGTTGGCCGAACAGGCCCGCGCGCGCAGCCAGCAGTTGGCCGGCGACCTGGCCGAGGTCGAGGCCCAGCTGGACGAGCTGCAAGAGCGCCGCGTCACCGCTGAGGCCCGTTTTGAAGAGTTGGACATGCAGTTGGCCGACAGCCAGGAGCGCCATGCCCAGCTGGACGAGCGCGTCATCGAAGTGCAGCGCAAGCTGAACGAATGCCGTGAGCAGCAACGCAGCCTGGAGCGCCAGGCCCAAGAGGCCACCTTCGCCCAGCGCAGCCTGGGCGCACGCCGGGCCGAGCTGGCGCGCGCGGTGGACATGGCACAGCAGCAAACCGTGTCGCTGACCGACGAACAACAGCGCGCCCATGACGAACTGGCCCGCCTCAGCGACGCAGCCGCCCAGGGCGGCCTGCAGACCGCGCTGGCCCAGAAGCTGGAGCGCGAAGCCGCTCTCGGCGCCCAACGTAGCCAGTACGACGACCTGACCGCCCGCCTGCGTGCCGCCGACGAGGCCCGCATGCAGAATGAGCGCGCACTCGACCCGCTGCGCCAGCGCATCACCGAATTCCAGCTGAAAGAGCAGGCCGCGCGCCTGGGCTCGGAGCAATTCACCCAGTTGCTCACCGAGGCCAAGGCCGATCTTGAGGCGATCGCCAAGTCCATTGCCGATGGCGATGTACGCATGCACGGCATGCAGAGCGAGATCGACCGGTTGAACCGTGAAATCGCCGCACTCGGCGCTGTGAATCTGGCCGCGCTGGACGAGCTGACCGTGGCGCGCGAGCGCAAGCAGTTCCTGGACGCGCAGACCGCCGACCTGGTGGACGCCATGACCACGCTGGAAGACGCCATCAAGAAGATTGACGGCGAAACCCGCGAGCTGCTGTCCGGCACCTTTGACACCGTGAACGGCCACTTTGGCAAGATGTTCCCCGAGCTGTTTGGCGGCGGCAATGCACGCCTGGTCATCACCGGCGACGAGATTCTGGATTCCGGCGTGCAGGTGGTGGCGCAGCCGCCCGGCAAGAAGAACCAGACCATCCATCTGCTGTCGGGTGGCGAGAAAGCCCTGACCGCGATTGCCCTGGTGTTCGCCATCTTCATGTTGAACCCGGCTCCGTTTTGCCTGCTGGACGAGGTGGACGCGCCGCTGGACGACGCCAACACCGAGCGCTATGCCAAACTGGTGGCCAGCATGAGCCGCGAGACCCAATTTCTTTTCATTAGCCACAACAAGATCGCCATGGAAATGGCCCAGCAACTGATTGGCGTAACCATGCAGGAGCAGGGCGTTTCACGCATTGTGGCGGTCGATATGGAGTCGGCCCTTTCCATGGCCGAAATGACATGACAACTACCCTACAACTGGGGCTGGCGGTGGGGGGCGGCCTGGTACTGGCCGCCGTCGTCGCACATAGCACCTGGACAGCCCGCAAAAACGCCCCCAAGCAACCCGATCCACCGCCGCCCAGCGCCTTCCCCGACACGGAGGAGGGTGTGCAACGCCAGGAACCATCGTTCGAGGGCGAGCTGCCGCCGCTACCCGTGCCCGAGCGCAAGCCCGGCATGGACGCCTTGATAGACGGCCTGGCCACGGTGGCCGTGGAGCAGCCGGTGTCGGGCGACGCGGCCCTGGCCGCCATGCCGCCGACACGCCGCGTAGGCAGCAAACCCTTTGCCATCGAAGGCCTGAATGCAACCAGCCAGCAATGGGAAACCCCGGCCGCCGGCCAGCGCTACACCCAGTTCCAGACCGGCGTGCAACTGGCCAACCGCACGGGTGCGCTGAACGAGATCGAGTTTTCCGAGTTCGTGATGAAGACCCAGGCCTTTGCCGATGCGGTCAACGGCCTGCCCGAGTTCCCCGAGATGCGTGAAGAAGTGGCCCGTGGCCGCGAGCTGGACCAGTTTGCCAACGACCACGACGCCCAGCTGGGCTTCACCCTGCGCGCCGTGCACGCGGCCTGGAGCCCCGGCTATGTGCAGCAGCACGCGGCTCGCCTGGGTTTTGTACCCTCGCTGATCCCGGGCCGTATGGTGTTGCCCTCGGCCACGGCGGGCATGCCGCCGGTGCTGGGCCTGGCTTTCGACGCCCAGGCCGCGCTGGCCGAAGACCCGGACCAATCGGCCCTGCGCGAGGTGTCGCTGAGCCTGGACGTGCCCCAGGTGGACCGCGCCGAGCAGCCCTTTGTGCGCATGCGTGAAACCGCCAAGGCCCTGGCCGAGGCCATGGACGGCAGCATCACCGACGACCGTGGCTACCCCTTGCCCCAGGATGCACTGGACGGCATCGGCGCCGAGTTGGAAAAGCTCTACGACACGCTGGAGTCGCGCGAGCTGGCGGCAGGCTCTGCGTTGGCTCGCCGCTTATTCAGTTGATATGCCGGAAAATTTAGAGCTTTTTGGGGCTCCAGCGCAGGTAAATCCTGCGCCAGAAGCTATCAAAATAGAAGCATTGCGCGCGCAGCTCAATGCCTGGAGCCACAGCTATTACGTGATGGACGCGCCCACCGTGCCGGATGCCGAGTACGACCGCGTGTTCCGCGAACTGCAGGCGCTGGAAGAGGTGCACCCCGAGCTGCTGACGGCCGATTCGCCGACCCAGCGCGTGGGCGGCAAGCCGCTGCCCGAGTTCGCCTCGGTGCGCCACGCCGTGCCCATGCTGAGCATCCGAACAGAAACGGACACCGAACCCAGCGGCGCGCTGAATTTCGACACCCGCATCCGCAAGGAACTGGGCCTGGCTGAGGGTGATGCGCCGGTGGAATACGTGGCCGAGCCCAAGTTCGACGGCCTGGCCATGAGCTTGCGCTATGTGAACGGCGCGCTGGTACAGGCCGCTACGCGCGGCGACGGCGAGTACGGCGAAGACGTGACGCAGAACATCCGCACCATGCGGCAGATTCCGCTGCGCCTGCATGGCGATGCCCCGGCTTTGCTGGAGGTACGTGGCGAGGTGTACATGCGGCGCGACGACTTCGATGCGCTGAACGAGCGCCAACGCGAAGCCGGGCTGAAAACCTTTGTCAACCCGCGCAACGCGGCCGCCGGCGCAGTGCGCCAGCTGGACCCGGGCATTGCCCAAAAGCGCCCGCTGAAGTTCTTCGCCTACGGCCTGGGCGAGCTGACGCCGATGGAGCAGGGCGGCCCCGTCTTCGACACCCATTACGCCATGCTGCAGACCTTGAAATCTTGGGGATTTCCGGTTGCAGCGCAGGTACAGATTGCGCAGGGCGCTACGGAATTGGTAGCGTACCACCAGCAGACCGGTGCTGCGCGCGACCAGTTGCCCTACGACATCGACGGCGTGGTCTACAAAGTGAATGCGCTGGCCTTGCAGCGCCAACTGGGTTTTGTGTCGCGCGAGCCGCGCTGGGCCGTGGCGCACAAATACCCGGCACAGGAACAGCTAACCACGGTGACAGCGATTGACGTGCAGGTGGGACGCACCGGCAAGCTGACGCCGGTGGCGCGGCTGGCGCCGGTTTTCGTCGGTGGCGTGACGGTGACCAATGCCACGCTGCACAACCTGTTTGAACTGCGCCGTAAGCGGGTGCGCGTGGGCGATACCGCCATCGTGCGGCGTGCGGGCGATGTGATTCCCGAGGTGGTCGGGGTCGTCGAAAAGGCGCGTGAAACCTACGTGCCCAACTTCCGCATGCCGCGCCAATGCCCGATCTGCGGCAGCGCCGTGGTGCGCGAGAAGACCGAGATGAACCACCGCTGCAGCGGCGGCCTGTTCTGCCCCGCGCAGCGCAAGGAGGCGATATTGCATTTCGCCCACCGCCGCGCGGTGGAGATCGAAGGCCTGGGCGACAAGCTGGTCGAGCAACTGGTGGATGCCGGCATCATTCGCACCTTGCCTGATCTGTACAAGCTAGGCCTGACGGCCTTGTCCGAGCTGGACCGCATGGCCGACAAATCGGCCAAGAACATCCTGGCCGCGTTGGAGAAATCCAAGGATACGACCCTACCGCGTTTTCTGTTTGGTTTGGGCATCCGCCACGTCGGCGAGGCCACGGCCAAGGAGCTGGCCCGGCACTTCGGCAAGCTCGACAGCATCATGGATGCGACGGTGGAGCAACTGCTGGAGGTGGCCGACGTCGGTCCTATCGTGGCTTTGGCCATCCGCACCTTCTTCGACCAGCCGCATAACCGTGAAGTTGTCGAGCAACTGCGCGCTTGCGGCATCCGCTGGGAAGAGGGCGAGCCCGCCGCCCAGGTACCCAAGCCCCTGGCCGGCCAGACCTTTGTGCTGACCGGCACCTTCCCCACGCTGAGCCGTGACCAGGCCAAGGATCTGCTCGAAGCCGCCGGCGCCAAGGTGGCCGGTTCGGTGAGCAAGAAGACCCATTACGTGGTTGCCGGCGAGGAAGCTGGCAGCAAGCTGGACAAGGCACTGGCTTTGGGTGTGCCGGTATTGGATGAGGCGCAGATGCTGGCGCTGTTGAATGAAGGAGCTACGCCATGACCGTACACGCCATCTTGAAAATGGGCGATGCGCGCCTGCTGCGCGTGGCCCAGCCTGTGACCCATTTCGATACCGATGAGCTGCATCTGCTGGTCTCCGACATGCTGGACACCATGCGCGCGGCCAACGGCGCAGGGCTGGCGGCGCCGCAGATCGGCGTGGACCTGCAGCTGGTGGTGTTCGGCACGCGCGAGGCCAATCCGCGCTACCCGGACCGTCCGCTGGTGCCGCCTACGGTGCTGATCAACCCTGTGATCACGGCCCTGGGCGAGGTGGAAGACGACGATTGGGAAGGTTGTCTGTCTGTGCCCGGTCTGCGTGGCCTGGTGCCGCGCTGGTCCAAGATCCGCTATACCGGCTTTGACCAGTATGGCGACCCTATAGACCGTACGGTGGAGGGCTTCCACGCCCGCGTAGTGCAGCACGAGTGCGATCACCTCATTGGTCGGCTGTACCCCACGCGCATGCGCGATTTGACGCAGCTGGGTTATACCGAGGTGTTATTCCCTGGCCTGGCGCCTACAGACGACGATTGAGAACCAAACCTAACCGGTAGTTAGTGCCGGGAATCACCCGCTTTTCCGCGATTTACCGGGGCCCGCAGCCAAGCTGTGCAGCCTAAGATGCGCAGATGAAAGCAGTTCTTTGCACTCTCGTGGCTGCCCTGGCGCTGGGCGGCTGTGACACGGTCAGCAACAAGGCCGTTTCCTTTCTTTACTCCAGCACTCCCGCCCTGGCGGTGGTGGATGGCGTGCTGTACCAGGGCACGGCTACCGTGGGGCTAGACCGCACGGGCACGGTGCAGATGGCCTCAACCCAAGCGCCTGTACGGGTGTGTTCGGGCAATTTCCGGTATACCGCGACCACCACCGGTGTGTTGCAGTTGCATTGCGCGGGTGTGCCTACCTCCATGGCGTTCACCGCCATCAGCGATCTGAAGGCCTATGGCTGGGGCGGCAGCGATGCCAGTCCGGCGACTTTCACTTTTGGCATGGCGCCCGAGGACGCTGCTGCCTACTTGCGACTGCCACCTGCGGCACCCGTGCCAGCAGCACCAGTACCACCAGCAGCAGCTGTGCCTGCACAGCCGGCCGCATCGGTGGTCGCAACACCGGTATCCTGAACCCTGCGCAGTGGGTGTTCAGCCCTTGCATCTGGCGCGCGGGCGGGGGATAGTGGGCGCATGGCCGAAGCCTTGCACGGACACAGGCCCGGCAGACCCTAGCGGTCTTATTTTATAAACCTGATTTTCGGAGCAACTCCATGCAATTCAAGCACCTGGGCGTGGTCGGCTATGGCGAGGTGGGCAAGATTTTTGCGGCCGGCCTGGCCCCCCAAGTGGGCGCGGTCAGCACCTGGGATTTGCAGTTCAGTGACAACCGCGTGCGCGATGCCGTGCCGGCTGGCTTGCAGGCCTGTGCTTCGTTTCAGGAGCTATATGCGCAGGCGGACCTGGTGGTGTCGGCCGTGACCGCGTCGAGCGCGCTGGATGTGTCGGAAGACGCCGGCATGTGCATCCGCGAAGGCAGCATCTACCTGGACCTGAACTCGGTTTCGCCCAGCACCAAGAAGCGCTCGGCCAGCATGCTGGCTGCCGGTGGCGCACACTACGTGGATGCGGGGGTAATGGCGTCGGTACCGCCTTACGGCATACGTGTGCCCATGCTGCTGGGTGGCCCCAAGGCCGAGGAGCTGGCCGAGACCCTACGCGGCTGGGGCATGGATGCCAAGGCCGTGTCTGATGAGGTTGGCGTGGCCTCGGCCATCAAGATGTGCCGTAGCGTGGTGGTCAAGGGAATGGAGGCCTTGGTGATGGAGAGCTATGCCGCAGCCCGCCATTACGGCGTGGAGGAGCACATGCTGGCCACGTTGGCCGAGACCTTCCCCGGTATTGACTGGCAGCAGCAAGGTAGCTACTTCTTCCAGCGGGTGGCACAACATGGCAAGCGCCGTGCCGAGGAAATGTTTGAGGCCGCCCGTACGGTACGCGACGCAGGCCTGGACCCGACTATGGCGACCGCTACCGCCCACAAGCAGGATGCCATGGCCCGCCTAGCCCGTGCCAGGCTGTTCGCTGATCTGGGGCCGGATGCGCGCTGGCAGGGCTATGCGGATCGGTTGCTGGGCAAAGAGTGAGTTGCTCTCAAATTGAGAGCTGCTGGCGCAGATAAATCCTGCGCCAGAGCCTTTTTTGAATAGCTCTTTTTGCTGGCTTAGCTGCGCAGGTTTTGGTTGAAAAAGGCCAGCGTCCGCTCCCATGCCAGCTTGGCTGCTGCAGCGTCATAGCGGGGCGTGGTGTCGTTGTTGAAGCCGTGCTGTGTGCCGGGGTACTGGTAGGCGGTATAGGGTACGCTGGCGGCCTTCAGCGCGGCTTCGTAGGTGGGCCAGGATGCGTTGATACGTTCGTCTACCGCGGCGAAGTGCATCAGCAGCGGGGCTTTGACTTGCGCTGCGGCACTGGCGGCAGGTTGGTTGCCGTAAAAGGGAACTGCGGCTCCCAAATCGGGCAAGCGGGTAGACAGCATATGGGCTATGCCGCCGCCGTAGCAGAAGCCTACAACGCCAATCTTGCCGCGCACTTCCGGGCGCGATTTGAGGAATTCGGCCGCGGCGATGAAGTCCTCCGCCGTTTTGCTTTGGTCCAGCTGGCTGAAAAGGGCAACGGCTTTTTGCTCGTCACCGGGGTAACCTCCAAGCGGGGTCAATGCGTCGGGCGCGAATGCAACAAAGTTATCAAGCGCCAGGCGCCGGGCGATATCTTCGATATGGGGATTCAGGCCGCGGTTCTCATGCACCACCAAGATGGCTGGCAGCGGGCCGGTAGCATTCGCTGGGCGCGCCAAATAGCCTTTGATGGTGCCATAGCCCTTGGGGGAAGAAACTGACAGCGTTTCAGTGGTGATGCGCGGGTCGTTGGGGGGGACTTGTTGGCCCAGTGCGAAATCGGGGCTGAGTGCGCCCAGCAACATGGTGGCTGTGACGCCGCCAACTGCGAATTTTTGGGCCTTTTCCAGGAAGCCTCGACGGTCCAGGTTTCCGTGTACGTAGGCGTCAAACAGTATCAACAGTTCCTGGTCGAAATCCTGGGCAGTTTTGCGTTGCATCGAAAGTCTCCAAAATTTGGAGCATATCGGTTTGCAGTATTACGCCAAAGACCGTTAGATATCGCGGGTCTTGCTCAGGGCTTGGCTTCTGCTTCGGGCTGTGGTGTGACGCGGCGGGCGCCATCGAAGCGGCGCTGCCAGTAGGCTTCACGCATGTCCTCCACGCGCACTTGAGAGCCCGTGCGTGGCGAGTGGATGAACTTCCCATCGCCCACATAGATGCCGACGTGGCTGAAAGCGCGTTTCATGGTGTTGAAGAAAACCAGGTCGCCTGGACGCAGTTCGCTCTTGTCGATGCGGTCGGTGGCGGCCGCTTGCTCTTTGGCTCGGCGTGGCAATACCAGGCCCACCGTTTGTTCGTACATGGCGCGCACGAAGCCGCTGCAATCAAAACCGGTCTCTGCGGAGTTGCCACCGCGTTTATAAGGAACTCCCAGGAAACCCATGGCATTCACCACTAAATCGGAGGCCTTGCTGCTCATGCTTTGGCGCACTTGCTCGAGCTGGTCCATGGTGTGGTTCAGCAGGCCTTTGTCGGCCAGGATTTTGTCTATCTCTTCATTGCTGGGTGGGGGAGGGGCGGCGTGGGCGGTGGAGCAGGCGAGCAGTAGAACAAGTATCCATTTTGGCATCCGGCGCAGGTTAGAGGGATTTGGCAGTCAAGTCAAGGCAGAAAGCCTAGCTTTGCAAAGCGGTCTGAAACTTGACGTAACCTTTGAAATTTTTTTGTATGCAGTTGTTCATGCATACTAGTTTTGAGGGCAATATTTTGGGCAGCAAGTGACGCTATGTGCTGCTGTAAATGGCTGCATTGCCCCTTGGGCCGTCATGAAACTTGGACTCCAGTATGCATAACTACAAGAGATGGCTTGGCCCGGCCATGGCTGTTTTGGCCCTGTTAAGCGGCCTGCCGCAACAGGCCCTGGCATGGGGCCATCAAGGGCATATGGTGGTCGGCGCCTTAGCCGACCAATTGTTGACAACCCGGGCCCGGGCGGGCTTGCAGGCCGATCTGGGCCTGTCGCTGGAGCAGGCCGCGCCATGGGCGGATTGCGTGAAAAACGTGGCCTTTGGGCCTAAAGGCTTTGCCTATGCAGCAGATGAGCGGTGGCCGTCACCTGCTTGCACACGTTTTGAGACCCAGGACGGCGTGCGGGCGATGCGGGACTACGTGGCGCGTAACTGGGATGCTTGCGGCCAGCGCGTCGACTGCCACAAGACCTACCACTTCACCGACGTGGCCTACCAGCATCTCCGTTACCGGGCGGACTATGTAGGGGTGAATGGGCACGACTTGGTGCATGCGATACGTGCGGCGGTTGCCATGCTGCAAGGCAAGCCTGTGCCTGCGCCCTTCAACATCGCCAGCCGCGCAGAAGCCTTGCTGTTGTTGGCCCATTTTGTGGGTGACCTGCACCAGCCATTGCATGTGGGTGCCATGTATCTGGATGCAGATGCGCAGCCTGTAGATCCCGACGCCGGGGGCGTAGCTGCCGACGCTGTGTTTGCCACCCGGGGCGGTAACAGCCTGGAGTTGGGCAGCAGCAATTTGCACGCGATGTGGGACGATATTCCGGATACCTTGCGTTCCAGCAGTATTCCGCCCGCTATGTTGCAGGATGCACGGGCCCTGCGCGTCAGTCGGGCCAAGCCGGAGCGTTGGGTGGATGCCTGGGCGCAGGACTCACTCGCGGCGAGCCGGGAGGTTTTTGTGGGTGTGCATTTCAGCCCTGCAGCGTTGCAGAAGGGCGCCCGGGTATGGCAGGCCAGCCTCGACGATGAGGCGGGCTACCGCGCGCGCCGGGAGCAGCTGCAAATACGCCAGTTGACCAAGGCCGGCGCGCGCTTGGCCCAGTTGATAAATGCCCTCTACCCGTGAGCCTGGGCTGTTTCACTTTTAAGCAAAATAGGCCTCTGGCGCACATATTGCGTGCGCGAGGTGCTATAAAAATAAAAGCAATAGACTGCAGCAGGCCGCTGTTTGATTCAATTACAGGAGCATTCGTTTATGGCGGTAGCCAAAAAAGAAAACATGACATTCAACGATCTGGAGCACTGGCTGAACCAGCGCCGCGTGACGGAAGTGGAGTGCCTGGTACCTGATTTGACGGGGGTGGCCCGTGGCAAGATCTTGCCCCGCGAGAAGTTCACCGAAGACCGCGGCATGCGCATACCCGAGGCGGTGGTGGCGATGGGGGTGACGGGCGAACTGCCGTCCCAGGGCCCTTATTACGATGTGGTCAACCCCACAGACCGCGATATGCACCTGCGGCCCGACCCGTCCACCGTGCGTATCGTGCCCTGGGCTTCCGACCCCACGGCGCAGGTGATCCACGACTGCTATGACCGCGACGGCAAGCTGGTGCCATTTGCGCCACGCAGTGTGTTGCGCCGGGTCTGCGATCTCTATACCGCGCTGGACCTCGAGCCGGTGGTGGCACCAGAGCTGGAGTTTTATCTGGTGGCCCGCAACACCGATCCGAACACCGTCCTGCGCCCGCCAGTTGGCCGCAGCGGCCGGGCTGAAACCTCCCGCCAGTCCTACAGCATCGACGCGGTGAACGAGTTCGACCCACTGTTCGAGGAGCTCTACGACTACTGCGAAAAGATGGAGCTGAATGTTGACACCTTGATCCACGAGGCCGGCGCCGGGCAGATGGAGATCAATTTCTTCCACGCCCATCCGTTGGGCCTGGCGGACGAGGTGTTCTTCTTCAAGCGCACGGTGCGTGAAGTGGCTTTGCGCCACGACATGTACGCCACCTTCATGGCCAAGCCCATCGAGGGTGAACCGGGCAGTGCCATGCACGTGCACCAAAGCCTGGTCAGCAAAGCCACGGGGCGGAATATTTTCAGCAACGACGACGGCTCGCCGTCCGAGGCTTTCTTTCATTACATCGGAGGCTTGCAGCGCTATCTGCCCGCGGCCATGGCCCTGGTGGCGCCCTATGTGAACAGCTACCGCCGTTTGTCGCGCAACACGGCGGCGCCCATCAATACCGAATGGGGCTACGACAACCGCACCGTGGGCATACGCTCGCCCATTTCCACGCCACAGGCGCGGCGGATCGAAAACCGTGTGATCGGTGTGGACGCCAATCCCTATGTGGCCATGGCCATGACCTTGGCCTGTGGCTACCTGGGCATGCAAAAGAAGATCAAACCCAAGTCCGAGATGAAGGGGGATGCATATCTTGCTCCCTTCACCTTGCCGCGCAGCCTGGGGGAGGCATTGGACTTGCTACGCAACGAGCCCGATCTGCATGAAATCCTGGGTGAGGATTTCATCACCGTCTACACGGAGATCAAGGAAATCGAGTTTGAAGAATTCATGAAGGTCATTTCGCCGTGGGAACGTGAGCATCTCCTGCTGCATGTGTGATGGTTTTGCTTTATACAATCTGATTTTTTCGGGGTTTCACTTTTTCATCTGTTCCTTTTAGGAGTTTTAAACGCTATGAAACAGCAAGCACTGGTTATTGCTTTGTCAGCCCTTTTCCTGGCCGCCTGCGGCAAAAAAGAAGAGGCGCCTGCGGCACCAGCCTCTGCGCCCGCACCGGCTCCGGTGGCTTCGGCGCCCGCTCCAGCACCAACCAATACCGAAGAAAAAGTGCTGAACGTCTATAACTGGCCCGACTACATCGCGGCCGATATGGTGGCCAACTTCGAGAAAGAAACCGGCATCAAGGTCAACTACCAGACCTTTGAGAACAATGAAGCCCTGCACGCCAAGCTGGTGGCCGGCAATAGCGGCTTTGACATCGTGGTGCCGGGCGCCGTGTTTGCCAAATCGCAAATCGATGGCGGCCTGCTGATGGCGCTGGACAAGAGCAAGATCCCAAATCTGGCCAATCTGGACCCGACCATCATGGAAAAGGTGGCCAGCGTGGACGCGGGCAACGCCCACCTGGTGCCATGGGCCTGGAGCTACACCACGGTGGCCATCAACAAGGGCAAGGTTGCCAAGGCACTGGGCTCCACCCCTTTGCCTGACAATGTCTGGGACCTGGTGTTCAACCCCACCTACACCTCCAAGCTCAAGTCTTGCGGCATTGCCTACCTGGATTCGCCCACCGAGGTGATTCCGCCAGCACTGCACTACCTGGACAAGAATCCGTACTCCGCCGATGTGGCCGACCATAAGGCCGCTGGCGCCATGCTGGCCAAGGTGCGCAAGGACATCCGCTTGTTCTCCAGCACCATGATCGATGACATGGCGGGCGGCAAGGCTTGCGTGGGCCTGGGCTGGGCTGGCGACCTGAACATCGCCAAGGCGCGCGCCATCGAGAATAAGAACGGCAACGACATCGAAGTGCTGTTGCCCAAGAATGGCGGTCTGATCTTCTTTGACAACCTGGCTATTCCGAAGGATGCGCAGCACCCCAACAACGCGATGGAGTTCATGAACTACTTCTTGCGTCCAGAGGTATCCGCGTCCCTGACCAACGAGCTGAGCTACCCCACGGCGAACAAGGCCAGTATCGAAAAGGTCAAGCCAGAAATCGCCAGCGACAAGACCATCTTCGTGGATGCGGACAATATGGCCAAGATGGTGTCGCCCACCAGCTTGAGCAATGAAACCCGCGAATCCATGAGCAACGTCTACACGCTGTTCAAGAAGAGCAAGTAATCTATCGCCCCACCGGCCATGACCAGGCCGCACACCGTGCCAAGCGGTGTGCGGCTTTTTTCATGGGGTTGGTCGTTAGCCCCCGATCAGCCGGTGCGTCAGGTCTGCGGCAGTGGAGGCCTGGTATTTGCGCATCAAACGGGCGCGGTACAGCTCCACCGTGCGATGGCTGATGCCTAGTGCGCGGCCGATTTCCTTGGATGTGAGCCCGCTGATCACATGGGCTGCTACCTCGCGTTCGCGTGGCGTCAGCGCGGCCTGCACGGGGCGGCGTGAAGACAGGTCTTCAAAGCTCCAAATGCCCGCCGCATGCGGTGCGTTGCGGTCAAAGGCGCGGCCCGTGACGTGGCACCAGAAGACTTCACCCTTGAAGCGGCCGCCCACGCGCTGCATGATGCGTTCGTCGGCGTAATGGCCTGTGGCGTTGAGTATCGGGGCAATGCGTGCGCCGATACGCTCGAATTCGGCGGCACTCGGGTAGAGCATCTGAAACGATTGCCCCAGCAACTGCGCGCGTTCCGCGCCAAACATGTCGCATAGATGCTGGTTGCAATCCACGATGCTGCGGTTGCGCGAAACCACCAGGCCGACGGGGGCCAACTCGAATGCCAGACGGTAATCAACATCCATCAGGTGGGCCCTCTACGAAAAACTACGTACATGAATACGTAGTATCGTATGCGCTGATCTTTTAACCGGAGAGCTGTGTGAACAAAATTTTCCCTTCTGCGGCGCAGGCGCTGCAAGGCGTGGTCCAGGACGGCCAACTGCTGGCGGTAGGCGGCTTTGGTCTGTGCGGCATCCCTGAAGCGCTGATTGACGCCCTGCGCGACAGCGGCGTGAAAGACCTGACGGTGATCTCCAACAACGCAGGTGTCGATGGCTTTGGCCTGGGCAAGCTGCTGGAGACCCGGCAGATCAAGAAAATGATCTCCAGCTATGTGGGCGAGAACAAGGAATTCGAGCGCCAGTACCTGGCTGGTGAACTGCAGCTGGAATTCACTCCCCAAGGCACTCTGGCCGAAAAACTGCGTGCCGGCGGCGCGGGCATACCAGCCTTCTTTACCAAGACCGGCGTAGGCACACTGGTGGCCGAGGGCAAAGAGCTGCGCGAATTCGATGGCGAAACCTACGTCATGGAGCGCGCCTTGGTACCCGAGGTGGCTCTGGTCAAAGCCCAGCGCGCCGACAAGTCTGGCAACCTGCAATTTCACTTGACTGCGCGCAACTTCAACCCCGCCGCTGCAATGGCGGGCAAGGTCTGCGTCGTGGAAGTGGAAGAGATTGTGGAAACCGGCAGCATGGAGCCCGACCAGGTGCACCTGCCCGGCATTTACGTGCATCGCATCGTGCTCAATGCGAACCCCGAGAAGCGCATCGAGAAGAGAACCCTCACCGAGAAAGCAGGAGCATAAGCATGGCCTGGACACAAGACCAAATGGCGGCCCGTGCGGCCCAGGAGCTGGAAGACGGCTTTTACGTAAATCTGGGTATTGGCATCCCTACGCTGGTGGCCAACCATGTGCCCGCCGACAAGGAAGTCTGGTTGCAGAGCGAGAACGGCATGCTGGGCATAGGCCCGTTTCCGACCGAAGACCAGGTGGACGCCGATCTGATCAATGCAGGCAAGCAAACCGTGACCACGCTGCCCGGCTCGTCGATTTTTGGCAGCCATGAAAGCTTCGCCATGATTCGCGGCGGCAAGATCAACCTCAGCATCCTGGGGGCCATGCAGGTCAGCGAGAAGGGCGATCTGGCCAACTGGATGATCCCCGGCAAGATGGTCAAAGGCATGGGCGGCGCGATGGACCTGGTGGCCGGCGTGAAGCGCGTCATCGTGCTCATGGAGCATGTGGCCAAGAAGAAAGACGGAACCGAAGACCTGAAGATTCTGTCCGCCTGCACCCTGCCGCTGACCGGCGTCGGCGTGGTCGATCGCATCATCACCGACCTGGCGGTGCTGGATGTGACACCTGCCGGTTTGAAGGTGGTGGAGCTGGCGCCTGGCGTGACTCTGGACGCGTTGCAGGCCAAGACTGGCGTTAAGCTAGTTTGAGTTTCAGGGGCCCAGTCGCAGCAGCTTGCCGCTATCTGTGAGCAGCAGGATGGCCCCGTCGGGTGCTTGCGCCACGTCGCGGATGCGCTCGTGCAGCTCGGTCAGCAGAGCTTCGCGCGCCAGCACGGCGCTGGAGCTGACCGTCATACGCCATAGCGCCTGGCCGGCGAGCGAGCCGGAGAATAAATTCCCCTTCCATTGCGGTATCAGATTGCCGGTGTAGAACAGCAGGCCTGCGGGGGCGATGGAGGTCGGCACCCAATAGGTCAATGGCTCTACATAGGTCGGTGCGTGTACGCCGCCACCGATGCGGCAGGCGTCGCCCACTGGGTCGCCGTAGTTGCAGCCATAGCTTTTCACCGGCCAGCCGTAGTTGGCACCGGCGCGGTCGATGTTGATCTCGTCGCCACCTTGCGGGCCGTGTTCGCTCGTCCACAACTCACCGGTATCTGGATGCAGTGCCGCACCCTGCACATTGCGGTGGCCCAGGCTCCAGATGCCGGGCAGCGCTGGCGGGGTAAACACCGGGTTGTCGGCAGGAATGCTGCCGTCGCGCTGGATGCGCACCACCTTGCCCAGGGTTTGCTGCAGGTCTTGTGCCGGGCTGCCGAGCTGGCGTTCCCCCATGGTGATAAACAGGGTTTTGTCCCGGGCGAACACCAGGCGCGATCCGTAGTGGTTGCTTCCACTGGTCTTGGGCTGCTGGCGGAACACCACGGCTACATCCTGCAGTGCATTGCCCACCAGCCGTCCGCGCGCCACGCTGGTGCCGGTCAAGCCGGCTTCACTACCGCTGCCGGGCTCTGAGAAGCTCCAGTACACCCAGGGTGTCGTCGCAAAATCCGGGTCCAGCGCGAGTCCCAGCAGACCACCCTGGCCGCTGGTGTTGACTGGCAGGATGCCGCTGATGGCCGTGGCATTTTTGAAATCGACGCTGAGTCGCACCAGGCTGCCACCACGCTGCGATACCAGTAGCTCGCCTGATGGCAAAAACACCATGCTCCATGGACTTGCCAGGCTGCTGTTCAAGGTGGTGATTTTTGGCACAACCACCGGTGCCGCGGCTTCGCTGCTACCACCTCCGCAGGCACTGATGCCGAGCCAAATGGCTATGACCACCAGCCAGCGCGATAGCAGCAGGGGCGAAAGATACGGGTGGGGCAGTTCTGGCAAGCGCATGGTGCAGGCTCCCTGGAGCAGCACCGCGTCGGTGGGGTTGGCGCGGGGCCGGTGACGGTCGTCGTGGCTTCAACGACTGGAGCGGGTGATGGGAATCGAACCCACGTATCGAGCTTGGGAAGCTAGCGTTCTACCATTGAACTACACCCGCTGAGGTGACAAGATTATAGGGTGCTAGCCTAGCCGGCGTGCTTCACCATCACGTGGCGCACGCAGCTGTAGTCCTCCAGCGCGTAGACCGACATGTCCTTGCCGTAGCCTGAGTGCTTCATGCCGCCGTGCGGCATTTCCGACACCAGCATGAAATGGGTGTTGACCCAGGTGCAGCCGTATTGCAAGCGTGACGCCACCTGCATCGCCACACCTACATCGCGGCTCCAGACCGAGCTGGACAGGCCGTAGTCGGAATCATTGGCCCAGGCGATGGCCTGCTCGGCATCTTTGACACGGGTGACAGACACCACCGGGCCGAAGACTTCGCTGCGTACGATTTCGTCGTCCTGTAGAGCGCCCGCCACCACGGTGGGCTTGTAGAAGAAGCCTTTGCTGCCCCAGGCGCCGCCGCCGGTCGTGACTTCGACGTGCGGCAATTGCGCGGCGCGGTCGACAAAGCTGGCGACGCGGTCGCGCTGGCGGGCCGAGATCAGCGGGCCCATTTCCACGCCGGGTTCTTGCTGTGTGCCAACCTTGATGCTGGAGACGGCGCTGCTCAGATCTGCTACCAGGCGTTCATAAATTTTTTCACCGGCGTAGATGCGGCAGGCGGCGGTGCAATCCTGGCCGGCGTTGTAGTAGCCAAAGGTGCGCAGGCCTTCGATGACGCTGGGCAGGTCGGCATCATCGAGCACGATCACCGGGGCCTTGCCGCCTAGCTCCAGGTGCGTGCGCTTGATGCCGCGGGCGGCGGTTTCCATGATCTTGCTGCCGGTGGAGACATCGCCGGTCAGAGAGGCCATACGGATGCGCGGGTCGCGGATTAGCGGCGCGCCCACGGTATCGCCGCGGCCACAGACGATGTTGACCACGCCCGGCGGCAAGATGGCGGCCAGTACCTCGCCCAGGCGCAAGGTGGTCAGCGGCGTGTTCTCCGAGGGTTTGAGCACCACGGTATTGCCCATGGCGATCGCTGGGCCGAGCTTCCAGGCGGCCATCATCAGCGGGTAGTTCCATGGCGCGATGGACGCCACCACGCCGAGTGGATCGCGCCGCACCATGCTGGTGTGGCCGGCCAGATATTCACCGCCCAGTGCGCCGGTCAGGTTGCGCAGCGCGCCGGCGAAGAAGCGGAACACATCGGCAATGGCCGGAATCTCGTCATTGCGCGCCGCGCTCAAAGGCTTGCCGCAGTTCAGCGATTCCAGCGAGGCAAATTCATCGCCGTTGACCTCGATGGCGTCGGCGATCTGCAGCAGATAGCCACTGCGGTCGCGCGGCGTCAGTGCGGCCCAGGCGGGGAAGGCATTGCTGGCGGCATCCACGGCCAGGCGCAACTGGTCGGCGCTGGCTTCGCGCACTTCGCATAACACTTCGCCCGTGGAGGGGTTGAGCACGCTTTCCGCGCGGCCCTCGCCGGTGACGGTGGCACCGTTGATCAAAAGCTGGGTCGGAAAGCGCTGTGTAGCCATGGTCTGGATTCCTGTGTGCGGAAGGAAGGTAAGGATGCGCTATTTTGTAGGACTGGCTTGCTGTTGCCCAGCCTCTTTGCCATGGATTTGTAAAACGCGGCGCAGGAACTCCCTGCCGGGGGCGGCGATAATATGCGGCTCCATTGACCATCGCTCCAAGAACTACCGACATGACCCAGCCTGTTTTCACCGTTGCCGATATCCGCAAGACTTTTCTCGACTTCTTTGCATCCAAGGGCCACACGGTGGTGCCCAGCAGTTCGCTGGTCCCGGGTAACGACCCGACGCTGATGTTCACCAACTCCGGCATGGTGCAGTTCAAGGACGTGTTCTTGGGCACCGACAAGCGCCCCTATGTGCGTGCTGCCTCGGTGCAGGCCTGCCTGCGTGCCGGTGGCAAACACAACGATCTGGAAAACGTGGGCTACACCGCGCGCCACCATACCTTTTTTGAAATGCTGGGCAACTGGAGCTTCGGCGACTACTTCAAGCGCGAGTCGCTGAAATGGGCCTGGGAGCTGCTGACCGAGGTCTACAAGCTGCCCGCCGACCGCCTGCTGGCCACGGTGTACGAAGAAGATGACGAAGCCTATGACATCTGGACCAAGGAAATAGGTCTGCCGCCCGAGCGCGTGATCCGCATCGGTGACAACAAGGGCGGCCGCTACAAGTCCGACAACTTCTGGATGATGGCCGACACCGGCCCTTGCGGCCCGTGCTCTGAAATTTTCTACGACCACGGTGACCACATCGAAGGCGGCCCCCCAGGCAGCCCCGGTGAAGACGGCGACCGCTTCATCGAGATCTGGAACAACGTGTTCATGCAGTTCAACATGGCCGAAGACGGCTCGGTCACGCCGCTGCCCGCGCCCTGCGTCGATACCGGCATGGGCCTGGAGCGCCTGGCCGCCATCCTGCAGCATGTGCACAGCAATTATGAGATCGACATCTTCGACGCGCTGATCAAGGCCGCATCGCGCGAAACCGGCGAACAAGACCTGGGCCACAAGAGCCTGCGCGTGATCGCCGACCACATCCGCGCCACCTCCTTCCTGGTCAGCGACGGCGTGATCCCCGGCAACGAAGGCCGCGGCTATGTGCAGCGCCGCATCATCCGCCGCGCCATCCGCCACGGCTACCTGCTGGGCCAGACCCAACCGTTCTTCCACAAGCTGGTGCCCGACCTGGTGGCGCTGATGGGCGCAGCCTATCCGGCCATGGCGGCGCAGCAAGAGCGCATTGCCGAAGTATTGAAGGCCGAGGAAGAGCGCTTCTTTGAGACACTGGCCATGGGCATGGAAATCCTCAATGCAGCCCTGGAAGGCGGCGTGCAGGTGCTGCCCGGCGACGTGGCTTTCAAGCTGCACGACACCTACGGCTTCCCGCTCGATCTGTCGGCCGACGTCTGCCGCGAGCGCGGCCTGTCGGTGGACGAAGCCGGCTTCACCGCCGCGATGGAAGCGCAAAAAGCCAAGGGCCGTGCCGCTGGCAAATTCAAGATGGACCGGGGCCTGGAATACACCGGCGCAGACAACGCCTTCGTGGGTTACGAGAAGCTCGAAGCTACTGCAAAAATCGTAGCGCTCTACGCAGATGGTTCCAGCGTTGCTGCACTAAAAGTAGGTCAAACCGGCACCGTGGTGTTGGACACCACACCGTTCTACTCCGAGAGCGGTGGCCAGGTCGGCGATGAAGGCCTGATCACCAGCGGCTCGGCCCGCTTCGCGGTGGGCGACACCCAGAAGATCAAGTCCGATGTGTTCGGCCACCAGGGCACGTTGGAATCCGGCACCTTGAATGTGGGCGACACGGTGACCGCCAGCGTCAACACCGCGCTGCGCGCCGCCACCCAGCGCAACCACTCGGTCACCCACCTGATGCACAAGGCCTTGCGCGAGGTGCTGGGCACGCATGTGCACCAAAAGGGCAGCCTGGTGAATGCCGAGCGCACCCGCTTCGACTTCACGCACAATGCGCCCGTGACCGACGCGCAAATCCTGCAGATCGAAGCGCTGGTGAATGCTGAAATTCTGGCTAATGCCGCGACCAAGGCCGAGCTGATGGACATCGAATCGGCGCAAAAGACCGGCGCCATGATGCTGTTTGGTGAGAAGTACGGCGAAATCGTCCGTGTGCTGAGCATCGGCAGCACGCAGGAACTCTGCGGCGGCACCCATGTGCAGCGCACCGGCGATATCGGCCTGTTCAAGGTGGTGGGCGAGGGCGGCGTGGCCGCTGGCGTGCGCCGTATCGAAGCCGTGACCGGCGAGGGCGCCCTGGCCTACCTGCAAGACCTGGAGCGCACCGTGACGCAAGCCGCGGGCAGCTTCAAGGTGCAGCCGGCCGAGCTGCAAGCCCGCGTCACGCTGGCCTTGGAGAGCATCAAGTCGCTGGAAAAAGAAGTCGCCCAGCTCAAGGGCAAGCTGGCCTCCAGCCAGGGCGACGAGCTGGTCAACAGCGCGGTGGATCTCAATGGCATCAAGTTGCTGGCTGCCAAGCTCGAAGGCGCCGACACCAAGACCCTGCGCGAGACCATGGACAAGCTCAAGGACAAGCTGAAAACTGCCGTGATCGTGCTGGCCGCTGTGGATGGCGACAAGGTGCAGATCGCCGTCGGCGTGACCAAGGACAGCGTGGACAAGGTGCAGGCCGGCGCGCTGGCCAACTTTGTCGCCAGCCAGCTCGGTGGCAAGGGCGGCGGCAAGCCCGACATGGCCATGGCCGGCGGCACCGAACCGGCCAAGCTGCCAGCGGCCCTGGCATCGGTACAAGCCTGGGTGCGCGAACGGGTTTAACGCCGTACCGTCCTGGGATGTGTTGATCCCAGGAGTTCTATCGTGCAGCGCCTCACCCTGATCCGGCGCCTGGCCCTGTGCTGGGCCTTGCTGATGGCCTGGCCTGCGGGCGCCATGTCGGTGGTTTTTCTCAATCCAGGCAAGTCGGATGAAGCCTATTGGGTGGCTGCGACCCAGGCCATGCAGGAGGCTGCGACCAGCCTGGGGCTGCAACTGGAGGTCCAGTTCGCCGAGCGCGACCATTTGCGCGTGCTGGAGCAGGCGCGTGCGTTGGTAGCGCGGCCCCCGGCCCAGCGGCCGGACTATGTGGTGTTTTCCAATGACAACGCCACTGGGGCGGAGCTGCTGCGCGTGTTCGACGGCTCCGGCATCCGGTGTTTCATGGCCTTCAGTCGTCTGTCTGCAGCCGAGGAAGCGCTGCTAGGCGGGCCGCGCCAGCGCTTCAAGCAATGGTTGGGTTCGCTGGAGCCGCGCGCGGCGGATGCGGGTTACCTGACGGCCAAGGCTTTGCTGGAGCAGGGGCGTGCCGCCAAGGCCCAGGCCCCCGACGGTAAATTGCATGTGCTGGCCCTGGCCGGCGACCGGTCCACGCCCAGCTCGGTATTGCGCAACCAGGGCCTGCTGCAGGCCCTATCAGAAGCGAACGACGCCGTGCTGGACCAGATGGTCTATTCCAGCTGGAAGCGCGACAAGGCCGCCGAGCAGGCCGACTGGCTGTTTGCACGCCATCCAGCGGCCCGGCTGGTGTGGGCCGGCAGCGACCAGATCGCTTTTGGTGCCATGCAGGCGCTGGAAAAGCGTGGTGGGCAGCCGGGCCAAAGCATGTGGTTCAGCGGTGTGAATACCTCGAAGGAGGCGCTGGAGGCCGTCAAGTCCGGCCGCCTGACAGCCCTGGCCGGTGGGCATTTCATGGCCGGTGCCTGGGCGCTGGTGATGCTGTACGACTACCAGCATGGCCATGATTTTGCGGACGAGGGGCTGCAGCTGGAGCGCCCGATGTTCGTCCTGTTCACGCCCGCCTTGGTACAAAAGTTTGAAGAGCGTTTTGGTCAGCGTTACAACAGCATTGACTTTCGCCGCTACAGCAAGGCGCTGAACCCCAAGCTGGCGCAATACAGTTTCGGATTTGCCCAATTGCTGCGTTGATTGCACACTGCATCCATGCCGAACCTACCGTTCCGGTCCCTCGCAGGGCATCTGATCCGCAGCACGCTGGGTCTGGCCCTGTGTTGCATGCTGGCGGTGTTTGTGGTGCAGGTGGGGCTGATGCTGCAGCAGCACAAGGCGCAGTTCCAACAGCTGGTGGATGAGGTCGCCAAGACCAGCGCACCTTTGTTGTCCGTCAGCCTATGGGATATCGAGCCACAGGCCGTACAGCAGCAGGTGGATGTGATCGCCGATCGCCCGGAGGTCGGCTATGTGCTGCTGATGGTGGGCACCGGCCAGCAATTCGAAGCCGGCAACGCGCAGCTTCGTACGGAGCCGGGCAGCTTGCGCATACCCATTCCGGCGCCGCAGGGTGGCAAAGTGATAGGCGAACTGCGGCTGTGGGCTAATCCCCAGTTCGTGGTGAACGAGGTACGGCGTACGGCCTTGAGCGTGCTGGCCGGCTATGGCCTGTTCACCGTGCTGATTTGTGGTTTGATCTCCTACATGCTGCGCCGCGAGTTGCAGCGGCCCTTGCAGCATCTGGCACAGTTTGCCCGCGAGCTGACGCCCGAGACTCTGGTCGAGCCGCTGGCGCTGGACCGACCGCAGCGTGCGCGTATCGATGAAATCGACTTGGTGGCCCATGGATTTTCCAAGCTGCAAAACGGTTTGCGCGAGCACATCGCCAACCTGGACCAGATGGTGGCCGAGCGCACCCAGCAGCTGCAAACCCTGGTGGAGGCCAACCACCAGCTGTCCATTACCGACGCACTGACCGGTTGTTTCAACCGCCGTCATCTGGAAGAGCGGATGCACGGCGAGCTGGAGCGCGCGCGCCGCTATGGGCGGCCGTTTTCGGTGATCTGCATGGACCTGGACCACTTCAAGCAGATCAACGACCGGTTCGGCCACGCCTGCGGTGATGCCGTGTTGCGCGCCACGGCAGAGCGTTTACGCGGCGTGTCGCGCAGCCAGGTGGATTGGGTGGTGCGCCTGGGCGGCGAAGAGTTCCTGATTGTGCTGCCCGAGACCGACGAGACCGCCGCCTTGCATACCGCCGAGCGCCTGCGCCACTTGCTGGAGTCCGAGCCCGTGCGTTTCGACGGACAGTCCATTTCCATGACCGCCAGTTTCGGTGCTGTGCAGGCCCGGCCAGAGGAAGATGGCAGCGCCTTGATCCTGCGGGCCGATGCCCTGCTGTACCAGGCCAAGGCCGCTGGTCGGAACCGGGTATTTCCAACACGGTAGGCCGAAGCAGACTGCCTACTGGTTGTTACAGATAGAAGCTAGCCAGGTCACAAAGGGCGTGACTATGATGCGCCGATGCTCGTACCTTCTTGGTTAGAAACGGGGAAATTTCACGCGTCGGCGCTGCGTGGCCGCCTGCGCCGTTGGGCGTTTCCCAAGCCGTTGCCCCAAGACGGGGTACTGCGTTTGCATCTGGGCTGCGGGCCTGTCGATCATCCAGGCTTTGTGAACATTGATGGCATTGACCGACCGCATGTGCATTTTGTGCAGTCCCTGACACGGCTGCGGCGTTTCAAGGATGGCAGCGTGGACTTTGTGTATTGCTCCCATGCCGCCGAGCATTTTCCGCGCGACCGTACCGTGGGGATTTTCAAGGAGTGGTGCAGGGTGCTGGTGCCCGGCGGGCGCTTGTGCATTTCGGTGCCGGACTTCGACCGCATTCTGGAGATGTACCAGCGCAGCGGCCAGGACATGGAAGCTATTTTGCCGCCGTTGTTTGGGGGCCAGGACTATCCGTTCAACTTCCATTTCACGGCGTTTAACCAGCAGTCCTTGCGCAAGGTTTTGCTGCAGGCCGGATTTTCTTCGGTGCAAGCTTGGCAACCGGGCAGTGATGCCTTTCATAATCTGCCTGACTGGTCTGCTCGCTCGATTGCGGTGGCAGGCCATCCGGTACCTATCAGCCTGAACCTCGAGGCCACCAAATAGGGCCTGCGCCGGCGACGCCGGCATGCGTTCATCATTTCTTCTTTTTATTGCTATTTAATTCGTAGCTACTTATGCATATTCCATCGGCGCTGAAGCGCTTGTTTTTAGTATCTCTGTGTGCGGCCACCCAGGCAGTCACCGCTGCCCCGGGGCAGGAAGTTCATTTCAACAGCCTGGACGGAACCCGTTTGCGTGCCTGGCTGTTTCTGCCCGACACGCCGGGGCCTGCGACCCGCCCTGCGGTGGTGGCCGTACACGGCTGTGGCGGCTTGTATGCAAAGGGCGGCAAGCTGAATGCCCGGCACCAGGCCATGGCCGATATGCTGCTGGGCCAGGGCTATGCCGTGCTGTTCCCCGACAGCCTGACATCGCGCGGTGAGGATTCGCTGTGCAATCAGAAAATGGCCCAGCGCGACATCACACAGACCCAGCGGCGCAGCGATGTTCTGGGCGCGCTGGCCTGGGTGGCGGCCCAGCCCTGGGCCCGTCCCAAGGCCATTGCGGCCCTGGGCTGGTCGCATGGCGGCAGCGCCGTGTTGGCTGCCACCGACCGCCGCCAGCCCGAGGTGGCGGCACAGCCCAACATCTTTGCAGCTGCGATTGCCTTTTACCCAGGCTGCGCTGCCGCCACCAAGGCCGGCTACCAGCCGAACACCCGCTTGATGTTGCTGCTGGGTGAGAGCGACGACTGGACACCTGCAGCGCCGTGCATCGCGCTGGGGCAGGCGGTGGGGGCCGAGCTGCATGTGTACCCCGGCAGTTACCACGAGTTTGACAACCCCACAGGCGGTGTGCGCCTACTGCGCAATGTGCCCAATGGCGTGCGCCCCGGCCAGGGTGTGCATGCGGGCCGCAATCCCGCAGCTCGGGAACAGGCCTATGCCAGCGTACGCGAAGAGTTACGCCAGACCCTGGGTGCTGTTGCTATCAAATAAGTAGCGTGTTGCGCAGGTTCTACCTGCGCTGGAGGCCTGTGGGACTGTTGGTGGTTTGTCAGGCAACAACCAGGTTCTTGTAGACCCCGCAGCCCACGGCCAAGTCATCGACCAGCTGGACGAAGGACATCTTGGTTTGAACCCGCCCGGTACTGGGGTTGGTGATGTTGTATTCCACCCAGCCGGGCTCGCGTTCTGCCTGGGCGTAGATGGCGTGCAGCAGGCCGGCGCCGTCGATGCCAGCAATGTCCTGGACCCGCGTGCCGACCTTGGCAGGGTTGCCGCCAAAGGCGCGGTAGTTGCCGCTGCGGTCCAGCGCGAAGACGTACATGTCCCGGTCATGGAAACCCTGGGCAGGTTGGGTCAGATCGCGCAGAAATCCATCGGTAGAACCACTGCGGTGCCGGTGCGCCACGGCCCGCTCGACCAGGGCCATGGCTTCTTCGGCCGAGCCCTGCTGCAGCTTGAACAGTGCCACGGTTTCCACCAGGGTGGAGGCGCGACTTTCCAGTGTGGACGCCTGGGTGACGGCGTGCTCCACCATGTGCGCGTTTTGCTGGGTGATTTCGTCCAGTTGGCGCACGGCGCTGGTGATCTCGCTCAGGCCGGTGCTTTGTTCGGCGCTGGAAACAGAGATGTGCGCCATATTGCTGGCCACGTCGCGGATGCCGGACACCACCTTGTTCAGTGTGCTGCCCGCACTGCGGATTTTTTGCACGCTGGTGGCCACCTGGCTGCTGGAGGTGCCGATGAGCAGGCGGATCTCCTTGGCTGCGCCGGCCGAACGCTGGGCCAGTGAACGCACCTCGCTGGCCACCACGGCAAAACCTCGGCCGGATTCACCCGCGCGGGCGGCTTCCACGGCGGCGTTCAGGGCCAGGATGTTCGTCTGGAAGGCCAGACCGTCAATCACACCCACGATCTCGTCCATGCGCTGGGCGCTGCCTTGTATGGCCTCTACCGAGGCGATAGCATCGGCCATGGTGGTGCTGCCCTGGTCGGCTGCGTCGCGCACGCTGGCGGCCTGGGTATTGGCCTGGCTGGCGGTGTGTGCGGTGGTCTGCACGGTGCTGGATAGTTGCTCCACGCTGGCAGCGGTTTGCTCCAGGTTGGCCGCCTGCTGCTCGGTGCGGTCGGACAGGTCACGGTTGCCGCTGGCCAGGCTTTTGCCCGCATAGGCGACGAAAGCCGCGTTGCTGCGCACATTGGCGACCATGGCCGATACCGTAGAGCCAATTTGCTGCGTGGCGTTGGCCAGCGCGGCCAGTTCGTCGCTGCCACGTACTTGCAGCTTCAGGCGCAAGTCACCCTTGACCAACTGGGCCATGGCCTGCTGTACCTGCTGCAGGTCTTGCGCCAGGCTGTGGTGAAAACATAGCAGTGCATAGGTCGATACCAGCAATCCGGACGCGCATAGCCAGGGCATGGCGCTGGAGGCCGAACCCAGGAATGCATTCAGCGTAACGCCGACAGGCAGGGCCAGTAGCACCGCGGCCAGCAGCAGCACCTTGCCCAGCAAGGGCAGGCGCCGCATCAGCTGTGCACCCGGGGAAAGAACGGCTTGGAAAAGCATGGTTTTTTGTCTCGTAGATAGTTGTTGTCGTGCTTGTTTGGCCCCGGCAGAGCCGGACCAGACGCTAGTGCCGTTTTAGGGGCATGGGCTTACACAAAACTGTCAACCCGATGTTACGGGGGCACGCAGGTGTCCCGCAAGCTGGTTTACTATCAAAAGCGTAGCTGCTGGTGCAGGTTTCGTCTGCGCCAGAGTGGTTTTTTCTTGCTTTAGTTGCAGCAGGCTGGCGGTCTTGGGTCTGCGCGTCAAAGAGTCTGATCGTCCAGGCCGAAGGCCAGTGCTTCCACGTCTTCGTGGCGCAGGCCCGCGCCCAGGGTCTTGAGCCGGTCGAACTGGGTGGCGTCCAGTAGCTGGCGGGCCATGTGTTCGGCACATTCAGCGCAGCGGGCTTCGTTCACTTCGCGTGACTTGCCGTGTGCGGCATGCACCTTGTCGGCATAGCCCAGCAGACAGACGGCGGTCTGTGGGCGGTTTTCCAGTGCCGCCAGCAGAGCCAGGTTGTCGGCGGCATACACCTGGGCATCAAAGTGCAGCACTTGTGGCCAGCAGGCCTGCGCTAGCGCGCGGGCCTGGGCCGTATCGCCCTTGGCCAGCCAGGCCCCAGTGAGGTGCAACTGCACCAGCAGCAGGGTGGCCATGTGCCGGGTGTTGGCCAGGCGCTGTTGTAACGCCAGGTAGCGGGTGATGGAGGCATCCACGCGGCCGGCGGCCAGCTCCATGTAGGCGATGATGTCCTCGCCGCGCAGCAGTGCCTCGGAATAGCCGGCCAGTGCGTCCAGTGTGGCTTTTTGCAGCAACTGCTCGATGGCCTGGTCAAACGCACCGGCAACGAAATTGCAGGTCAGCGATGCAAACAGGCCGTAGCTGCGCACAATGGGCGGCCAGGCCGGGTCTTCAATGGCCCACATCTCGGACAGCACCTCGCGCTGTTCCTGGCGCTGCTCGGGTCCGTAGGTGAGTGCATAGACCAGTGCGGCCAGCGCGTGGTACAGGTTGCGCTTTTCGCCGGGTTGGGCGCGGTACAGGGTGCAGGCGCGGCGCGCCAGGCGGCAGCCCAGGGCGGGTTGCCGGTAGGCCCAGAAATAGGCTGCACGGCTGGACCAGCGGGCCTGCAGGCCGGTGGGCAGCTTGTCCGTGACCAGTGGTGCGGTGGCTTCCCAGACGTAGCGGCGTTCCCGGCGGCGGTCGCTGCTGAGCGCCTCGGCCAGGCCCGGGGCGATGGCCACGGCACTTTGAGGGTCGTTGTGCAGGGCCCAGTTCAGCGCCTCGCGGCCATTGCCCAGGTCGGGTGCCAGCGCGGCATACCAGTCGTCTATGCGCTGCTTGCCGCTGAAGAAGTCAATGTCGGCCTGCTCGAACAGATGGCGCATGGCCAGCGCATGGCGTTGGCGCAAAGTGGGCTCTTCGCTGGCGGCACCGAGCTGCTCCAATGCGTAGCTGCGCGGCGTGTCCAGCAGGTGGTAGCGCGGCACCTGTTCGTCGTGGTTGGTGCGCTCTGCAATTACCAGAGAGCGGTCCACCAGCGCGCCCAGCACGTCCACGACGGACCATTCGTCCAGGTTGTCGTCGGCCACCACCTGTTTGGCCATTTCCAGCGAAAAACCACCAACGAAGACGCCCAGCCGGCGGAACACGGTTTGCTCCATGCCATCGAGCAGGCTGTAGCTCCACTCCAGCGCCGCGCGCAGGGTTTTTTGCCGCGCCGGAGCACGCCGGCTGCCGCCATTGAGTAGGCGCAGGCGCTGGTTCAGGGAGTTGGCCAGGGGCGCCAGGCCCAGCAGGGGCACGCGGGCCGCTGCCAGCTCGATAGCCAGCGGCAAGCCGTCCAGGCGCCGGCATATCTCCACCACCGTGTCCAGGTTTTCGGGGCCCAGAGTGAAACGCCGGTCCGCCGCCTGTGCGCGCTGCGCAAACAGGGCCACGGCGCCGTATTCGCGGGCCTCTTCCAGAGCAGTCAGGCGGTCGGGCAGGGCTAGCGCATCCAGCCGGTAAACCCATTCATCGGCCAGTTTGAGTGGCGCTTGGCTGGTGACCAGCACCTTGAGCTGGGGCGCTGCCTGGTGCAGGGCCTGCAGTATGCGGGCGACTTCGTCCAGCAAATGCTCGGCATTGTCGATGGCAATCAGCATGGACAGCGGGCGTACCGCCTCCATCAAGCCTTTGAGCGGGTCACCGTGGCCCGACTGCAGCCCCAGCGCGCCGGCAACGGTGCTGGCGACGAATTCGGGTGCGGTTTGCGGCGCCAGATCGACCCAGGCCACGCCATGCTGGTGGGTACTGCGCCGCTCGTGCAGCAGCCACTGCGCCAGCAGCGACTTGCCTATGCCGCCCGCGCCCACGATGGTCAACAGGCGGTGCTGGGTCAGCAAACTGCCCAGATTCGACACGTCGGAGGCGCGACCGATCAGCGGTGTCAGCACCGAGGGTAGGTGGGTGACCGCAGGCGCTTCGGCGGCGCTATTGCTCATGGGCGGCGGCGCGGGGGGTATCGGCGTGCTGGGCGCACCGCTGGCCTCCAGGGCAAAGCGGTAGCCGCGCCCCGGAATGGTGACGATGGCCTGTGGGCCCAACAGCTTGCGCAGCGTGGAAACCTGGGCCTGCAGATTGTTTTCTTCTACCACCAGCCCGGGCCAGGCCATGTCCAGCAGTTCGTCCTTGGTGACGACCCGGTCGCGGTGCTCTACCAGGGCCATCAACACGTCAAAGGCACGTGCTCCCGGATTGGTGGCCGTGCCGTCTACAAGAACCATGCGCTGGGATGGCCGGACCTCGAATCGGCCAAAACGGTAGCTATTCAACAACTAAGTACCTGCATACAAAAAATAGGTCTCTGGATGGCACCCTGCTGCCACGGAGGCGGGGGCGCCGGGAAATCGCGGATGGGCCGGGTTTCAGAAGTTTTCAGATCGGTTTCAGGCAGATCAAGGACGTACAAACCGGTTCGGAGGACAGTCCACCCCTGTCACGGCAGCGACATGTTGCCTGATTGTCAAGGACAAAACGCATGACCTCCGAACCATTTACAACTCGTGACAGTGGATTTCCAGAAACTTTCGGTGATTCTTCACAGTTTCAAGCCGATCCACATCCCGCCCCCCATTACTTTGACCGTCCTGGCCTGGTGTGGATTCTGGTCTGCGTGCTGTTTGCCACTGCGGCGGCGCGCTGGTTGCCACATCTGGCCGAGCCTGCCGGCATGCGCACTGCGTTGGTAGCCATGGGCTGGAGCACCGCCGCATCCGCACAAACGGCGAGTCTGCCACAGGATGCAGGTACCGGCGGCGCAGCGCGGAAGGCCCCTGTGCACGAGGGTGTTACGGCAGCTGTTTTTCGTCAATATTAGGGATGCGAAGCATGCTCAGCCTACCTAAGATGGATCGCATCACAGGCCTTGTAAACGGCTTGCATCTACGGCCACAACACGGCCATTCAGCCCATTTTGAACAACGTTGGCGGTTTACGTTTCCATCGATCTCGGGCTTAGGGAGTCTATTTATGTTTGCCAAAAAACCGATCAGTGTTTTGATTGCCGAAAGCAACCCCGAGGTATTGCTCAAGTTCGCGGCCGCTATCGAGCAGGACCAGGCGCTGAGCCTGGCCGCTGCTGTATCCACCGGCACTGCCGCAACGGTGGTGGTTGAGCAAAGCATGCCCGATGTCTTGTTGCTGGACCTGGCCTTGACCGATATGCCGGCGGTGGACGTTATCCGCCATATGGCGTGGCACCACCCCGCCACCGAGGTACTGGTACTCACCCAATTCGGCAACGATGAGCAGGTGTTGGCCTGTATCGAAGCCGGTGCCAGTGGCTATTTCTTCAAGGATGCCGCAGAAGATGATCTGGGTAGCTGTATCCATACTTTGTGTGGCGGCGGTGCGGCAATCAGCCCAGGTATGGCACGGCGTGTGCTTGGTCGGTTTCGTCTGCGCGCAGGGGTGAGCAGCGTGTCTGCCTGGTCCATGTCCCTGGCGGACTCCATCCACCCGCTGTCGGAGCGCGAGGCTGATATTCTGCGTTGGGTTGCGCGTGGGATGTCGCTGGAGCAGATCAGTGAATTGGCCGGTTGCCCGTCGCAAACCCTTTTGTGCCACGTGAAGACGGTGTACGGCAAATTGGCCGCGCAGGCCCGGGGCGATGCATTGGCTTTTTGCCATGAATCGGATGCCCGGCAGGACGGCATGGTTTCCTTGCAGCATATTGGTTGACAGGAGTGAACATGCGCACCACAACGGTTCGTCCCAAACCCATGCCCCGTATCCGTGCAAAGAACGGCCCCTGGTGGTCGTTGCTCGTCTGGCTGCTGTTTTCCGTTGCGTTGGTAGCTGTGGGCATTTTGTTGACCCCTGACTCGGGCGTTGCCTATGTCGATGAGAGCCTGCCTGCAACGGCGGCCCATTCCGCACCCGGTGCGGCCGATGCTGCCGTCCCCATGGCCAGCACGGTGTTACTGCCCAACGAGCCCGCAGGCACACCGGTTGTCTGGGCGCCTAAACTTTAAGTTCTCGGCTGCTGCTGAATTGCCGCGCCTGCCCGGTAATGGGGTCGGTGAAGGCAATGCAGCGCGCCAGCAACTGCAGCGGCGTGCTGAAATCGCCGTCGGCCACCGGAACCAGCTCGGGGTACCAGTGGTCATTGCGAATGGGAACGCCCAAGGCCGCCATATGGATGCGCAACTGATGGGTGCGCCCGGTCGTAGGGCTGAGCTGGTAGCGGGCCCATTCGCCCGTGGCCTCCAGCAGGGCAATGTGGGTTTCCGCATTGGCTTCGCCGGGCACTTCGCAGTAGCGAAAAAAGGGTTCACCTTGCACGATACGGCTACGCCGCACGGCAGGCAGTTCTGCGCGCCAGGGGGCGACGGCCTCGTAGGTTTTATGCACCTGGTGCTGCCGGAATAGCGCGTGGTAGGCATCGCGCTCAGCCGGGTGGATGCAAAACAGGGTGACGCCGGCGGTTTCCCGGTCCAGCCGGTGCAGAGGTGCCAGGCTGTCCAGGCCTAGCGCCTGCTTGAGGCGCACCAGCACGGTTTCCTGCACATAGCGTCCACCCGGTACCGTGGGCAAAAAATGTGGTTTGTCTACGGCAACCAGATGCGCGTCCTGGAACAGCAACGTGTACTCAAAAGGAATGCGGGGCTCTTCCGCCAGGTGGCGGTAGTAGTACAGACGGGTATACGGGCGGTAGGCTGCGTCGGGCAACACCGGCTGGGCCTGTTCGTCCAGCACCAGGCCGTCTTGCATGCGCTGCAGCCACACTTCGGGCTGTACCGTGGGGAATCTATCCGCCAGGAAATCGATAGTGCGGAGCCAGTCTCCGCCGGGCAGCCCCACGCAGCTGGGGCCTACGCCGTCCCGGGTGGGGAGGTGGGCAGGTATCAAACCCGTTGGAACACCAGGTCCCACACGCCATGGCCCAGCTTGATGCCGCGGTTCTCGAACTTGGTGAGCGGTCGGTAGTCGGGTTTGGGGGCGTAGTCGGCGGCCGTGTTGCGCAGCAGCGGCTCGGCTCCCAGTACTTCCAGCATTTGCTCGGCGTAGTTTTGCCAGTCGGTGGCGCAGTGCAGATAGCCGCCGGGCTTCAGGCGTGCGGCCAGCTTGGCCACCAGCGGCGCCTGCAGCAGGCGGCGCTTGTTGTGCTTCTTCTTGTGCCAAGGGTCGGGGAAGAATACGTGGATGCCGTCCAGGCTGGCCAGTGGCAGCATGTGGTCGATGACGTCCACGGCGTCGTGCGAGACGATGCGGATATTCGGTATGGATTGTTCGCCAATGCGTTTCAGTAGCGCGCCTACGCCGGGCTGGTGCACTTCGCAGCACAGAAAGTCCTTCTCTGGCAGCACGCCGGCGATGTGGGCCGTGGCTTCGCCCATGCCAAAGCCGATTTCCAGGATGTGCGGGGCACTGCGGCCAAAGGTGGCGTCCAGGTCCAGTGGTGCGGCGCGGTAGGGCAGCAGGAATTGCGGGCCCAGGGTTTCGAAGGCCTTGGTCTGCCCGGTGGTCGTGCGACCGGCGCGGAGCACAAAACTCTTGATGGTCTTGGGATGGGGCACGGCCGGGCGGCCTGCGTCTGCGGGGGGGATAGGGTTTGTTGCGTCGTTCACAGGGTGGGATTGTAGAGAGCGCGCCAGCCCTCCACCCAGGCCGCCAGTGCATCGGCACAGCCGCTGCCTACGGCCGGCAGGCCCAGTACCTGGGCTGCTGCCTGCAAGGCGGCCAGCGGTGCGGTCAGGTCCAGCGGCTGGGCGCCGTTTTGCTTGGACAACTTTTCGCCATTTGGGCCGCACACGAGCTTTGTGTGCAGGTACTGCGGCGTGGGCAGGCCCAGGGCCTGTTGCAGATGGATCTGGCGCGGCGTGTTGTCGGCCAAGTCCTGGCCGCGCACCACATGGCTAATGCCTTGGGCGGCGTCGTCCACCACCACGGCCAACTGGTAGGCCCACAGCCCGTCGGCACGGCGCAAGACGAAGTCGCCTACCTCGGTGGCCAGGTTTTGCTCCTGTAGACCCAAGCGCCTATCGTGCCAGGCTAGGCTGGTGTTTGCTATGGTATTCGTAGCGGCTAGCGCAGGTATTTCCTGCGCTAGAGGGTTCTTTTCTTTAAATGCATCGGTACGCATACGCCAGGCCCGGGCGGGCCGGCCCTGCAGGCCTGTGCGGCAGGTGCCGGGGTAGACCAGCTCGGCATGGCGCTGGCGCGGCTGGCCGTGTGCGGCGCAGGCCGCTTCTATGTCCTTGCGGGAACAGGCGCAGGGGTAGGCCCAGCCGCTGTGCACCAGCGCGTCCAAAGCCTGCTGGTACAGCGCGCCGCGTGTGGATTGGGTGACTGGTGGGGCGTCTGGCACCAGGCCGCAGGCAGCCAGCTGCTGCAGTATCAGCGCGCTGGCGCCGGGGATGCAGCGCGGCGTGTCCACGTCTTCTATGCGCACCAGCCAGGTACCGCCATGTGCCCTGGCGTCCAGCCAACTGGCCAGTGCGGCCACCAGCGAGCCCGCGTGCAACAGGCCGGTAGGCGAGGGCGCGAAGCGCCCGGTGTAGGTCGGCAAGCTATCCGTCAAGCGACTGGTTAAGCAATAGCGAGCGCCATTTCCAGGCCGGAGATGAACGCGTCCTCCACCCGGTGGCCAATGCACCAGTCGCCGCAGGCACCAATGTCGGACTTGTCATCCCACAGATGGCTTTGGCCCAGGGGTTGCACGGTTTGCGCATAACGCCAGCGGTGTACCGCGGAGAAGTTGGGCTCGGCGCGGATGCCAGTGACCTCGGTGAAGGCTTTCAGCAGCTTGGCCTGCACGCGGGCGCTGTCGTCTTCCAGGTGTTCAAGCGACCACGCAGCGCTGGCCTGCACTGTCCAGCGCTCCACGCCGCCACGTCCGGGTTTGCTGGACTCGCGTGCCAGCCAGGCAATACGGTGGTGGTTGCTACGGGCGGCATTCCACTGTGGGCCCAGGTGCGCCATGGTGGGCTGTACGGCTTGGGGGAAAGCCAACATCAGAGTCCAGCAGGGTGCGACCTGCACGCGGCGTATGTCGCGCACCAGGCGTGCGGCCTGGGCAGATTTTTGCAGCAGATCTTCAGTTTGTGGGTGTGGCATGGCCAGCACGACCGCATCGAAGCCGGAGAACACGTGCTGGGCTTCGGGCGATCCTGGCATGCCGGTGGTGCGCAGCTGCCATTGCTTTTTGTTCAACGGATCACGTTCGATGCGGGTGACCTGGGTTTCCAACTCCAGGCGCTGGTCGTCCAGCAAAGGCTTGGCCCAGTGCTTGGCCAGGGCATTCATGCCCGGTGTAGGAACCCAATGCGGGTCGCGCGATGGAAGGGCGGCAGCAGCGACGCGGCCAAAGGTGTCCAGCACCCGTACCGAGCTGGCGCTCCAGGGGCGGCAAATGCCTTTGGCGGTCTCCAGCGCCAGGGCAAAACGTGGGTCGCGCACGGTGAAATACTGGGTGCCGTGGTCGAAGGTGCCGAAGCTGCTGCTGCGGGTGGACATGCGCCCGCCCACGCCACGGCTTTTGTCAAACAGGGTGACGTTGTGGCCAGCCTGCATCAGGGTTCTGGCGCAAGTGATACCGGCTATGCCTGCACCCACAACGGCGATCTGGCGCGGAATAAAGGGAGAGCTGGTCTTTGTCATGTTGGCTTTCTTCTTGGAGTGGATGTTAGAACGTACGCACGCATTCGCAGTCAACCAACCCCACTGTACAACTGTTGCGCAGGCGGTCTGTGGAACTGCTCAATTGCTGGCCTGGCGGTCCAGCAGGGCCTTGCGCGTGGCCGGACTTTTCAGCTGCTGCAGCCACCATTGCAGGGCGCGTCCTTGGGTGCCACCGGTGTCGGCACGCCAGGCATAGCTGATGTGGATGACGCGGCTGGCGCGTTCCACCTCACGGCTCACCAGACGCCCGGTTTCCAGGTACGGGCGGGCCAGGCTTTCGGGTAGAAAGCCACCGCCCAAGCCGCGTAAATGGGCATCCAGCTTGGCACGCATGCTGGGTACGGTGAATACG
The DNA here is from genome assembly GCF_059418745.1 of Rhodoferax sp. GW821-FHT07F03. Lineage (NCBI taxonomy): Bacteria > Pseudomonadati > Pseudomonadota > Betaproteobacteria > Burkholderiales > Comamonadaceae > Rhodoferax > Rhodoferax sp. GW821-FHT07F03. The sequence continues at coordinate 202,038 of NZ_JBWKQM010000005.1, forward strand.
TCCTGCCCGCCCAGCAGGCCAAAGGTGAGGGCGTTGCCGCGCTGGGCGGAGTCGGCCACGGCCACGGCGCGGTGCTGCTGTATCAGCACGTCGCTGAGGGGCTCGGGCGCGTTGGCCAGTGGGTGGTGCGGCGCTACGGCGTAGATGAAGCGCATTTCCCCCAGGCGTTCGCCCAGGATGTTGGAGTTGGTGTTGGTTTCCATCGCCACGCCGATGGACAGGTCTGCAATGCCTGAGACCAGAGCTTCCAGCGTGCCGTACAGCACTTCTTCGCGGATCTTCAGCCGGGTGGGTGGGTTCAGGGCAAAGAAGGCTTCACACAGCTCCAGCACGGTGCTGCGCGAGATCACGCTGTCCACCGCAATGGTCAACTGCGGCTCCCAGCCGGTGGCCACGCGTTTGACGCGGTTGGCCACCGCCGAAATATCCTCCAGCAGGCGCTGGCCTTCGCGCAACAGCTCGGCCCCGGCGACGGTGAGCTTGGCCTGGCGCGAGCTGCGGTCGAACAGCAGTACGTCTAGCGCGTCTTCGATCTGCCGTACCCGGTAGGTCAGAGCGCTGGGCACCATGCCCAGGCTGCGCGCCGCCGCCGCGAAGCTGCCCTGGGCCTGGATGGTGACCAGCATGGACAAGGCTTCGGGCGTCAGTACATCGCGTGCGTTTTGCATGGTTCGTTATTTTTCATTGAAATTTTTCGAATGATGCCATCAAACGATGTGGACGGCCAGAAGGGTGCTCGGGCCTAAAGTTCAGTCCATGGATTCGACAGCCGAATCCCACTATCAGGAGATGAAAGTGCTCACGATTCGCAAATCACAAGACCGTGGCCATGCAGACCATGGCTGGTTGAAGTCCCACCACAGCTTCTCGTTTGCCGGCTATTACGACCCGGAACACATGGGCTGGGGCAATTTGCGCGTCATCAACGAAGACACCATCACGCCGGGTTCGGGCTTTGGCACCCATGGTCACCGTGATATGGAAATCATCAGCTATGTGCTGCAGGGCGAGCTGGCCCACCGGGACACCATGGGCAACGTCAAAGGCATTCCGCCCGGCGATGTGCAGCGCATGAGTGCGGGCCGTGGCGTGCAGCACAGCGAGTTCAACCATGCGCCGGATGCGTGCACGCATTTCCTGCAAATATGGATCACCCCCAACGTGACCGGCATCCAGCCCAGCTACGAGCAAAAGACCTTTGCGGACTGCGAAAAGCGCGGCGTTTTGCGCCTCGTGGCATCGCCTGACGGCGCCAACAGCTCTGTGACCATCCATGCCGATGCGGCGGTGTATGCGGGCTTGTTCGATGGCGATGAATCTGCGACCCTGGCGCTGGACCCGGCGCGCAAGAGTTATGTGCATTTGGTGCGCGGTGCGCTGGAGGTCAACGGCAAGCCGCTGGTCACCGGCGACGCGGCACTGATCGAGAGCGAATCCTTGTTGACGCTCACCCATGGCAAGCAGGCCGAAGTACTGGTCTTTGACCTGGCTGCCTGAATTTTTAAATCTGTTTATTGAAAGAAAACACCATGTTCAAAACTTTGCAAAATCCTCTGAGCTTTATTGGCCGTCTGTTGCTGGCCGTCCTGTTCCTGCCGGCCGGTATCGGCAAGATCACGGGCTTTGCCGGCACTGTGGGCTATATCAGCTCGGTGAACATGCCATTCCCTACGCTGAGCGCGCTGTTCGCCATCCTGTTTGAAGTGGGTGGTGGTCTGGCCTTGATCTTCGGCCTGGGTACCCGCTGGGCGGCACTGGCCTTGTCGGTTTTCACCCTGGTGGCCAGCTTCTTCTTCCACGCGTTTTGGGCCGTGCCGGCCGAAGCCGCGATGGTGACCCAGCTGCTGTTCATCAAGAACATCGCCGTGGTGGGTGGCCTGCTGACCCTGGCCGCCTGGGGTCCTGGCGCTTGGAGCCTGGATGCCCGCAGCGGTAATTGAGCTCCGTTACAGTATTTCTCGTGTGCCCTGTGTTTAACTTTTCAAGAAAGAAACTTGTATGACTAAGACTGTTGTTGTCTACCACTCTGGCTATGGCCACACCCAACGCGTTGCCCAGGCTGTGGCCGAAGGCGCGAATGCCGAGCTGATCGCTATCGATGCTGAGGGCAATGTGTCCGAAGCGGGCTGGGCCATGATCGGCGCAGCAGACGCCATCATCTTCGGCACGCCCACCTACATGGGTGGCCCGAGCTGGCAGTTCAAGAAGTTTGCCGATGCCTCCAGCAAAGCCTGGTTCACCAGCGCCTGGAAAGACAAAGTGTTTGGCGGCTTCACCAACAGCGCCAGCTTCAGCGGTGACAAGCAAGTCACCCTGATCTATCTGCAAACCCTGGCATCGCAACAAGGTGGCATCTGGGTCAGCCTGGGCCAAATGCCCAGCAACACCAAGGCCGCTACCCGCAATGACCTGAATAACATTGGTGGTTCGGTGGGCGTGCTGGTGCAGTCGCCCTCGGATTCCAGCCCCGCAGAAATGTCGCAGGGCGACCTGGACACCGCCAAGAACTACGGCAAGCGCGTAGCTGACATCACCGCCAAGTTCAAGGCATAGGTTGTTGAACACCCCCAGGCTGCAGTGCTGCGCACTTTTCGCCAACCCCCTTGCAGGGGGCAACACCAGCAGCCTGGCGTAGCCAGTTCTGCGGTGTTTCTGGTGAGCCTGCGTTGTGTCTGTAGCACTGGGGTAATAAGCCTGTTTCATTGATCTCTATTGACCGACAGGAGCCGACCCATGAGCATCGAACATCAATTAACAGGCCACACCAAGGATTTGGGCGGTGGCTTCATGGTGCGCCGCTTGCTGCCATCGGCACAGCGTCAGTCGGTCGGTCCATTCCTGTTTTTTGACCATTTCGGTCCGGTCACCATTCCGCCTGGTGGCGGCCATGCGGTGCGTCCGCATCCGCACATTGGCCTGGCCACGGTGACCTACTTATTCGAAGGCGCGATGCTGCACCGCGACAGCCTGGGCGTGGTCCAGCAGATCGAGCCGGGCGCCATCAACTGGATGACCGCCGGGCGCGGCATCGTGCATTCCGAGCGCCCGCCGCCGGCCCTGGCCGAGTCCACCTACGTCAACCACGGCCTGCAGCTGTGGGCCGCCTTGCCCCAGGCGTTTGAAGAGGTGGAACCCAGCTTCAGCCACACGGCGGCGGCCGATATTCCCGAGCTCACGCTGGGCGATGCCGATATACGCGTGCTGGTGGGCCAGGCCTGGGGTCTGCGTTCGCCCGTGCCCACATTCGCCTCCACCCTGTACCTGGATATTGCGTTGTCCGCTGGCGGTAGTTTTGAATTGCCGCCGCTGGAGCAGGAACTGGCGCTGTACTGCGTGGATGCCGAGCTGGAGGTGGATGGCACCGTGCTGCCATCACACACCTTGGCGCTGCTGGCCTCCGGCGTGACTACCACCATCCGCAGCACGGCAGCCGCGCGCCTGGTGGTGCTGGGCGGTGACGCGCTGGACGGCCACCGCTTCATTAGCTGGAACTTTGTCTCCAGCCGCAAGGAGCGCATTTTGCAGGCCCAGGACGACTGGGAGGCGCAGCGCATGGGCCAGGTGCCGGGCGATACGGAATTCATCCCGCTGCCGCCGCGCCGTCCTTAAATCGTAGACACGCTCTTGGGCTTGCTCAGCCCCCAGGCCACACCCGCCAACGCCACCAGGCCTCCCACGGCGTGGTAGCTGTGCAGCTCTTCCCCCAGCAGCGCCCAAGCCGCCAACGCCACCAGCACCGGCAGCAGGTTCATGGTCAGAGTGGCGCGGGCCGCACCCCAGAACTTGATGCCAGTCATCCAGAAAAACGGTGCGCCTATGGAGGCCGGAATGGCTGCGTACAGCACCAGCGGCGCATTCGCTGCGGTGATGGGCGATATGCTGCTGCCCAGCCAGAACGGCAGCAGGCACAAGATGCCCATGGCAATCTGCGCATACAGCTGCTGCCAGGTCGAAAGCGGCAGGTTCCAGCGCTTCAGCAGCACGCCATACAACGCATTCGACGATACGGCCAGCAGCATCCACACATCGCCCACCTGCACCGAGCCCTGTAGCAAGGCCCACGGCGCGCCGTGCGTGGTCAGCACCAGCAGGCCCAGCAGGGAAGCGGCTATGCCCACCAGCTTGCGCGCGGACAGGGCTTCACCTGCGATGGCGCTCGCCAACAGCGCCGACAGCAGTGGCATGCAGGCCACGATGGCGCCCATATTCACCGCGGTGGTGGTCCTGGCGGCTTCGTAGGCCAGGCTTTGGTAGGTGGCCATGCCCAGGCCGCCCAGTACGGCCAGCTTGGGCAGGTGCTGCAGGATGACGGTGCGGTGCTGCCAGGCGGCGCGCCCGAGAAACGGTGTCAGTATCAAAAACGCCAGCAACCAGCGGTACAGGGCGATGGATGCCGGAGCAATCACCGCAGCCGCTGCCTTGGTGACGATGGTGTTGCCGGTCCACAGCAACACGGCCGCCAGCGGCGCAAGTGCGGCGCCCTGGAAGCTGCTGAAAGAGGCGGGAGCGGAAGAAGATGTAGCCATACGGTTACCTTGTGGGTATCAAGTTGGGTCTATTTTTTAGTGTTTCGATGCATCAATAAAGTGCAACATTCGATCTATACCCATGCAAGCTGTGCATGCATGCGGGAGAATCACCGCACCATGGACCTGAACCATCTGATCGATCTGGACGCCTTGCTCAGCGAGGGCAGTGTGGCCGGCGCGGCCAAGAAGCTGCACCTCAGCGCACCCGCCATGAGCCGGCGCCTGGCGCATTTGCGCCATGCCCTTGGCGACCCGCTGTTTGTGCTGGCCGGCCGCCGCCTGGTGCCCACGGCCAGGGCACTGGACTTGCGGGAACGGGTACAGGCCGCGATGGAAGATGTACGCGGTATTCTGGCTCCGCCAGTGGTGGACTTCAGCCGCCTGGAACGCACGCTGACGCTGCGCGCCAACGATGGCTTCATCGGCGCCTGGGCACCTCGGCTGCTGGCGCGCACCCTCGCCGAGGCGCCCGGTGTGCGCCTGCGCTTCGTGCCCCGCACCGATACGCATATGGAGCAGCTGCGCAGCGGCGAGATCGATCTGGACCTGGGCGTGCTGCATGCGCCCGCGCCGGAAATCAAAAGCCAGCTGCTGATGCGGGTCGGCTTTGTCGGCGTGGTGCGGGCCGGGCATGCGTTGCAGCAGCTGGTCGAAGTGGATGTGGCAGCCTTCACCCGCTGGCCGCATGTGACGCCGTCGCGGCGCGGGCGCGCCCACGGCTCCATCGACGAGGCTCTGCAGGTCGTGGGAGCGCAACGCCAGGTGGTGGCGGTGGTGCCGGGTTTTCAGACTGCGTTGGCCATGGTGCAGGCCTCGGACTGCATAGCCGTGATGCCGGAGCCCTTTGCGCTGTGGAACGCCGGGGCCGGCCAGTTTTTCATTTTTGCGCTGCCGGTGCAGACCCAGGGCGTGGACATTGCCCTCAACTGGCACCCGCGCATGCACGGCGACCCGGTGCACTGCTGGCTGCGCGAGCATGTGCGCGCGGTCACTGCCATCGCCTGGCCTGCCGAAATTTATACGAAATAGGCCTGCAACGCAGAAATTACCTACGCAGGAAGCTCATATTTTTATAGCGATAGGCTGCGGGAAATCCGCTATCCCAAACCGGCGCCCGGCTCCATAATCCGCGCCATGGGCCACACCGCAAGCATCTTTGGCGACGGCAATACCGTTGTCCAAATCGAAGGTGACAACAACATCGTGCAGCTGGGCCGCGCGCATCTGGTGCTGACGCGGTTCGAGGCGCAACGCAGGCTGGACACCCCCCTGAACCGGCTCACCCCCTACGCACGCTCCACACCCCTGCTGGGCCGCGATGCGGAAATGGCCAGCCTGCGCAGCTTTTTGCAAGACGCCAGACCCATCAGCGTGCGGGTCATGGTGGGCAGCGGCGGCAGCGGCAAGACCCGGCTGGCGCTGGACCTGTGTGACAGCCTGGCGCAAGAGGGCTGGAACACCGGCTTCATCACCGGCGCCGAGCTGGATCGCTTTGTGGCCCAGCAAAACCTCAGCGCCTGGCGTTGGCAAAAACCCACCCTGGTGGTGATCGACTACGCCGCCGCCAAGGCCGAAACCCTGAAGCTCTGGTTGTCCGAGCTGGCCGACCACAGCCAGTCTTCGTCTCGTCCTTCGCATCCGCTGCGCCTGCTGCTGCTGGAACGCCATGCGGACCCTCAGGGTGGCTGGTGGCAAACCGTGTTTGGCGGTGATGCGCGCCAGTACGCCCGCCAGGCCCTGCTGGACCCGCCTGTGCCAGTGGAAATCCACCGCCTGGTGGAGCAGCAGGACCGGCTGGCGCTGCTGCGCAATATGCTGGACCAGCAGGCCATCTGGTTGCCGCTGGACGGGCCTGTGCTGCAGGCCCAGTTGATGGCCGCGCCATGGGGCGGCGATCCCTTGTTTCTGATGATGGCCGCCATGCACATGGCCAGGCTGGGCCATGCCCAGGCCTTGTCCCTGGGGCGTACCGACCTGGCGATGGCGGTGGCTGGCTGGGAGATACAGCGCCTGCAAAAACTGGCCCAGGCGCAGCACCTGGACCCGGCTTGGGTGCTGCACCTGGCCGCCTGCGCCACGCTGGCCCAGGGGCTGGAGCACAAGGCGTTCATTGCCTTCGCGGTGGCGGAGAAGGCCGTCTCCGGCTGGGAGGGCGCACCACCCGCCGTGGCCAAACTGCTGGAGCAAGCCCTGCCGCAGCCCGGCGGCATAGCCCCCGTTACCCCCGACCTGATTGGCGAGGCCCTGGTGCTGCAGGTGCTACGCGATGACCCGGACGCCGTGCAGCGCTGCTATGCCGCCCTGGGCCATAAGGTGGCCGAGGCCGCAGTCCGCTGCGCGCAGGACTTTGCCGCCGAGTCACCGCTGCCGCTGCAATGGCTGAATGCCATGGTGGATGCGGCCCAGCAGGATGTGCCTGCGCTATTGCAGCTACTGTTCAGCCTGCCCATGGGGAGCGTGGTGCTGGGCGATGTCAGCCTGCGGGTGGCGCAATGCCTGCAGACCCAATGTGCAGACGACCCCGCTGCGAACCCTGGACTGCAGGCGGCGGCCTTGCTGAGCCTGTCTCTCGCACAGTCACAGGTGGGGCAGCCCGAAGCCGCTTTGCTGGCCGCGCAACAGGCCGAGGCGCTGTACCGCAGCCTGGCGGAGCAGCAGCCAGACCTATTCACCGCCGACCTGGGCCGGGCCCTGAACAACCTGGCGTTCATGCAAAGCAATCTGGCGCAGGCGAAGGCCGCTGTGCGGGCGGGGCTGCAGGCCGTGGCTCTGTACGCCGGCCTGGTGGCACAGCAACCCGAGGCCTTTACGCCAGACTGGGCCGTGGCCCAGCTGAACCTGGCCAAGGCGCAGATCGAGATGGGGCAGCTGGGGGCGGCTCTGCACGCAGTGAATCAATCCATTATTTTGTACCGCGGCCTGGTGGCGCAGCAGCCGGATGTGTACGCCCCGAATCTGGCCAGGTCGCTGAACAACCTGGCCTATATCCACAGCCAGCAGGGCCAGTCGCAGGCGGCTTTGCAGAGTGCTCTGGAGGCGGTGGAGCTGTACCGTGCGCTGGCCGCACAGCGGCCCGACCTATTTACCTCGGAGCTGGCGTTTTCGTTGTTCAATCTGACCAAATCGCAGGTCGAGCTGGGCCAGTTTCAAATGGCTTTGCCCGTGGCCCAGGAGGCCCTGGATTTGCACCGGCAACTGGCCCAGCAGCGGCCCGAGGTGTTTTTGTCGCTGCTCGCACGGTCGCAGACGAATCTGTCTTACATCCACAGCGCATTGGGCCAGCATGCAGAGGCTCTGCAGTCGGCGCAGCAAGCGGTGGACACCTACCACCAGCTGGCATTGCAGCGGCCCGAGGTGTTCCAGCCCGACCTGGCCATGGCCTTGCTGAATCTGACCAAATCTCAAGTGGAGTCCGGCGAGCCTGCCGCCGCCCTGCAGTCGGCGCAGGAGTCCGCCGACCTGTATCGCAGTCTGGCCCTGCACGCACCGGATGTGTATACCCCTGAGCTGGGCAAGGCGCTGAGCAATCTGGCGGGGATGCAGCTGGCCAATGGCTTGGTTGACGCCGCCGTTGAAACAGCGCAGCAGGCGACCGTGTTGCACCAAGGGCTGGAGGTGGCGCGGCCTGGCGTGTTTTCTGCGGACTGGGCCAGAGCGCTTTTCATCCTTTCCCGTGCCCATGCCACGCAGGAGCAGTTTGGTGCGGCCCGGCAGGCGGCGCAGCAGTCTGTGGATTTGTACCGTCCCCTGGCGGTGCAGCTGCCCGATCTGTATGGCCCCGACCTGGCCCGGTCGCTGTATCTGTTGGCCGTGTGCATCCACAGGGAAGAGGGCGAGGACGCCGGTGGCGCCCTGGCAGTCGCCCAGGCGGCGGTGCAGGCCCTGTTGCCGCATTTTCTGCAGCGGACCGAGGCCTATGTGGAGCTGATGCAGCCATTGTTGAGCGACTACTTTGCGCTATGCCAGGCCGCAGACCAGGAGCCCGACCAGGCGCTGTTGGCGCCGCTGCAGCCTTTTTTTGCCCAAACCGATGAGGAAGCACCGCCATGATCGATCCCGCAACCCTTTCCGCCCTGGTCAGCAGCACCGTGGCGCTGCTGTCACCCTTGCTGGCCAAGGCCGTGGACAAAGGTGCAGAGGAACTGGGCAAGTCGGCCATGGGTGCTTTGCTGGACAAGTTCAAGCAGCGCCTCGGTGGTACGCCGGCCGAAAAGCCGCTGCAAGACCTGGCCAAGCAACCCGAAGATGCCGACAACCAGGCAGATCTGCGCAAGCAGCTCAAGGCGGCGGTACAGGCCGACCCGGCCTTGGCGGCATTCCTGCAGCAGTGGCTGGAGCAAGGCCGCCAGCAGGCACGGGCCCTGGGCATTACGCAGACCGCCACGGTCACAGGCAACGACAACAAAACGGTGCAGATTGCCGGCTCGGGCAACTCGGTGTCGTGAGTGTTTTGCTATTTAATTGATAGCTGTCAGCGCAGGTGTATTCTGCGCTGGCGGCCTAAAAGGCTTGAAGCCTAGATTTTCGCTGCAGCCAGGTCGCTGGCCGACAGATCGGCCTCCAGCGTGCGCCGCTCGTCAAATACAAAGCAGCTGCCGTGGTAGTGGCTGCCATCGGTTTCCTCGAAGTATTTAAGGATGCCGCCTTCCAGCTGGTACACATGCTCCAGCCCTTGTTCGCGCATCAGGATGGCGGCTTTTTCGCAGCGTATGCCGCCGGTGCAAAAGCTCACCACGGTCTTGTCCTGCAGCTCGGCCTTGTGTTCCAGCAGGGCAGGGGGGAACTGACTGAACTTGTCTATGCGCCAGTCGATAGCATCGTCAAACGTGCCGTGGTCCACCTCGAAGGCGTTGCGCGTGTCCAGCGTGACCACAGGGCGACCTTCGTCGTCCACGCCCTGGTCCAGCCAGCGTTTCAGCGTGGCCGCGCTGACGGCGGGTGCACGGCCGTCCGGGCGGCTGAAGTCGGGCTGGATGGTTGGGCAGTCCATGCGGATGATTTCGTTCTTTACCTTCACCAGCATCTTCTTGAAGGGCTGGGTGGTCGACCAGCTTTCCTTGGGCGCCAGGTCGGCAAAGCGCGGGTCTTGCTGCAGGCGGGCCACAAAGGCACGCACGGCGGCCTCGGGCGCAGCCAGGAACAGGTTGATGCCTTCGCCGGCCAGCAAGATGGTGCCCTTGAGCTGCAGCTCCAGGGCCCAGGCGTGCAGTTGCTCACGCAAGGCTGCCGCGTCTGGCAGGGGGACGAATTTGTAGGAGGAGATGTTCAGGATGGAGTTCACCCAGCGATTTTAAGAGCCTGCTTTCAGGCCTGGCCCGCGACCTAAAATGGTCGGATGTTTGTCCATCTCCGCCTCCATACCGAATTTTCCGTCGTTGACGGCACCAACCGCATCGACGAAGTCGTCAAAGCCGCCGCCAAGGACCAGCAACCCGCGCTGGCGATTACCGACCTGAGCAACCTGTTCGGCGCGCTCAAGTTCTACAAGGAAGGCAGGGGCAAGGGCGTCAAACCCATCATCGGGGCCGAGATATTCCTGGAAGGCCAGGGTCTGGACCTGACGGCGCTGAGCCGCGTGATCGTGCTGGTGCAGAACAAGCAGGGCTACCTGAACCTGTCCGAGCTGCTGGCGCGGGGCTTTACCCAGAATATTGTGAAGAACCAGGCGGTGATCAAGCTGGCCTGGCTGCAGGAGTTGAACGAGGGGCTGATCTGCCTCTCGGGCGCGCAAGCCGGCCCGGTGGGCCAGGCCCTGGTGCAGGGCGATACCGCGCGGGCCGAAGAGGCAGCGCTACAGTTTGCCGCGCTGTTCCCCCAGCGCTTTTACCTGGAGCTGCAACGCGCCGGCCGGCCGGACGACGAGGCCCAGGTGGTGGGCGCGGTGCAACTGGCGGCGCGCCTGCAGCTGCCGGTGGTGGCGACCCACCCGGTGCAGTTCGGCGAGGTGGATGACTACGACGCCCACGAGGCCCGGGTATGCATTTCCGAAGGCGAGATTCTGGGCAACCAGCGCCGGGTGCGCCGCTTCACCCGCGAGCAGTATTTCAAGACCACGGAGCAAATGCTGGCCCTGTTTGCCGACCTGCCTTCTGCCGTGGCCAACACGCTGCAGATCGCCAAGCGCTGCAACCTGAGCCTGGTGCTGGGCAAGCCGCAGCTGCCGGACTTCCCCACGCCCCTGGTGGATGGCGTGCGCATGACACCCGAGGACTATTTCCGCTACGCATCGCACGAGGGGTTGAAAGAGCGCCTGCTGCACTTGTACCCTGATGAGGCCAAGCGCGAGGCCGAGCGCCCGCGCTATGTGGAGCGGCTGGAATTCGAGCTCACCACCATTTTGAAGATGGGCTTCCCGGGCTACTTCCTGATCGTGGGCGACTTCATCAACTGGGCCAAGAACAACGGCTGCCCCGTGGGGCCGGGCCGGGGCTCTGGTGCCGGTTCGCTGGTGGCCTATGCGCTGAAGATTACCGACCTGGACCCGCTGCAGTACAAGCTGCTGTTCGAACGTTTCCTGAACCCGGAGCGGGTGTCCATGCCTGACTTCGACATCGACTTCTGCCAGAGCAACCGCGATCGCGTGATCGATTACGTGAAGGAAAAATACGGCAAGAACGCCGTGAGCCAGATCGCCACCTTCGGAACCCTGGCCGCCAAGGCGGCCATCCGCGACGTGGGCCGTGTCATGGACATGAGCTACAACTTCTGTGATGGCATCTCCAAGCTGGTGCCGGGCAAGCCCGGTATGTCGTACACGCTGGCCTATCCGCCCGAACCCAAGAAGGACGGCGACAAGAACAACTACGCGCTGGAGCTGGAGCCCCTGCTGTACGAGCGCGTGCGTACCGAAGAGGACGTGAAGACCGTCATCGAAATGGCGCAAAAGCTGGAGGGTATGACCCGCAACATCGGCATGCACGCCGGGGGCGTGCTGATTGCCCCGGGCAAGCTCACCGACTTCTGCCCGCTGTACCAGCAGCCCGGCAGCGAGTCGGCCGTGAGCCAGTACGACAAGGACGACGTGGAGGCCATCGGCCTGGTGAAGTTCGACTTCTTGGGCCTGGCCACGCTGACCATCCTGGAGATCGCCAAGGAGTTCATCATCCTGCGCCACCCGGGCCAGGAGAACTTCGCCTTCGAGAACATCCCGCTGGACGACAAGCCCACCTACAAGCTGTTCTCCGACGGCAAGACCGAAGCCGTGTTCCAGTTTGAAAGTCGCGGCATGCAGGGCATGTTGAAAGACGCCAAGCCCAGCCGACTGGAAGACTTGATTGCGCTGAACGCGCTGTACCGTCCAGGGCCTATGGACCTGATCCCCAGCTTCGTGGCGCGTAAGCACGGCCGCGAGGAAGTGGAGTACCCGCACCCGGCGGTGGCCGAGATGTTGAGCGAGACCTACGGCATCATGGTCTACCAGGAGCAGGTGATGCAGACTGCGCAGATCCTGGGCGGCTACTCGCTTGGCGGCGCGGACATGTTGCGCCGCGCCATGGGTAAGAAGAAGGCCGAGGAAATGGCCGAGCACCGTGAGAAGTTCCGCGCCGGTGCCCTGGCCACCCACAACATCCCAGAGGCCAAGGCCGACGAAATCTTCGACTTGATGGAGAAGTTCGCGGGCTATGGTTTCAACAAGTCGCATGCTGCTGCCTACTCGCTGCTGGCGTACCACACGGGTTGGCTGAAGGTGCATTACCGCGCCGAATTCTTCTGCGCCAACTTGACGGTGGAAATGGACGACACCGACAAGCTCAAGCTGCTGTTTGAGGACGCGGTGAAGATGGGCCTGAGCTTCGAGCCGCCCAACATCAACCTGGGCCGCTACCGCTTCGAGCCGGTGACCGACAAGCTGATCCGCTACGGCCTGGGCGCCGTGAAGGGCTCGGGCCAGCAGGCGATTGAGGCCATCGTGGCGGCACGCGAAGCCGGTGGGCCGTTCAAGAGCCTGTTCGACTTCTGCGTGCGGGTGGACAAGTCCAAGCTGAACAAACGCACGGTGGAAGCACTCATCAAGGCCGGCGCCTTTGACGCTATCGAGATCAACCGCGCGGCGCTGATCGCCTCCATCGACCGCGCCTTTGCCTTTGCGGCGGCCACGCTGGCGAATGCCGACCAGGGCGGCCTGTTCGACATGCTCGAAGACGACAGCCACGGCTCCAGCACGCAGGAGCCGGACCTTGTCGAAACCCCGATGTGGGGTATCAAGGAGCGGCTGACGCTGGAGAAAACGGCAGTGGGCTTCTACCTGTCGGGCCATCTGTTCGATGAGGTGCGCAAGGAGGTGCGCCGCTTCGCCAAGCGCGAGATTGCCGATGCAGTGGACAGCCGCGACATCGTCATGCTGGCCGGCATCATCAGTGACCTGCGCGTTATCAACGGCCAGCGCGGCAAGCTGGGCCTGTTCCGGCTGGACGACGGCTCCGCAATGATCGACGCCCGCGTCAGCGATGCATTGATGCAGGCCAACAAAGACCTGTTCAAGGACGACGAACTCATCATCGCCATGGGCAAGGTGCAAACCGACCGCTTCGGCGGCGGTGGCCTGCAGATGAGCATTACCGAAGCCTGGAGCCTGGCCACCGCGCGTTGCCGCTACGCTAAGTTCCTGCGTCTGCAGCTGCCACCGAACGCCACCGGCTCCGGCCTGGACATTGCCAAGCTGGTGAAGGATTTCCCGCCGGTACGTGAAACCACCGAACAGGGCGACGTGGTGCATGGCCTGCCGGTGCGCCTGTCGGTACAGCGCCAAACCCCGCAGGGCGTGGCCGTGGCCGACCTGTTGCTGGGCGACAAGGCCCGTTTCTTCCCCACCGATGCGGCACTGGCCCAATGCCTGGCGCAGGCGGCGCAGGCCGTGGTGGCCTATGAGGAATAGGGCGTCTGGTGCAGTTTGCTATTAAATGAATAGCTTCTGCCGCAGGTATTGCCTGCGCTAGCGGCTGTTTCTATCTATAGCCGCATGCACCGCATCGGCCACGCTCCAGAAGCAGACGGTGCTGGCGCTAGGGCCGGGCCCGCGTAGCAGCAACTCGCGCACGCTTTCTTTCACCCGGGCCAGCAGCAGGCGGTGGCCTGTGCGCAGGGCCCAGCTGTGGAACTCTGCCAGGGTCTCCACGGCGGTGCTGTCCAGGTCGGTGCTTTCCTCCAGGCTGAGCACGATGGTCAGCGGCGCCGCCTGGGCTTCGGCCAGCCGGCGCACCTCGGCCAGGATCTGCTCGGCGTTGGCAAAGAACAGCGGTGCCTCCGGGCGCACCACCAGTACGCCAGGGTGCAGCCGGGCTTCCGGGTGGCGGGCCGCATCGATGAAGTCATGCGTGCCCGGCAGCTCGCCCAGCACGCTGACCCGCGTTTGTGAAAAGCGCCGCACGGCCGCCACGATGGACAGCAGCACGGCCAGCAGCATGCCTTGTAGCACCCCCAGGGCGATGACGGCCAGCACGGCGCAAATGGCCAGTACCTCGTCCCGCCCCAGGCGCCACAGGGTCAGCAAGGGGCGCGGGTTGAGCGCATGCGTCAGGGCCGACACAACCACCGCGGCCAGCACTGGCTGCGGCAGCAGGGCCAGCCAGGGGCCAGCCAGCAGCACCAGCACAAAAATGACCAGGGCGGCCAGCAGACCGGCGGACTTGCCTTGCGCTCCAGCATCCTCGTTGGCCGCGCTGGCAGAGAATCCGGCGCCCACCGGCAAGCCCTGGAAGATGCCCGACGCCAGATTGGCCGCGCCCAGGGCCGCCAGCTCGCGGTTGGGTTCCACCACGTCGTTGTGCTTGAGCGCCAGCGTACGTATGGAGCCCCAGGACTCGGCGTACAGAATTACCACCAGCGGGACCGCCAGCTCGGCCACACGCAGCCAGGCGTTGTGGTCCAACGTCGGCCATGCCAGATGGATGTGGCCCATGTCAATGGTGCCCACCAGGGGCACGCCGTGCGCTGGCAGGTCCAGCAGCGCAGCGGCCGCCATGCCCAGCAGCATCACAGCCAACGCGGCGGGAAACAGGGCAATGCGTTTCAGCAGCCGCAGGCAGACATAGGCGCCGCAGCCCAGGCCCAGCGTCCAGGGGTTCCAGGCCGGTAGGTCCCGCAGCAGCTGCCACAGAATCTGGGGGGCGCTTGTGCCATGCGCGGCCACGCCCGCGATATGCGGCAGCTGTTTGATGACGATGGTCACGGCCAGGCCAAAGGCAAAGCCGCGCAGCACCGGCCGCGAGATGAAGGCCGCCAGATGGCCTATGCGGGCGGCCGCACTCAGTGCAAACAATGCGCCTACCAGCAGCACCATGGCCGATGACAGCATCAGCGCGCTGGCGGTGTTGAAGCCCGCGGCCACCAGCGTGGCAACCGCGGCGGCCAGGATGGTGGCAGACGAAGAAGTGGGCGACACGATGGCATACCGGCTACCGCCCAGGGCGGCATAGGCCAGCAGCCCGGCCACGCTGGACACAATGGCGTGCTGCGGCGCCACACCGGCAATGCCCGCGTAGGCAATGGCTTCGGGGATCAGCAAGCCGGCCACGGACAGACCGGCGACCGCATTGCGCAGTGGGCTGCCGGGTAGGGGAGGGATGGCTGGTTCCTGCGGGCCCATGGAGTGTGTCTTTCTGTGTGCGGAGCGCCATTACACACCAGCAGCACACCTGGGCCTGAGAGGCTTCCACAAGCTGCCAGTCTATTCAAAATACTGTATATTTAAACAGTTAACTGAGAAAACACCCCATGCCCGGCAACACCGTTCCCTTTCTCGACACCGTCTGGCGCGCCAGCGAGTTGAGCCTGGGCGCCACGGCCACCGTGTCCAGCGGCCATGCGCTGCTGGATGCCGCCTTGCCCGGCAGCGGCTGGCCCTGCGGCAGCCTGACGGAAATCCTGCAGGCCCAGCACGGCGTGCACGAATGGCGCCTGCTGCTGCCGGCCCTGCGGGCGGTGGTCGGCACGGTGGTGCTGGTGGGCAGCCCGCTGCTGCCGAATATGCCGGCGCTGGCCTGCCAGGGCCTGGCCATGGATGCGCTGCTGCGCATCGACGCCGAGCGCGCGGCAGACCAGCTGTGGGCCACCGAGCAGGCGCTGCGCTGCCGCGATGTAGGCGCTGTGCTGGTCTGGCTGGCCCATGCACGCTCCGACCAGCTGCGCCGCCTGCACATGGCCGCGCAAAGCGCCAACCAGGCGCAGGCACCGCTGGTGTTCGCGTTCCGCCCGCTGCTGGCGCAAGACGCGTCTTCGCCCGCGCCGCTGCGTATCCGCATGGGCAGTGCGCCCGGGCACCGGCTGGAGATCAGCGTCCTGAAGCGCCGTGGCCCGACGCTGGACCGCCCCTTGCTGTTGCTGCCGGCGCTACCGCCGGCGCTGGTGAAGCCGGCACGGGTGCCGGCGCCTTTTTTCGCCCCGCTCCATGCTGTGGATCGCCCTCGCACCCCTTCCACCACCGCTTGAGGCGAAAGCCGAAGCGGAGGCGGCGCCGGACCCGATCGCGGACACCGGCGCGCTGCTGCAGGCCCTGGCCTGGGCGATGCTGCAGTTCAGCCCGCGCGTCTGTCTGGTGGAGCAGGCGGTACTGCTGGAGGTAGAAGCCAGCCTGCGCCTGTTCCACGGCAAGCGCGATCTGGTGCGGGCGGTGCAGCAGCAGGCTGCGCTGTGGCAACACTGCCATCTGGCGGTGGCGCCTACTGCGTTGGGCGCATTGGCATTGCTGAAGCAGCACAGTGGCCCGCTGGCGGGCTGCAAACCGCAGACCTTGCAGAGCACGCTGGACAGCTTGCCGCTGCATTGCCTGGCGGCGCTGGCCCGCCATCTGCCGACCCTGCAGCGCCTGGGCTGCCGCAGCCTGGGCCAGGTGCGGGCGTTGCCGCGCGCGGGCGTGTCGCGGCGTTTTGGTGCCGGCGTGCTGGATGCACTGGACCGGGCGTACGGGTTGAAGCCGGAAATCTACCCCTGGGTGGCGCTACCCGAGCAGTTCCGCCTGCGGCTGGAGTTCAGCGGCCGCATCGAGGTGGCGCAGGGCATGTTGTTTGGCGTGCAGCGCCTGCTGCTGCAGCTGAAAGCCTGGCTGCAGGCGCGGCAAAGCGGCGCTATCGGTGTGCGTCTGCACTGGGAGCACGATATGCAGCGCCGTAGCGAGGCGGCGGCCGGGTCTATGGAAGTCCGCACCGCCGAGGCCACGCGCGATACATCCCACCTGGCCAAGTTGCTGGCAGAGCATTTGGCCCACACCCCGCTGGCCGCACCGGTGGTGGCCATCACGCTGGAGGCGCTGGGTGTGGAGCGGCTGCAGGTCGGCAGCCAGAGCCTGCTGCCGGGGGACCAGGTGCGCGGTGAGTCGCTGCAGCAGTTCATCGAGCGTGTTGCCGCCCGGCTCGGGCCGCAGCAGGTGCTGCGTGCCCAGGCCGTGGCCGACCACCGGCCGCAGCACATGCAGACCTGGGCCGCGGCCAGCACTGCGGCGGCCGGCAAGCCAATCACGCCGGACCCGGCCCAGGCCTCGCACCCGCCCTGGATACTGCGCAGCCCGCTGCCGCTGGGCATGGACGGCCACCGGCCGGTGTACCAGGGCCCGCTAACCCTGCTGGCCGGGCCGGAGCGTATTGAGTCCGGCTGGTGGGATGGGCAGGGGGACGGGCACGGGGGCGACCTGACCTTGCGCGACTATTTCATCGCCCACAGCGCGACATCGGGCCTGCTCTGGGTATACCGCGAACGTCTGCGCGGTGCGATGGGCTGGTATCTGCACGGTGTGTATGGATAGCCGCGCCACCTCCAACACCACGGCCTTGCCGGGTTATGCCGAGCTGCACTGCCTGAGCAACTTCAGTTTCCAGCGCGGGGCCTCGCACCCGCAGGAGTTGGTGGCGCGCGCCCTCAAGCTGGGTTACACGGCTTTGGCGATCACCGACGAATGTTCGGTGGCCGGCGTGGTGCGAGCCCATGTGGCGGCGCGCGGCACGCCGCTGCATCTGCTGATCGGCGCCGAATTCACACTGCAGGGGGAGGGCGGCGGTACGCTGGTACTGCTGGCGCGCAACCGGCGTGGTTACGGCCAGCTGTGTGAATGGATCACACGGTGCCGCGCTGGCAGCCGCACCGAAAAAGACCCTTACCGCCAGGATGCCGCGCATTGGGATGCCCACGCTGGCGCATTGAATGAATGCCTGGCTTTGTTCGCACCGCAGCGCCGGATGGATGAAATGGATGTAGACCACATCAGCGCCCGCGCCGAGTGGCTGCAGCGCCTGTTTCCGCAGCGCAGCTGGATCGCGGTGGAATTGCTGCAGCGCATGGACGATGCGCGCTGGCTGCACACGCTGCAGCAGGTCGGCCAACGCAGTGGCTTGCGCCTGGTGGCAGCCAGCGGGGCATTGATGCATGTGCGTTCGCGCAAGCGCCTGCATGACGTGATCACCGCCGTCCGGTTGGGCCGACCAATCGCTGAGTGCGGTTTTGCGTTGGAGCCGAATGCCGAGGCCCATCTGCGCACCCGCGTGCGGCTGGCCGGCCTGTACCCGATCGAACTGCTGCAGGAGAGCCTGCTGGTTGCCGCGCTGTGTACCTTCAACCTGGATGAGCTGCAATACGAGTACCCGCATGAGGTGGTGCCGCAGGGCCACACGCCGGCCAGCTTTTTGCGCCTCAGCGCGCTGGCCGGTGCGGCCCAGCGCTACCCGGGCGGCGTGCCGGACGGTGTGCTGCAGCGGCTGGAGCATGAGCTGGCGCTGATTGGCGAGCTGCGCTATGAGAAGTATTTCTTGACCGTCTACGACATCGTGCGCTTTGCGCGCAGCCAAGACATCTTGTGCCAGGGCCGGGGCTCGGCTGCCAATTCGGTGGTGTGCTACTGTCTGCATGTCACCGAGGTGGACCCGATGCGCAGCAGCCTGCTGTTCGAGCGCTTCATCAGCCGCGAGCGTAACGAGCCGCCGGACATCGATGTGGACTTTGAGCACGAGCGGCGCGAGGAGGTCATCCAGTACCTGTACATCCGCTTCGGTCGGCACCGCGCGGCACTGACGGCCACCGTGGTTAGCTACCGCTCGCGCAGCGCGATCCGCGACGTGGGCAAGGCACTGGGCTTGCCGCTGGACATGCTGGAGGCACTGGCCCACAACCATGTCTGGTGGGACGACCCCGAGGCTATGCCCGAGCGCCTGCGCGAAATCGGCGCCGACCCGGCCGCCAAGGCCATCGCGCTGCTGCTGGAGCTGGCACCGGCTCTGGTCGGCTTTCCGCGCCATCTGTCGCAGCACACCGGTGGTTTTGTGCTGACCGGCGACCGACTCACCTCCACCGTGCCGGTGCGCAACGCGTCCATGCAAGAGCGCACCACTATCGAATGGGACAAGGACGACATTGACGCACTGGGCCTGCTGAAGGTGGACGTGTTGGCACTCGGCATGCTGACGGCTATGCACCGCTGCCAGAACTTCATCCGCCAGTGGCGCGGCTATGCCTTTACGCGGCAGCACATCAAGGACGGTGACGACGCCACTTATGACATGTGCTGCGCCGCCGACACCATAGGCGTGTTCCAGATCGAATCACGGGCCCAGCAGAGCATGCTGCCCCGGCTGCGGCCGCGTGAGTATTACGACCTGGTGGTGCAGGTGGCCATCGTGCGGCCCGGGCCGATACAGGGCGGCATGGTGCATCCGTATCTGCGGCGGCGGCAGGGGCTGGAGCCCGAAACTTTGCCGAATGAGAAGCTGCGTCCGGCGCTGGAGCGCACGAAGGGCGTACCGATCTTCCAGGAGCAGGTGATGCAGATCGCGATGATCGCCGCCGGCTTCAGCGCCGGCGAGGCGGACGAGCTGCGTCGCGCCATGGCCGCCTGGAAGCGCAAGGGCGGGCTGGAGAAATTCCACCAGCGCATCATGGATGGCATGGCTGCGCGTGGCTACGAACCTGAGTTCGCCGAAGCCATCTTCCGTCAGATGCAGGGCTTTGGCGACTATGGCTTCCCTGAGAGCCATGCCGCCAGCTTTGCGCTGCTGGTCTACGACAGCGCCTGGATGAAATGCCACGAGCCGGCCTGCTTTCTGGCGGCCATGCTGAACTCGCTGCCCATGGGCTTTTACGGCCCGTCGCAGCTGGTACAGGACGCGCAGCGTCACGGTGTCGAGGTTCGGCCGGCGGACGTGACGCATAGCGACTGGGACTGCACGCTGGAGAGCGGTGGGCCGCTGCAGCCGGGCCGGTTGCCGCAACCTGCGGTACGTCTGGGGCTGCGCCTGGTGTCTGGCGTGTCGCAGAAGCCGATGCAGCGTCTGATGGAGGCGCGTGCCGCCCAGCCGTTCCATAACACCGAAGACCTGGCCCTGCGCGCCCAACTGGATGCCGCCACGCTGAACGCGTTGGCCCGTGCCGATGCGCTGGCCAGCCTGTCGGGCCATAGGCGCCAGCAGGTGTGGGACGCGTCGGCCCTGCACGCCACACCAGCGTTGCTGCGCGATGCACCGGTATATGAGGATCTGCTGGCGCTGGAGGCAGCCCCTGAGTCCGAAGAAATCGTTTGGGACTACGCAGCGCTGGGCATGACGCTGCGGCGCCACCCGGTGGCCCTGCTGCGGCCGTATTTGCGCAGCAAACGCCTGCTCTCGGCCGCAGAGCTGTTTGCGCTGCCCGAGGCGGCGACGGGCCGCGTGGTGCGCGCCTGCGGCCTGGTCACTGTGCGGCAGCAGCCGGGCACGGCCAAGGGCATTGTGTTCGTGACGCTGGAGGACGAAACCGGCAGCGTCAACGTGATCGTGCGCAAGAGTCTGCGCGATAGCCAACGGACGCAGCTGCTGCACTCCCAATTGCTGGCGGTCTACGGCCAGTGGCAACGCGTGGGCGAAGTACGCCACCTGCTGGCGCAGCATTTGCGCGACGCCAGCCATCTGCTGGGTGAACTGACCACCAGCAGCCGAGATTTCCATTGATGCTTATACAAAAAATGCTATCAAAATGATGGCGCCTAGCGCAGACAATACCTGCGCTAAAAGCATAAATGGCTATGCTGTTTTTGCTATCAAAAATATTGCAGAGGCTAGTGCTTTGTGTCGTCATTGGATTGACACATTACTGTCATCAAATGAGGGGACACTTGCGATTAGCATCGCGCGCCGCGTGCCTTGTATAGCCTCTATAAAGACCTGATGTCTCAGCATAAAAAACCTCCCGCTGCTTCCGCCAATTTGCCTGCCGTGCCCTTGCTGGACCGCGACCACAGCATCCTGGCCTTCAACGAGCGGGTGCTGGACTGGGCGGTGCGCGCCGACGTGCCTCTGCTGGAGCGTTTGCGCTATCTGTGCATTGTGTCGTCCAATCTGGACGAGTTTTTTGAGGTGCGGGGTGCACCGCATCTGATCGCCGCGCAGAACAACGACTACCAAGGCGTCTACAGCGTCCATTCCTTCAAGAAGCTGGCTGCTGCGGCACACGACCTGGTGGCGCGCCAATACGCTTTGTACAACCAGCATCTGATGCCGGCCTTCGAGAAAGAGGGCTTCCAGATCATTTCGCACGGCGAACGCAATCCCGAGCAGCGACGCTGGGTCAAAGCCTACTTTGACCGCGAGGTACGCCCCCTGCTGATGCCGGTGGGCCTGGACCCGTCGCACCCGTTTCCCCAGGTGGCCAACAAGTCGTTGAACTTCATCGTGCGGCTAACCGGCGAAGACGCTTTTGGCCGCGAGAACGACATCACCATCGTCAAGGTGCCGCGCGTACTGCCGCGCTTCATCCGCATGCCAGATGCGGTGTCGGGCAAGCGCGTTCTGTTTGTGTCGTTGTCCAGCGTGATCCGGGCCCATCTGCAAGAGATGTTTACCGGGCGCACGGTGGGGCAGTTTTCGCAGTTCCGCGTCACCCGCCATTCCGACCTGGCGGTGGACGAAGACGAGGTACGCGACCTGCGCACCGCGTTACGCCAGGGGCTGGAGATACGCCACTACGGGCAGGCTGTGCGTCTGGAGGTGTCGGCGGACTGTTCGGAATACCTGTCGGCCTTTCTGCTGAAACAGTTCAAGCTGCCCGAGCAGGCGCTGTACCGCGTGCATGGCCCGGTGAACCTGGCGCGCCTGACGCAGCTGATCGATCTGGTGAACCGGCCGTCCATGCTGTTCCCGCCTTTCCATGCCAGCTGGCCCCAGCAGCTGACGCAGGGGCAGTCATTTTTCGACCGGTTGAAGCAGGGCGATGTACTGATCCACCAGCCGTTCGAGAGTTTTGACGCGGTGCTGGCCTTTTTGCGCGAGGCCGTCAACGACCCGCAGGTGCTGGCCATCAAGCAGACTATTTACCGCACTGGTGCTGATTCCGAGCTGATGGCCTTGCTGCGCGAGGCTGTGCGCCGCGGCAAGGAAGTCACCGTGGTGCTGGAGCTGAAAGCCCGTTTCGACGAAGAGGCGAATATCAATTGGGCCGAGATGCTGGAATCCATCGGCGCCCAGGTGGTGTATGGCGTGGTGGGTCTGAAGACCCACGCCAAGATGCTGCTGGTGACGCGCCGCGAGGGCAAGCAGCTGCGCCGCTACGGTCATTTGTCCACCGGCAACTACAACCCGCGCACTGCGCGGCTGTACACCGACCTGAGCTATCTGACGGCCGACCCGGCCCTGACCGGCGACATGGAGCATGTGTTCGTGCACATTGCTGGCTTGAGCAAATTGCCCCGCTTGCAGCGCCTGTGGCTGGCTCCCTTCGAGCTGCACGATAAATTGATCGACAAGGTGCGCGCCGTCGGCAAGGCTGCAGCCCAGGGCGTGCCGGGCCGCATCGTGGCCAAGATGAATGCGCTGACCGACGAGCACCTGATCGCGGCCCTGATGCTGGCAGGCCAGCAGGGTGTGAAGATCGACCTGGTCGTGCGCGGTGCCTGCATGCTGCCCGCGCAGGAGCCAGGCAGTACAGAGAATATTCGCGTGCGCTCTGTCATCGGGCGCTTTCTGGAGCATTCACGGGTGTTTTATTTCCGCAGCGCCGAGCAGGAAGATTTGTACCTGTCGAGCGCAGACTGGATGAACCGCAATATGCTGCGCCGTATCGAGCTGGCCTGGCCGGTGACCGACCCGCAGCTGCGCCAACGTGTGATTGATGAGTGCCTGGTGCCGTATCTGCTGGACCAGCGCGATGCCTGGGACATGGTTGCGGGCGGCCAGTATGTGCGTGTGCAGCAGCCAGAAGGTCATGGCGCGCAGGCCGCGCTGATGGGGCGTTATGGCCTTCACCGACGGGCGCACGACGCGTAAACACCATGGATCTGGTCTTGTGGCGCCATGCCGAAGCTGAAGAGGGGAGTGAAACCCTGGGCGACATGGACCGAGCCCTGACCTCGCGCGGTAGCAAGCAGGCCCAGCGCATGGCGCAGTGGCTGGACCGCCATTTGCCCGAGAGTACGCGGGTGCTGGCAAGCCCCGCGCGCCGCACGGAGCAAACCGTGCAAGCCCTGGGGCGTCGCTACAAGCTGCGTCCGGACCTGGCTCCGGGCTGTTCGCCAGAACAGTTGTTGGCTGCAGCGCAGTGGCCCGACAGCAAGTCTGCAGTGCTGCTGGTGGGGCATCAACCTACCCTGGGGCAGACGATTGCCCAATTGCTGGGCCTGCGGGAGTTGGAGCTGCCGGTGCGCAAGGGTGCGGTGTGGTGGCTGCGCCGGCGTGAGCGGGACGGCCAGGCGCAGACCGTAGTTGTATCCGTGCAGGGGCCGGAGACAATTTAGTTCACCTTCCAGCGCCACGGCATGGCAGCCTGGACGCCAAATGCGTCGCCGAATCAGGCCTTTTTGGCGACCTTCTTGAGGGTTTTTTTAGCGGCTGCCGGCACATCTGCGCTGGCGGCTGCAGGGCGGCCGGTTTTGATGGCGGGTACGGCTTGCAGGGCGGTGCGCAGCGCGCTGTCCGACATGGCGGCCAGGGCCTTGATGCCGGCTCGCAGCAATTCACTTTTCTTGGCGGGTTGTGCCAGTTTGATAGTGCGTTGCTTCAACTCGTCCAGCACCACATATTCGGCTTTGGGAATGGTGAAGCTGTCACGTACCAGCTTGGGCTTCTTGACCTTGGTGGGCTTGCTGGCAGCAACTGCCTTGGGCTTGGCAGCGGCGGCAGCCACCGGGCTTTTCACAGTCTTGGTTTTTACGGCCTTTGCCTTGGGGGCGGGCGCTTTGGCTGCGCTGCTAATCTTGACGGCAACCGTTTTGGTGGCGGCCGGTTTGGCAACAGGAGACTTTTCAACCGCAGGCGCGGTTACTGTTGCGGGCAAGGTGGGGGCTGCGGTGGTGCTTGCAACTTTGGGGCTGATAGTCATCAAAAAAATCCTTTAAACGATTTATATAGTTTATATGGTTTTTGATGATTTGCAAAAAAACAATAGCAGATGCACCCCGTTTCATCGCTCTGTCACAGCACTGTATTAACTTGAACGATTGTCATGACCGGTGGAGTGGAATGGTGAATGCTTCTATGGTGGATGCGCCGAGTTTGAGTCTGGGCTATCAGCCGGAGCGTGTGCGCCTGGGGCAGGGCGTTTTGGCTCAATTGATGCGTGCCAATGCCTTGCACTCGGTGTTTCAGCCCATCGTGGACTTGCGTAGCGGCAATGTTTATGCGCATGAAGCCTTGATCCGCAGCTCGCCAGGTGCTGCGTTGCTGGGGGCCGATGCGCTGTTTGCTGCAGCACGCTCTGAAAATCTGCTGTTCGAGTTTGAGCTGTATTGCGTGCGCGTTGCGCTGGAAGGCTGGGGGCGCCTGCAGGAGCCTGGGCGTCTGTTTGTCAACATCAGTGCCGATGCGCTGGTGGAGGTGGTGAGTCGCCAGGGCTGCCAGAAACTGATCGATACGGTGCGTGGTTATGGAGTCTTGCCGCGCATGCTGGTGCTGGAGTTGACCGAGCATGAGCGCGTCAATGATATGGCGCAACTGATTGGCGTAGCCCGCGAGGTGCGCGCGGCGGGCATGTCTTTGGCGCTGGATGATTTTGGCGATGGCCGCTCCAGCTTACGCCTATGGTCACAGGTCAAGCCCGAGATTGTGAAGATCGACAAGTACTTCACCAAGGAAATTTCGCAGCACGCTGACAATCTGCAAACGCTGCAAGCCTTGAAGCAGATCGCCACTATTTTTGGTACCCAGTTGGTGGCTGAGGGCATTGAAACTGAAGATGATTTGCGGGTGCTGCGTGACCTGGATCTGGCCTATGGCCAAGGCTATTTGCTGGGGCGGCCTGCTGCGTCGCCACGGGTGAAAGCCAAGAACGAGGCCATCCAGGTATTGAGCGACTCGCTGGTGTCAATCTTCCCGGCGTCGGGACGGGTTTCGCGTTCGGGCGTGCTGCGTGGACTCGCCGTTCAAAACGCACCCTGCGCCGGCATCCACACTACCAACGACCAGTTGTCGGCCATGTTTCTGCGCCATCCCGAGTTGCATGCGATTGCTATCGTGGACCAAGAAAGACCTTTGGCTTTGGTGAACCGGCACCAGTTCATGACCCATTACGCCACGCCGTACTACCGGGAGGTGCACGGCCGCAAGCCTTGTTTGCTGAACGCCAACCATGCGCCGCGCCTGGTGGAGCGTGACCACAACGTGGATGAGCTGGTGGGCATCCTGACGTCCCAAGATCAGCGCTATCTGACCGAAGGCTTCATCGTGACTGAAAACGGGCGTTATTTGGGATTGGGAACCGGCGACCAACTGGTGCGCTCGGTGACCGAGGTGCGGCTGGAAGCCGCGCGCCATGCGAATCCGCTCACTTTCTTGCCGGGCAATATTCCTATCAGTCAGCATATAGAGCGCCTGATGGAAGCCGGAGCCGACTTTGTGGCCTGCTATGCCGACCTGAACCATTTCAAGCCTTTCAACGACCATTATGGGTACTGGCGTGGCGATGAAATGATCCGCCTGGTGGCTAAGCTTGCCTTGTCGCACTGTGACGCCAAGCGCGACTTTGTGGGCCATGTGGGTGGTGACGATTTCATTTTTCTATTCCAAAGCAATGACTGGGTACAGCGCTGTGAAATCATCGTGCAGGAATTCAGTGAGCGGGCCTTGGCCCTGTTTGACGATGCTGCACGCCTGCAAGGCGGCATTTACGCCGAAGACCGCCAAGGCATACCCCGTTTTTTCCCTTTCACCACGTTGTCGATTGGGGCCATCCGCATACGGCGCGGCCAGTATGCGCAGGCCGAAGATGTCGCCAATGCCGCTGCGTTGGCCAAGCATGATGCCAAGATGCAAGGCACAGGGCTGTTTATCCGTGACGCAGCGGTACACCCTGCTGCAGAGGCTGTGGCACGGGCCGCGCAGCGTGCAGATTTGATGGCGAATGTGTGAATAAATTCGCCGGGCTCCAAATCAGCCCAAAAGTCGTTGTAGAATAGAAGACTAGTCGGGGCGTAGCGCAGCCTGGTAGCGCATCTGGTTTGGGACCAGAGGGTCGAAGGTTCGAATCCTTTCGCCCCGACCATTAATAGCAAGGGTTAGTAGGTGAAAACCTACTAACCCTTTTGCTTTTGTACTGTCGTTTGCGGGATTTGCATATCTCTTCACCATTGTCGTGGGCTTGCGACTGCGCCCGCGGTGTCGTATCTATTCTTGGATCTCTGTTCAATTCAGCCAGCCATGCAGCTGCTCGTCTGGATTGCGCTGACAGCAATGGTCCTTCAGAGAATCTTGTTTGCTATTAAGTTGATAGCTATCTGCGCAAGTTTTGTCTGCGCAATTGATTGATTTTCCTTACAGCTATTGTGTGGCGCCCAGCAGAAGACGTTTGTTGCGCGGAGTACTGCAGCTCGTTAGTCCCTATGCCCGTAGCGCTTGGTACCGGGAGATGGTTCAGCGGTTTTCAGATTTGCAGATATGTCGCTATATGGGCTTGTCGCAGACCTGACTTACTTGGCCTTGCATGCCGCTTCAGTTGTATGTCCTGCACATATGCGCTTTTGACACAGTTTGGCTTCGGTTCCACCTAGGCGTTTGCAACGCTTGATGAGTGCGGCCGTGCTGTCCCCTGCACGGCGTTCCACGATGTCTTGTGTGGGCTTTTTTGCAACTCGTTTGGAGGGACTTTGTGCGGCCTGTGGCTCTACTTCGGTATGGGCCACCAGGGCTGAAATCAAACTGACGTCGTTGTCGATTGGGTCCATGGATTTGGAGGGCAGTGGCGGGATGGGCTTGCTG
The DNA here is from genome assembly GCF_059418745.1 of Rhodoferax sp. GW821-FHT07F03. Lineage (NCBI taxonomy): Bacteria > Pseudomonadati > Pseudomonadota > Betaproteobacteria > Burkholderiales > Comamonadaceae > Rhodoferax > Rhodoferax sp. GW821-FHT07F03. The sequence goes on from NZ_JBWKQM010000005.1 coordinate 228,700, forward strand.
CGTTCTACTGCCACTTTGACGGGTTCTGCACGTTGGGTCGGTTGTGCCGTTACATGTGGCTTGACGGGGGCGGTAATTGGCGTCGAACCTAATGCAGCACTAATCGTGTTGCTTGGTACTTGGACGCCAGCTTCCAGCAGGTTTGTAAGCGGATCCAGATGGCTGTCCTTTGCATTTGAGGTAGTTGGACTGGAGGAATTTTCATCAACATTGATGATGGTTGCTGCTGGCGGTGCAGCGGCCAGTACGGCTTCGGGCACCGCTGGCGCAGAGGGCGCAGTCGTTGCAATAGGCGGTGTTGTGGCCGGGGTGTATTTATCTATCGCTGGTGCATTTGATCCCGTGCGGTTGATGAGCCCCCACGCAGCCGTAATGGCAACGCCACCAAGCAATAGCCAAACCAAACTTTTCTTCCCCAAGTTTGAGGAGGAATTCTGACGCTCCTTTGCGGAGACGCTACCAAGAATACGCGCGTGCTCCTTGTCATTTGACTCGGTTGCAGAGAGAAGACTGGGCCGACTAGGGCTGGACTTGGGCTGTTCAGGGTGCTGCAAAATGCATGTTCCTCATTGATCTACATTGCAAGGCTTTTGGTGCTTTTCGTCACTCTTGGTGTGTGCTTCTTATTGGCTTGCTTTATTGCCTGGATGATTCTATTCACGTCAGGACGCGATACGGTGCTACGGCAAGTTGAAGGCATGGCCGCAAAGTGCGTGCACAGCATACATCGTGGGCTGCGTTCTAAAGACCGTGCTGTGGGTCAGTTGGGACTGTCTTTCCATGCTGCACTAGTGGGACTGGCGCGCAGCTTTCAACGGCATTCTTTGCTATGGGCCGGAGGGCTTTTTTTAATCTTGCTTCCGCCATTTGTGGCATTGCTTTTCAGTGACAAATCCATGTTGCAAGGTTTTGATGATTCCAGCCGCAACGCGAACGTGCAGGTGTCGGAATTGTTGCGGGGTGAACTACTGGTCCCACCGCCACCTTTGCCGCCAGACTTTTTTACGTCACAAGAAGTAACAATGGTGCGACCTATGTTGGTTTCGGCAAGTCGCAACTGGCAATTACTCAATAGTGAGTACACCCAGCGGCTGCTGCTGGTGTTCAAAATCATGAAAGAAAAATACGATTACGACATGACAATTTTGGAAGGTTATCGCAGCCCTGAACGACAGAACATGCTTGCAGCATTGGGCCCCAATGTGACCAATGTCGCAGCATTTCAAAGCTACCATCAGTATGGCCTTGCTGCCGATTGCGCTTTCATGCGCTATGGAAAATTGGTGATCAGTGAAAAGGACCCATGGGCCATGCAAGGCTACCGTTTGTATGGCGAAGTGGCTGAGTCGGTGGGGCTGACCTGGGGTGGGCGCTGGAAGATGATGGATCTGGGTCATACCGAACTGCATTTGCCCGGCGTTCTGAAGAAACCATGAAGACTTCTGAAATCATCTCGTGTGCTCTAGACGCCACGTTGTGCCAGATAGACTAAGACGTTAATAGAAGATAGAAGAACAAGGGATTCAAATGGGAAAGGCATTTATTGTTTTAGGCGACAAAACCTCGCATGGCGGGACGGTCGTGTCTGCATCGGGCCAAACCGTTACTGGTGGCGTTGGTGTGGCGAGGATTGGCGACAAGGTAACCTGTCCTATCAAGGGGCACGGCGACAATCAAATTGTGAGCGGTGACGCCATGCTGATTGTGGACGGTGCGCCGGTAGCGCGTGATGGCGACAAAACTGCTTGCGGCGCTACCTTGATAGCAAGCCAAGGCTTAACTACATCTTGAGCTCAAACGCATGCTGATTGTTTTGAGAGTGGGTTGCTGATGCTGGCTTGGTTCAAGCGCAGCGCACTGGTGGTACTGTGCTTCGTCGCAGTGTGGTTGCTGATGGTGGTGTACTGGCGTAACAACCACAAAATGCCGGCAGCTTCGGAAGCTGTCTTGTATTTGTTTGTATTGCCTGCAGCTTTTTTACTGTGTGTTTGGCTGTTTCGCAAGTCAATGGCTTTAGTGGTAGCCCGCGCAGAAAAAGCGACAGTCGCCGCAGCGTCTGCTGCTGTTCATCCTGCCGTGCATACGGATAATTCTGCGGCAGAACGTGATTGGCATTTTGCGGTTCTGGCCACTGCTTTGCGGTCACCACATGGCGCATCCGCTGAGGAGTTGGCGGTTGCCTTGAAGTCTCAGGATATACGTTTGCAACTGGATACCGAGTTAACCACGTTGGATGGTTTCCCAGTTAAAACCGGGCGCATCACCGATCTAGACAGTGGTGCTGTTTTGGATGCAGTTACGTCTTGGCAAGGTGCTGCTCACGAACCTGTACAGAACTGGTCGGATGAGCAGTTGCGTGCCTTGAGCATGGGTACTGATGTGCTGCAAGAGCTGCTGCCGCAGTTGCTTTCTCACCCGCATCTTGCCGCTTACATCCAGAGTGCAAAGACGGGGTCTGCCGTGCGCGATGGTGTGGCTTTGCCAATGCTGCAGTTGCTGGCGTTTTGGCCCCATCGTTGGACGGACGAAATGTGCCAGGCGTCGTCAAGGTGGTTCAAGCACCAGTTGGTGCAGCATGGCTGGCCGCTTGAAAAACTGGAGTTGGTGGGTACGACTAAAGCAGAACCCTTGGCGCAGTTGGATGCGGTGTTGCTGCAGGCCCATCGTCTCGCTGCGCCATGCCTATGCGTGGTTGTTGCGTGTGAATCCTGGATAGGCGAAGAAAGTATTCTGGCCTGGGATCAAGCAGGGCAGCTGCGCAAAGCCAAGGTCGAGTCGGGACAGACACCAGGAGAGGGGGCCGTAGGCTTTTTGCTGGCCGACATGCAGCAGGCTCAGCTGCTGGCTGCCGGTGCTCAGTACGCAAAAATGCGCCGTATGGCTTTGGGGCGCAGAGATAAATCGGCAGATGCAAGTGGGCGAATCAGCGGCGAATTGTTGGTGCAACTGGTACAAGATGCCATTCAAGCGGCGGGTATTGCGCCTGAGAAGATAAGCTTGATTGCCAGTGATGGAGATCACCGTCGGCTGGCGGAACTGTTCAGCCTGGAAGCCAGTGTTTTTCCTGATCTGGACTTTCGCAGCCAATGTTTGAAAGTAGCTGCAGACTGCGGCAGTGCTGGCGCTGTATCTAGCTTGACTGCGCTGGCGTTGGCGCACCATGAAGCAAGTGTAGAGCAAGGCATTGCCTTGTGTATTGGCTGCCAGGACGCTTATGAACGTGTGGTGATGGTCGTGCAGCCTTGTACTTCCTAACCCGTCGAAACGACTGTGTCGTAGACGCCAATGGCGTTTCGCACCAGTCCCAACAATGACATTGACTACAACATGCAACGAATCTGGCAGTTTTTGACCAACACGAACACGTTGGTGGTAATTGGGTTCGCCGCACTGGCGGGCTTCTTGTTTTTGGGTGCCAGTACGATGCAGCTGGCCGCAATTTGGGCGGTCGGCTTGTTTTTGGTGGCGCTTGGTCTATGGCTGGCTTTTCAGCTTTTCAAGCGCTGGCGCGCCAAGCGTGCAGCCGGACAGCTAGGCGATATGCTGGAAAGCCAGGCTGATAAATCGGTGTCTAAAAGCAGCAATTTCCAGCGTGATGAAGTTGAGCTTATCCGCAAGCGCATGTTGGATGCGATCAACACCATTAAGACATCCAAGCTGGGTTTGCGCTCGGGCGCTGCTGCTTTATATGAGCTGCCCTGGTACATGGTGATTGGCAATCCGGCAGCTGGTAAAAGTACGGCAATCGTCAATTCAGGCTTGCAGTTTCCGTTGGCGGACAAGCACGGCAAGATCATTCAGGGCCTGGGCGGTACACGCAATTGCGATTGGTTTTTCACGACAGATGGCATATTGCTGGACACGGCGGGGCGGTATTCGGTGTACGACGAAGACCGTGCGGAGTGGTTTAGCTTTCTGGCCCTGCTGAAGAAAAACCGTAAGCAGGCGCCTATCAACGGCATCATCATGGCGGTAAGCATTGCCGAGTTGGTTGGCAGCAGGCCAGAAGCCGTGATTACGCTAGCGCAGAATTTACGCGCGCGTGTACAGGAGTTGACCGAGAGACTGGAGGTGTTTGCGCCGGTCTACGTCATGTTCACCAAGGCGGATTTGATCACTGGATTCAATGAGTTCTTTGCCGGTAGCGAGCTGTCTGAAAGTGAGCGTGTTTGGGGTGCCACCATGCCTTATGCACGCTATAGCAGCGGCCAGGAGATCGTCAATTTCTTTGATACCCGGTTTGACGAATTGCATGATGGTTTGAAGGATATGAGTTTGGCCAGCATGTCCATGAGTCGGGGTGAACGCCTGCCCGCAGGCGTGCTGACGTTTCCCTTGGAGTTTTCTTCTATCAAGGGGGTTTTACGATCCTTCATCACCACTTTGTTTGAGGAAAATCCTTACCAATTCAAGCCCGTATTCCGTGGCTTCTATTTCACGAGTGCCTTGCAAGAGGGGAGTGCCTCTGGCTCCTCGGCGCAGCGCATTGCCGAACGGTTTGGTTTGCAGTTGCGTCCTCAAGAACAGACCGAAGTGCGGTCACAGCATGGTTTCTTCTTGCTGAATTTGTTTAAACAGGTGATCTTTGCGGATAAGCAATTGGTTGCGCAATATGCCAGCCCTGCCAAGACACGCATGCGTTATGTCGCGTTCTTTGTTGCAACAGCTTTGGTTGGCCTGGCATTGGGAGGCTGGAGCTGGTCCTATGTGGGTAACAAACAGCTCGCCGCGAATGTACAGGCAGATCTGGACAAGGTGGTAAAGCTGCAAGACAAACGTTTGGATCTGCAGTCGCGATTCGAGGCCTTGGAAATTTTGCAAGATCGGATCGAGCAGCTCAGCAAGCTTCACGCAAGCCAGCCTTTGTCAGTTGGTCTAGGGCTGTACCAGGGGGATCTGCTGGAACGCAAGTTGCGCGAGGAGTACTACGCCGGCATCAAGGAAGTCATGCTGAATCCGGTAGCAGCGAATATCGAGGCCTATCTGAGCGAGGTCAATGCTGGCGCCGACAAATTGGAGCCGATGTCACGTCCTCCCCAGTTTGCCAACGTGTCCACCACAGACAAGCAGGCAAGAGCTGCGCAAAGTTCACAACAATACAAGGACGTCTCGCCTGCCAGTGTGGAAGACGCTTACAACGCACTCAAAACTTACTTGATGTTGGGAGACAAGTCGCGAGCGGAAACGGGCCATTTGAATGACCAGATCACCCGCTTCTGGCGCGGTTGGCTGGAGAGCAATCGCGGCAATATGCCCCGAGAGCAGCTTATTCGTAGCGCAGAGCGCTTGATCAGTTTTTCCTTGGAACAGATCAACGACCCATCTTGGCCTGAGATGGATAACAAGCTGACTTTGGTGGACCAGACCCGAGAGAGCCTGCGGCGTGTGGTACGAGGCATGCCAGCACGGGATCGGGTATATGCCGAGGTCAAGGCGCGCGCGTCCACTCGCTTTCCCAGTGTCACCGTAGCCCGCCTTGTCGGAGATCAAGACAAGGAGTTGGTGCTGGGGAGCTACGTCATTCCCGGAACCTTCACACGCGATGCCTGGGAGAAGTACATTGAAGAAGCTTTCAAGGATGCCGCCAACAAGGAGCTGCAAAGTAGTGACTGGGTGCTGAAGACGGCATCCAAAGACGATTTAACCCTGGAGGGCAGCCCCGAGCAAATTCAAAAGGCCTTGGTTAACCAATACAAGACCGAATACGCCAAAGAGTGGCAGAAGTTTGTACAAGGTGTGGCGGTGGCCGACCTGAATAGTTTTGAGTCTGCAGTCACGGCAATGAACCGACTGGGTGACCCAGTTACCTCGCCCATCAACAAGATTGTGACAACGGTTTACCAGGAGACATCTTGGGATAACCCGTCCTTGGTCAACGCGGGCCTCAAGAACGCCCAGTCGGGAGTCATCGATTGGTTCAAGCAGACGGTGCTGGGGCAAGCGCCGGTACCTGTAAACGTCAACCTCAATATGGGAGCCGCTGGCGCTGAAATTCCTTTGGGACCTGTAGGCAAGGAGTTTGCGGGCGTGGCCAAGTTGGTGGTTGTTAAGGATAAGGATGCATCGCTAATGCGCGGCTATATGGAAACTCTATCCAAGCTACGTACCCGCTTCAACCAGATCAAGAACCAGGGAGATACGGGACCTGGAGCAAAGCAATTGATGCAACAGACCCTGGAAGGCAGCAGTTCCGAACTGTCGGATGGGTTGAAGTATGTAGATGAACAGATGCTTACCGGCATGAGCGATGCACAGAAGCAAGCTATTCGTCCCTTGCTGGTGCGACCGCTGATCCAGGCTTTCGCGGTAATCGTTAAGCCTACAGAGGCTGAAATGAACAAGGTTTGGCTGGCGCAGGTGTACGAACCCTTCCAAAAGACCTTGGCAGGAAAGTACCCATTCACTGTGGACTCCAAAATCGAAGCAAATAGCGCCGAGATCGGAGCGATCTTTGGCGCCGATGGCGCCATAGCCAAATTTGTAACTACTTCCATGGGGCCATTGGTGGTGAGGCGTGGCGATACCTTGGCGCCCAAGACCTGGGCCAATATGGGGATCAACTTGTTGCCGTCTGTTTCGGCGAATTTCGCAGGCTGGGTTGCTCCGCAGGCTGCGGCAGGCGCTGCGGCGCAGGCTGGGGGAGCCTCAGATCCGCAAACCGTGTTCCAGATACAACCCTTGCCAGCGCCTGGTACGACGGAATACACAGTGGAGATCGACGGCCAGATGCTGCGGTACCGTAATACCCAGGCCCAATGGACCAATTTCGTGTGGCCGAATGCGCAAGGTGTACCTGGTGCCAAGATCACGGCGGTGACGTTTGATGGACGTACCGTGGAGGTGGCCAACCAGCCTGGCCGTTTTGGCCTGGAGCGGCTGATTAATTCTGCGACCCGCAAGCGCAAAGATGGTGGCGTATTTGAATTGGGCTGGAGCAATGGCGCAGTGGCAGTGGCGATGGACCTGAAAATTATCAGTAGCTCGCAGGTCTCCGGCGCAACCTCAGACAAAGGCGGAAGTACGCCTACCTTGCGTGGAATGAAGTTGCCCGAAGCCATTGCGGGCGGTGCGGCGGCTCCTGCCGACCCGGTTCAGGCTGTGAACCTACCGGTGCCTGTTGCTTCTAGCACTGTAGGAGCCTCGCAATGAGCAGCGCTGCCACTCCCACCAAAGTGGGTTACTTTGGAAAACTGCCTTCACGTGGAGACTTTGTCAAAGCTGCAGACAATAGTGCGCTCATCGGCTTGCTGGACGATTGGCTGGCCCAATCAATGGAGCTGTTGTCTGTAGATCCACGCTGGAAGATCATCTACGACGCAGTGCCGCCATTGCACTTTGTTTTCATGGGCCCGCGCAGCAAGCGCGCTGTTGCAGGGCATTTACGCGCCAGCACCGATCAAGCGCAACGGCGCTTTCCATTTCTGACAATGGGCACGATGGATATTGAAGACCCGTCTGCCTTTGTCAAACGTAGCCCATTGATCTTGTCCAGATTGTGGACGCGTCTGGAGTCTTTAACTGCGAGCGCTACGTCGTCTCAGGATCCTGCTGCATCTCTGCAGAGCCTGGCGGCTGCGACCGTGGATCTGGAGCTGAATACCGCAGGGTATGACGCAGCCTTTGCTGACTTTCTGGAGATGCAAACTATTGGTGCTTTGGACAGTTTGCTCGCACGTTCTGGCTTCGCTGGCAATGCCCGTCAGCTGATTCTGGCCCTGGGTTTGTTATTGCAGCCTGTCATGGCCAGTAGCTCCAGCCGCTTGGATAAAAGCCTGGTTTTGCCGTTGCCAAGCGATCCCATATATCGGCCATTGGTGGCAACTTTCTGGATGCATTTGATTGTCCCGTTTTTGCAGCGTGCTGATTTCGAGCTGGCTTTGTTTTTGACCCAAATCCATGGGAACCCAAGCATGGTTCTAGGTTTTGGCGGTGCGTCCGCTCGTACCTTGCATGCGGTGTTGGACCCCCAGGTTGGTAGTGAACAGCATATTGCTTTTGATTCTGCTGACTGGATTGAAGAGCAGTTGGCTGCTGACTATGGCTTGAAGAAGCTGTCCAGCTATTTATCTTTGCCGAATCTGTCTTTGAAGTCCGCACACGATTCGTTTCGTGAAGCGTTTTTGGGAGCTTGATGCCATGCGTCGCCTGTGGTTTTTTCTTTTTTTGATTCCGAGCTGGATCGGCGCGCAAACAGTAGCTCCTCCTGTTGTTACGCCAAATCCTGGTCAGGTTTTGGCTGCTGGCACAGTGCCGGACGAAGCTACCAAATCCAGTGTGTTGGCACGACTGCGCGAGTTATATGGTGCAGATAAGGTGGTGGACCAAATTGCTATCGGTTCTGTCGTGTCCCCTGCCAATTGGAGTACTTATGTGCAGAAAATTATCGGCCCCAATCTCAAGTTCGTCAGCCGTGGTCAGCTCAAGATTGATGGTACGGCCGTCAGCGTGCATGGGGAAGTGGCGAACGAAGCACAGCGTCAACAGGTAGCCAGTGCGATTGCCACCAGTCTCAATCCGACCTATACCGTCAACAATGGACTGCGCGTATCGGCGTCGGAACAGGGCATTTTGGATAGTACTTTGGCCAACCGGATTGTGGAGTTCGAAAGCGGCCAGACGACACTGACGCCTGCTGGTAAGACCATTCTGGATGAGATGGCTCTTGCCTTGCAAAAACTCAAGGACCGCAAGGTGGAAATCATCGGTCATACCGATGACAAGGGGCTGCGGGCCAGCAATCTGGCATTAAGCCAGGCGCGTGCAGACGCGGTAAAAATTTATCTGGGATCTAAGGGCATCAATGTCGCGCTGCTATCCACCTCTGGGCAAGGCCCCGACCGACCCGTAGCCAGCAACGATACGACCGACGGTCGTGCCCGCAATCGGCGCATCGAATTCCGAATTGCGCAGTAAACAGTAACGCTTCAGCCGATGAGGTTCTTAGTGCCCATCGGCGGGCGGCATCTGCAAACCCAACAGTTCTTCGATATGCGCCATGGATGCGCTGTCTTTGATGACTGTTTTCAGCCAGGCATGCAAGGGCAAGTCACCCCAGTGTGCAGCCTTTTCTGCCAGATAGGCAACAGGGCTATGGGGTTCCGTTTGCCTAAAGAATTCTGCCACTGCACGTAGTTGTGCTAAAGCCTGGGTCCGGTTCTGTATGGGGCCATTGCGCATAGTGGCGAGAGTTGTAGTAGTAGGTAGCGGCTCGGTTACTGCGGTTTCAGCTTCTTCAGTAGGGGCGGCTTGGATGCCGATATCGGCCGCAAAGCGGGCGATGGTGCGCATTACCTGGTCCAGGCTATTCTTTGCAGCAGAGAACGTCGGGCCATCCATGCCAAGGCGTGCATCGACCGACTTTTCCATTTGCTGCAACGCGTCCAGGCAGTACTGCGAATCGGCAAGCAGCTCCTCGTAAAATTTGCGCGAGCTTTTGTGCCGAGCTGCTTCTAAGGTGGCCAGCTTTAAGCCTTCTTCCGGACGTCCACCTGCAGCGATGATTTTTTCGGCCTGCACGGCGCGTGTGCGTGCTGATTCAAAATCAGCCAGGGAAAACGCCGAGTCCTTGCCTTCGGTCAGCGGCATCTCGCGTAGCAGCGGTACCGCACGCGCCAGAATCCAACTCAGGTTGCCAACCCGTATGTCCTGGTCGTCATCTTCGGCCAGGGGGTGTATGTCGGCCCAATAGCTATCACATAGGCCGCTAATCAGGCTGAAACCATCGCCCAAGCCACGAAAGCGTTGGGTTTTAGCGCTTGCTTCGGTAAACCATACAGCCAACCGTAGATCTTTGCTTCTGGTGGAGAGCAGCGAAGTACAAAGTTGCACTACTGCATTCCAATCCGCTTCTTTGAGCGTGGTAACCCACTCACCCTGGTCCAGAGTGGGGTCGTCAAAGCGGCGTGCTTGTGCAATGGCATCCAGTTCTGGGGAGAAAGAAAGATCCTCACCGCAAGGGTGTGCATCGCTGATAGGTTGAAGAAGCGAGCTGACGGTCGACATGCTTTTAAGGGCTCCTGACATTGGAGAGTTAAGCCCCTGGCTTGGGGCGCAATGGACTTTTGATTATCTCGGCTTCTGGTCGCTTTTATATGTGACGCATGACCTAAGAAGCGACTGCTTCCACCTGGATGGGCTGCCCCAGGCTACGCAACACATCTCGCACCATCTGCGCGCGGTCTTTGGGCTCTGGCAGTTCGCGTTCAATGCGCAGCTTTTCGTTGCCGGCCAGCTTGATGTGCTTGTTCTTCTGGATCAGGTCGATGATGCGCATCGGCTCAATCGGCGGATTGGTCTTAAAGGTGATGTTGATCACGCCGGGCGCCGCATCCACCTTGACTACGCCATAGGGCCGTGCCAGCACCCGCAGGCGGTGGCCGTCGATCAGGGTCTGCGCCTGGGCGGGCAGCTTGCCGAAGCGGTCGACGATTTCTTCCAGCAGTGCGTCGATCTGGTCGGTGGTCTTGGCCGTGGCCAGCTTTTTGTAGAAGCTGAGCCGCAGGTGCACATCGCCGCAGTAGTCGTTCGGCAGCAGGGCCGGGGCGTGCAGGTTGATTTCCGTCGTGACGCTGAGCGGGCTCAGCAGATCGGGCTCGATGCCGGCCTTCAGGCAGCGCACGGCTTCGTTCAGCATCTCGTTGTACAGCTGGAAGCCGACTTCCAGCATATTGCCGCTCTGGTTTTCGCCCAGCACCTCGCCGGCGCCGCGGATTTCCAGATCGTGCATCGCCAGGTAGAAGCCAGAGCCCAGCTCTTCCATCTTCTGGATCGCGTCCAGGCGCTGGCTGGCCTGTTTGGTGAGGCCTTCCAGATCCGGCACCATCAGATAGGCATAAGCCTGGTGGTGGCTGCGGCCGACGCGACCGCGCAGCTGGTGCAGCTGGGCCAGGCCGAACTTGTCGGCCCGGGCCATGACGATGGTGTTGGCGCTGGGCACGTCGATACCGGTCTCGATAATCGTTGAGCACAGCAGCAGGTTGAAACGCTGGGCCACGAAGTCGCGCATCACGGATTCCAGCTGGCGCTCGGGCATCTGGCCGTGGGCCACGGCGATGCGGGCCTCGGGCAGCAGCTCTTCGAGCTTTTGCCGGCGGTTCTCAATGGTCTCGACTTCGTTGTGCAGAAAGTAGACCTGGCCGCCGCGCTTCAGCTCACGTAGCACCGCCTCGCGGATCACGCCATTGCTCTCGGAGCGCACAAAGGTCTTGATAGCCAGCCGGCGCTGGGGCGCGGTGGCGATCACGCTCAGGTCACGCAGGCCTTCGAGCGCCATGCCCAGGGTGCGCGGGATTGGCGTGGCGGTCAGGGTCAGCACGTCGATTTCCGCCCGCAGCGCTTTCATCTGCTCTTTGTGGCGCACGCCAAAGCGGTGCTCCTCGTCGATGATCAGCAGGCCCAGGTTCGCGAACTTGGTCGATTCACTCAATAGCTTATGCGTGCCCACCACAATATCCACGCCACCTTCTGCTATGCCTTTGAGAGCGGCAGTGATTTCCTTGCCCGAGCGGAAGCGCGATACCTCGGCCACCTTGACCGGCCATTTGGCGAAGCGGTCCACCAGGGTCTGGTAGTGCTGCTCGGCCAGCAGGGTGGTGGGCGCCAGCAGCGCTACCTGCTTGCCGCCGGTGATGGCGATGAAGGCGGCGCGCAAGGCCACCTCGGTCTTGCCGAAGCCGACATCGCCGCAGACCAGACGGTCCATGGGGCGTGGGCTGATCATGTCCTGGATGACGGCATGGATCGCTGCCTTCTGGTCCGGCGTTTCTTCGAATCCGAAGTCGTTGGCAAACACCTCGTAGTCGTTGGGCGAATAGCGGAACGCATGGCCTTCGCGGGCCGCGCGGCGGGCGTAGATGTTCAGCAGCTCGGCGGCCGAATCGCGTACCTGTTCGGCGGCCTTGCGCTTGGCCTTTTCCCACTGGCCCGAGCCGAGGCGGTGCAGCGGCGCCTCGTCGGCGCTGACGCCGGTGTAGCGGCTGATGTGCTGCAGCTGGCTGACCGGCACATACAGCGTGGCCTTGTCGGCATACTCCAGGAACAAAAATTCCTGCAACACCGGCGTGCCATCGACATTCTTGCCCTGGCCCAGGTCCAGGTGCACCAGGCCTTTGTAGCGACCGATGCCATGGGCTGAGTGGACCACCGGGTCGCCCAGGCTCAGCTCGCTCAGGTCCTTGATCAGCGCTTCGACGTCACTGACCTGTTCTTGCTTCTTGCGGCGGCGCGTGGTCGGGCCGGCGGCGAATAGCTCGGTCTCGGTGACGAAGTCGATGGCCTCGGCCAGCCAGCTGAAGCCGTTGTTCAGTGCGGCGGTGGCGATGCCGACTTTTTCGCTGCTGGTCTGGAAGTCTTCCAGCGAGTCAAAGGCCGGCGGGTTCACCTGGCTGGCGCGCAGCAGGTCCAGCAGGCTTTCGCGCCGGCCATTGCTTTCGGCCAGCAGCAGCACGCGGTGCGGCGTGCGCTGGATGTGCATCTTCAGCTGGGTCAGCGGGTCTTCGGCGCCGCGCGCCACCGACAGCACCGGCAGGGCTTCGAAGCCGGTGTCGCTGCTGCTTTCCACCGTGCGCAGCGCCAGCTGGGCGTGCTGGTTGGTCAGCGCGTAGAACTGCTCGGTGCCCAGGAACAGCGCCTCGGGCGGCAGGGCGGGGCGGTCGATATCGCCTTGCACCAGGCGGTAGCGCTCTTTGGTGTCCTGCCAGAAGCGCAGGATTGATGGCTCCAGGTCCCCGTGCAACACGACAGTGGCGTCGGCGCCTATGTAGTCGAACACGGTGGCTGTGTCTTCAAAGAATAGCGGAAGGTAGTACTCGATGCCGGCGGTGGCCACGCCATTGCCCATGTCCTTGTAGATGCGGCTCTTCGTTGGGTCGCCGTCCAGCAGTTCGCGCCAGCGGCTGCGGAACTTGGTGCGGGCGTCATCGTCCATCGGGAACTCACGGCCCGGCAGCAGACGTACTTCAGGCACAGGGTACAAGCTGCGCTGGCTGTCCGGGTCGAAAGTGCGGATGCTGTCGATCTCGTCATCGAACAGATCCACGCGGTAGGGCACGGCGCTGCCCATGGGGAACAGATCGATCAGGCCGCCGCGCACTGCGTACTCCCCGGGGCTGACCACCTGGGTTACATGGCTGTAGCCGGCCAGGGTCAGCTGGGCTTTCAACTTGGCTTCGTTCAGCTTCTGCTTGGTCTTGAACTGGAAGGTGTAGCCGGCCATAAAGCTGGGCGGCGCCAGCCGGTAAAGCGCTGTGGTGGCCGGAACTATGACCACGTCGGCGCCTGTGTCCTTGTCGCGCTGGCTGATGCGCCACAGCGTTGCTAGGCGCTCGCTGATCAGATCCTGGTGCGGTGAAAACGTGTCGTAAGGCAGGGTTTCCCAGTCGGGGAACATCGCGCAGCGCAGGCTGGGCGCAAAGAAGACGATTTCTTCCATCAGCCGCTGGGCGTCACTGGCGTCGGAGGTGAAGATCGCCGTCAGCGCACCCTTGGCTTTTTCCCGCAGGGCCAGTTGGGCCAGCAACACCGCGTCGGCCGAGCCTTGAGGGCGGGGCAGGGTATAGCGTTTGCCGGGGGTGAGTTTGGGGAGGTCCATGGGCTGCAGTAGGCTTTGATTCTGGAATGCAAAAACACCCCCCGGCGCGAGGGCGGGGGGTGTGGATGAGACTGATTTTAGAATGCAGGCAATGTCTACCGATACCCTACCTGCAGTACCCCGTTTTTTTGTCCTGATTCCTTGTGCTGGTGTGGGTAGCCGAGCCCTTGTAGCCGGTGCCGCGCCAACCCCTAAGCAGTACCAGCTTGTTGCTGGCCAGCCTATGGTGATGCACACCCTGGCTGCCTTTGCCAGCGTGCCACGGATTACCGACGTGCTGGTGGTGGTGGCGATGGGGGACGACTTTTTTGAGCACCAAAGTTCAACTTGTGTGGTGTCTGATTGCGGTGGTGCGACCCGGGCCGAATCGGTTTTCAATGGCTTGCACGATCTGTTTGAGCAAGGCGCTCAAGGCCATGACTGGGTGCTGGTACACGACGCTGCGCGCTGCCTCATCACTCCGGCGCAAATCGATGCACTCATAGATGCCTGTGAAGCGGATGCTGTGGGTGGCTTGCTGGCGCACAAGCTGGCCGACACACTGAAAAGCGAAGATCAGGGCCGTGTGGCAGGCACCTTGCCGCGCAACGACAAATGGTTGGCCCAAACCCCGCAGATGTTTCGCATTGGCATGTTGTCGCAGGCGCTGCAGTCTGCAGGGGCCGAGGTGACGGACGAGTCCAGCGCCATCGAGGCCATGGGCTTGGCACCCAAACTGGTGCCGGGCAGTGCCCAGAATTTCAAGGTAACGTATCCTGACGACTTTGCGCTGGCTGAGGTTGTGCTGCTCAGTCGTTTATCTTCCAGGAGTTTTTAATGCAGTTTCGGATCGGAGAGGGCTGGGACGTCCACGCCCTGGTAGCTGGGCGTAAGCTGATATTGGGTGGCGTTGAAATCCCCCACACCATGGGGCTGCTGGGCCATTCGGATGCAGATGCCTTGCTGCATGCCATCACCGATGCGGTACTGGGCGCCGCTGCGCTGGGCGACATCGGCACACATTTTTCAGATACCGACCCGCAATTCAAAGGTGCCGATTCATTGGTGCTGCTGGTCGATGCTGTGCGCCGTGTGCAGGCCAAGGGCTATAGGATTGGCAATATCGACAGCACCATCATTGCCCAGGCACCGAAGATGATGCCGCACATTCCAGCCATGCGTGAACGCATTGCTGCAGCGCTCGGGCTGGAATTGGATCAGATCAATATCAAGGCCAAAACAGCCGAGAAGATGGGGCCTGTGGGCCTGGGGCAGAGTATCGAGGCGCGGGCGGTCGTACTACTGTACTGAGGACAACCGGGGTTTGTTGGACCTTTGCATCTTGATGTGGGCTGCCAGACCACCCGACGAGCTATTGGCCAATTCAAACTCCCCACCCATGCGCTGTATGGCTTTGTCCACAATCGACAAGCCCAGGCCGGCTCCCGTGGCTGCCGTGCGGGCCGCATCACCTCGGAAGAAGGGTTTTAGTAGATTGTCCAATTGCTCAGGGTTGACGCCCTGGCCGTGGTCGCGCACTTTCAACAGTACCCAGTCATCCCGTGATTTGGCGGCAATGTCCACTTCGGCAATGCCGGAGCTCTCGGATTTGCCATAGCGGCGCGCGTTCTCCAGCAGGTTGGAGATCACACGCGTCAGCTCCACCTCGTCGGCCAGCACCATCAAAGCCTCATCCACATTGAGATTGATGCGCATATCCTCGTATTCGCGCACGGCATACAGGCTGGACTCGATCACCGCATTCAGCGACACCGTTTTGAGCTCCACATGGTCTGGCCGCGCGTAGTCCAGGAATTTATCGATGATGGCATCCAGTTGCTCGATGTCGGCCACCATGTGTTCACGGGCATCGTAGTCGCCCACACTCATTTCGGTTTCCAGGCGCAGTCGTGCCAGCGGCGTGCGCAGATCATGCGATATGCCGGCTAGCATGACCACGCGGTCCTGTTCAATCTTGGCCAGCTTTTGCGCCATGCGGTTGAATCCAATATTCACCTCGCGGATTTCACCGGTCACGCCGCGCTCATCCAGGTGGCTGGCGTCAAAGTCACCTTCACGCACGCGGCTGGTGGCGAACGACAACTGCTTCAACGGGCGGTTGATGAGGCGGGCAATCAGGGCGGCACCAGCCAAGGATAGGCCGCCGATGGTCAGCAGCCAGATCAGCCAGGTCTTGTTGCTGGCGGGATTGAAGCGTTCACGGTCCAGCTGCAACCAGTTGGGGTCGCCATTGATTTGAAAGCCAATCCACAGCCCTTCCACCCCGTTGACGCTACGGGCGACAACAGTCGTCGGGCCAAGCAGGTTTTTGAGTTCTTGCGCGATGCGCTCGCTCAGGCTGTCGTGGTCAAAGGGTTGAAACTGGTCGGTCGGCTCACGCGGCAGGATGCGCAAGCCCTCTTGTTCGGCCATGGCCTTGATCAACGAGACCCGCGCTATCGGGTCGGTATGCAGCAGCGCTGCGCGGCTGAGGTTAACTTGCGAGGCGATCTGCTGCGCTGCCTGGATGGCACGCGGTGCGAAGTCGAGCGCCCGCAGTGTCATCAGCCAAGCAAGCATGCTGCCCATGAGCAGCGCCGCCAATAAAAAGAAGGTACGCCAGAACAGGCTGACGACGACCATCTGGCGCGACAGATGTGACTTCTTATTACGCGCCTCCAGCGGTGCAGGAGCACTGGCGTCGATCTGGTTGGACCCGCCAGCGCGGTAGCTGGAAGACTGGCCGGTCAGCGGAGCTTTTCTCAAAATGGATTAACCCGCACCATCGGGTACGAATACATAGCCCACGCCCCAGACCGTCTGGATGAAGCGGGGTGCTGCAGCATCTACCTCCACCAATTTGCGCAGGCGTGATACCTGCACGTCCAAGCTGCGATCGAAAGGCTCGAATTCGCGGCCACGGGCCAGCAATGCCAGTTTTTCGCGTGACAGTGGCTGGCGCGGGTGGCGAACCAGCGCTTTGAGCATGGCGAATTCACCGGTGGTCAGGGGGAGTTCTTCACCGTTGCGGTTCAAGGTGCGGGAGCCCAGGTCGAACGCAAACGGGCCGAAATTGATGATTTCGTTGTCTATCGATGGTGCTCCGGGTGCTTCCTTGGTCGGGCGACGGCGCAATACAGCATGGATGCGGGCCAGCAGCTCACGCGGGTTGAAGGGCTTACCCAGGTAGTCGTCTGCGCCTACTTCCAGGCCTACGATACGGTCAATGTCTTCGCCCTTGGCGGTCAACATGATGATGGGTGTGCGGTCATTGCTGGCGCGCAGGCGACGGCAAATGCTCAAACCGTCTTCGCCGGGCATCATCAAATCCAGCACAATCAAATCGGCCGTGTCGCGCAACATGATGCGACTTAATGCTTTGCCGTCTTCGGCCAGCATGACTTCAAAGCCTTCTTGCACCAAGTAGCGGCGCAGCAAATCGCGAATTCGGGAGTCGTCATCGACAACCAAGATCTTGTCGGGTCGGCTGGCAGTCTGGTTCATAGTCCGTGTACTGTAAATATGTAACAAGGGGGGATTCTGCAGTGTGTAACAACGGAAAATCCTGGATAACGGTGGCTTCTGACAGACTGTTACAACTTTTGCAGGCCCTTAGCGGCCTGGTTTTGTAGCATTTTCACCAAAAATGGGATGTGCTTTTCGGCCCGATTTTCGATATCCACACCCCAAGGAAACAATGCAAAAAACCCCATTAATTGCTACTAAATTTATAGCTGTAGGCCTATTTTTAATATGCGCGCGCCCGGTATTTCCCCAGGAGTCAACGAGTGTTGCCCCGCTACACAATGTGGTGCAGTTATCTGCCAGTGGTGCAGTGGAAGTTCAGCAGGACTGGCTGACCGTTGTGTTGGCAACCAGCCGCGACGGTGCGGACGCCGTTGTTTTGCAAAATCAGCTGAAAGTGGCCCTGGATAGTGCATTGGTCGAGGCCAAGAAATATGCCCAAGCCGGCCAACTGGACTTGCACACGGGCAATTTCAGTTTGTCGCCGCGCTATGGCAAGGACGGCAAAATCCAGGGATGGGTGGGCACAACCGAGTTGGTGCTGGAAGGACGAGACTTCAGCCGCATCGCCAGCACTGCCGGCAAGATCAATACTTTGACTATGTCGAATGTGGCTTTCAGCCTCAGCCGCAGCCAGCGAGCACAAGTCGAGGGCGATGCGCAATTGCTCGCCATTGAGCAGTTCAAATCCAAAGCCCGGGACATTGCCAAGGGTTTTGGTTTTAGCGGCTACAGCTTGCGCGAGGTTTCTGTGAACACCAATGACACCGGTCCCACACCCCGTATGCGTCCCATGGCCATGAGTGCCAAATTGATGGAGTCCGATATGCCAGTGCCAACCGAGGCCGGCCGCAGCACCGTGCAGGTGACGGTGTCAGGTGCCGTCCAACTGACGGGGCCGTGATGCATTTCCGTCCCCTGGCCATCGATCCAGCGGAGGTCGAAATCACGGCTGTCCGTGCCCAGGGGGCAGGCGGGCAGAACGTCAACAAGGTGTCGAGTGCGGTACATCTGCGCTTTGACGTGCGGGCGTCCTCCTTGCCGGAGGATGTTAAGGAGCGCCTGCTGGCATTGCGGGATGCCCGCATCACCCAGTTGGGGGTGGTGGTGATCAAAGCCCAGCAGCACCGAAGTCAGGAGCAGAACCGGGTCGACGGCCTGCAACGCCTGCAGTCCCTGGTGGAATCCGTGGCATTAGCCCCCCGCGTACGTCGAGCGACCAAGCCTACCTACGGCTCGCAGCAACGCCGGCTAGAGGGCAAGGGGCTGCGTTCCAGTACCAAGGCACTGCGCGGCAAGATCCGTGATGGATCGTTGTAGCCAACAGGTTCTAAGCGATCTGGATGCGTACCAGGCCGTTGAATGAAATACGCAAGGCATCGCCACGCGGGGGTGTGGCGTCGGCGTCCCAGTCGCTAAGCACCCAGCGCTCCAGGTCTGTGCTCAGCGCATGTTGCGCCGGCCGGTGGGTATGGCCGTGTACTAACACCCGGGCGCGTGCCGCAGCCAGCCATTGGCAGGCTGCCGGGCCATCCACGTCGGCATTGACCACGCCGCTATGTTTGCGGTTTTCGCTCTGGCTGCGGATGTTGCGGGCGATTTGCTGGCGTTGCGCCAGAGGCTGTGCCAGAAAATTGCTCTGCCAGGCGGGGCTACGCACCATTGCTCGGAACTGTAGGTAATCCACATCGTCCAGGCACAAGGCATCGCCATGGCTAAGTAGCCAGCGTTGCCCGGCGAACTGCAAGACCGTAGGGTCGTCCAGCAGGGTCAGCTGGCAGGCATCGGCAGCCCGCTGCCCGAACAGAAAGTCCCGGTTGCCGTGCATGAAGAAAATCGGACGCTGTTGGGACGCTGTTTGTAGCACCTGTAGGCAGGTCGCATCAAACCCTGTTGGATCGGCGTCCACACCGTCGTCACCCACCCATACTTCAAACAAGTCACCCAGAATGAAGACGGCATCGGCCGTGGTGCTTGCCATATAGCGTTGCCACGCAGCAAAGGTGGCCGGCTCAGCGGCCTGCAAATGCAGGTCTGAAATGCAATCGACCGTGCGCCAGTGGGCAGGAGCTAGCAGCTCGGCCACTGGAGGCACGGTCGAGGCTGGCGCGATGGAGGTCGGCGCCATGCAGTCCTTACAGCGCGACGGCTTTTTCGATGACCACGTCTTCCACGGGCACATCGCCGTGGCCGCCGCGGTTACCTGTCTTCACTGCCTTGATGCCGTCCACAACTTCCGTGCCGGACACGACCTTGCCGAACACGGCATAGCCCCAGCCGGAGCTGGAGATTGCGGTGTGGTTCAGGAAGCCGTTGTTGGCCACGTTGATGAAGAACTGGGCCGTAGCCGAATGCGGATCGCTGGTGCGGGCCATGGCAACGGTGTAGTTGTCATTCTTCAAGCCGTTATTGGCTTCGTTGTCGATAGGGGCGTCCGTACCCTTTTGCTTCATGCCGGGCTCGAAGCCTCCGCCCTGGACCATGAAGCCAGGAATCACGCGGTGGAACACGGTGTTGTTGTAGTGGCCCTTGGCCACATAGGCCAGGAAGTTAGCGACCGACTTGGGAGCCTTTTCCTGGTCCAGTTCAAGGGTGATGACGCCGCGGTTGGCGATGTGGAGTTCGACTTTGGGGTTGCTCATGGCAGGTTTTCCTTATGGAGGTTGAAAGCGCTTTCGTGATCCCGGGGCGCCTGGCAACCCGGGCGGGAAAGTTAGAGAGGAGTGGCAGTGCGGATGCTGATGGTGGTCACGGGAACGTCCTGGAACGGCCCCTTGCTGGCGGTAGCGCTGGTGCGGATCTTGTCAATCACGTCCATACCCGACACCACTTTGCCAAACACTGCATAACCGTAGCCGTCCGGCTGGGGGCGTTCAGGTTGCTATTGTCTTTGACATTGATGAAAAACTGGGCGGTGGCCGAGTTGGGGTTGCCGGTACGCGCCATGGCAATCGTGCCACGGTCATTCTTCAGCCCGTTATTGGCCTCCAGCGGAATGGGCGGGCGGGTTGGCTTTTGCTGCAAGTCGGGGGTAAAGCCGCCGCCCTGGACCATAAAGCCGTCGATCACACGGTGGAAGATGGTGCCGTCGTAATGTTTGTCTTGCACGTATTGCAGGAAGTTCGCCACGGTCTTGGGTGCTTTGTCGGGGTAGACCTCGACCACGAAGTCGCCGACGGAGGTGGCAAATTTGACCCGGGGCGCGTCGGCGGAAAATGCGGGAGCGGCGAGGGCACAAGCCCAGATGGCACCGGCAGTCAGCCAGGCGCGCTTGGAAGTAGAAAAAGCCATCATGTAGAAATGCTATGCAAAAAGGGCGCTGCAGCCTCATGAGACTGCAGCCGTGAACGCAGAGTTACTTTGCTTTGGGGGCGGCAGCGGGTGTCAGCACATCTTTCAGCAAAGCGACTTTTTTGGAGGCTTGCGGATTGTTGGCATTCAGCTGCAGCGACTTGCTATAGGACAGGCTCGCCAGCTTGGCGTAGATATCGCCCAGATTTTCATGGGCGGTGGCGTAGTTCGGGTTGATGCGGACCGCCATTTCCAGGGCTGTACGGGCCTTGTCGAAATCGTTCTGTCCGGCGTACAGCACGGCCAGATTGTTATAGGGTTCGGGCAGTTCGGGGAACTCCTGGGTGAGCTCCGTCAGGGTGGTGATTGCATCCGCGGGGTGGCCTGCTGCGCTTTGCACCGAAGACTTCAAGAAGCGCATTTGCGGGTCCCGTGGCTTGACAGCCAGGTACAGGTCTACTTTGGCCTGTGCCTCTGTCAGTTTGCCGGTGCGTAGCAACTGGTTCACATCGCTGTAGTCATCCGCGTAAGCTGCCGAAGTCGCCACCAGGGCGCCAACAGC
This sequence comes from Rhodoferax sp. GW821-FHT07F03, assembly GCF_059418745.1. NCBI lineage: Bacteria > Pseudomonadati > Pseudomonadota > Betaproteobacteria > Burkholderiales > Comamonadaceae > Rhodoferax > Rhodoferax sp. GW821-FHT07F03. The sequence goes on from NZ_JBWKQM010000005.1 coordinate 249,645, forward strand.
CAGCACGCGTAGCACAGTAGAAAAACGGAACTTTGGGTGCAGCATAGGGCCTCTTGAAAAGCATGCGAAGACAGGCCCAAACGAGGGCTATATACTCGGAAGATTGTAGCCCAGGGGTTTCGCAATAACGGACCCGCCCCCACCCAGGCGCGGATTTCAAGCTGCCTCCCTTGTCCAGTGTTACCCAGTGAAAAGCCCGCAGGACCACCATGCGTCCTGCGCCAACCCTAGATTCCATGAGTTTGCGCATATACAACACGCTTTCGCGTGCCACGGAAGAGTTTTCGCCGATCGAGCCAGGCCATGTGCGCATGTATGTATGCGGCATGACGATTTACGATCTGTGCCACATCGGCCATGCCCGCATGATGATGGCGTTTGACGTTGTGCAGCGTTGGTTGAAGGCTAGCGGCTTGCGCGTGACCTACGTGCGCAACATCACCGATATCGACGACAAGATCATCGCCCGTGCAGTGCAGCGCGGCATCACCATCCGTGCCCTGACCGACGAGATGACCCTGGCCATGCACCAGGACATCAGCCTGCTGGGCATAGAGCCGCCCAGCATCGAGCCGCGTGCAACGGAATACGTGCCGCAGATGCTCAACCTGATCGGCATGCTGGAGCAGAAAGGCCTGGCCTACCGCACGCCGCAAGGCGATGTGAACTACGCCGTGCGCAAATTTCCGGGCTACGGCAAGTTGTCCGGCAAGTCGTTGGACGAACTGCATGCAGGTGAACGCGTGGCGGTACTGGACGGCAAGGAAGATCCCCTGGACTTCGTCCTATGGAAAGCCGCCAAACCCACCGAGCCCACCGACGCCAAATGGGACAGCGACTTCGGCCCCGGCCGCCCCGGCTGGCATATTGAATGCTCGGCCATGTCCTGCCAGACCCTGGGTGAAAGCTTCGACATCCACGGTGGTGGTGCCGATCTGCAGTTTCCGCACCACGAGAATGAAATCGCCCAGAGCGAAGGCGCGTCGGGCAAGCCCTTGGCTCGCTTCTGGGTGCACAACGGTTTTGTCCGGGTGGACAACGAGAAGATGTCCAAGAGCCTGGGCAACTTCTTCACCATCCGCGACGTGCTGCAGAAGTACGACGCTGAAACCCTGCGTTTCTTCCTGGTGCGTACCCATTACCGCAGCCCGCTGAATTACAGCGATGCCCATCTGGACGACGCACGCACCGCTCTGAAACGCCTGTACACCGCACTCAGCCTGGTCGAACCCGAAGTGCCGGCACAGATGGACTGGACCCAGCCGTTTGCTGCCCGTTTCCAGGCCGCCATGGACGAAGACTTTGGCACGCCGGAAGCCCTGGCCGTGCTGTTTGACCTGGCATCCGACGTGAATCGCAGTCAGTCGCCAGCGCAGGCCGGCCTCTTGAAGGCCCTGGGTGCAACCCTGGGTTTGCTGCAAGGCAGCGCCAAGGCCTTTTTGCAGGCTGGTGCCGGTCTGGACGATGTCGCCATCAAGGCGCTGATTGTCCAGCGCGCGGAGGCCAAGGCCGCCCGCAACTTTGCCGAAGCCGACCGTATTCGCCAGGAGCTACTGGCCCAGGGCATTGCCCTCAAGGACTCCGCCAGCGGCACGACCTGGGAGGCAGCGTAGTGCTTTTTTTGCGAATGATTTGGCCCGCTGGCGCAAGTGGAATGTGCGATGGCTGCTACTAAAAAGATAGTAAAAGACAGCCCCACCGTATTCACCCCGGCCTACTGGGCAGATGCCCGCAAGCATCTGGTGAAAAAAGACCGGGTGATGAAGCGCTTGATTCCCCAGTTTGGCGATGTCTGCCTGGAAACCCGGGGCGATGCCTTCACCACATTGGCGCGCAGCGTCGTGGGCCAGCAGATATCGGTCAAGGCGGCACAAACGGTGTGGGGCAAGTTTGTCAAACTACCTGAGCAGATGGTTCCGCAGAGCGTGCTCAAGCTCAAGGTGGACGATATGCGCGCCGCCGGCCTGAGCGCGCGCAAGGTGGAATACCTGGTGGACCTGGCCCTGCATTTCGATGCCGGCAAGCTGCATGTCCAGGCCTGGGAGGATATGGACGACGAGGCCATCATTGCCGAGCTGGTGGCCATACGCGGCATCGGCCGCTGGACGGCCGAGATGTTCCTGATCTTCCACATGATGCGGCCGAACGTGCTGCCGCTGGACGATGTGGGGCTGATCAGCGGCATCAGCCAGAATTATTTTTCGGGCGACCCCGTCAGCCGCAGTGACGCACGCGAAGTGGCTGCCGCCTGGGCACCTTACTGCAGCGTGGCAACTTGGTATATTTGGCGGTCTTTGGCCCCGGTGCCTGCTGCGGACGCGGCGAAATAAACACCTACTAGCTTTCAGGACTGGGGCGCGATGCACCTCCAGTCCTGAAAGTTATCTCACTACCTTAGGAGAATGACCTTGGCAAAAAGAACATTTCTGGATTTCGAGCAACCGATTTCCGACCTCGAAACCAAGATCGAAGAGCTGCGCTATGTGCAGACCGAGTCTGCCGTGGATATTTCGGAAGAAATCGACCAGCTCAGCAAAAAGAGCCAACAACTCACCAAAGACATTTACAGCAACCTCACGCCCTGGCAGATCACCAAGATCGCCCGTCACGCCGAGCGTCCCTACACGCTGGACTATGTCAACGAAATCTTCACCGACTTCGTCGAGATGCACGGCGACCGCCACTTCGCCGATGACCTGAGCATCGTGGGCGGCCTGGCGCGCTTCAACGGTACGGCTTGCATGGTGATTGGTCACCAAAAGGGCCGCGACACCAAGGAGCGTGGCCTGCGCAACTTTGGTATGACCAAGCCCGAGGGCTACCGCAAGGCGCTGCGTCTGATGAAGACCGCCGAGAAATTCAAGCTGCCGGTGTTCACCTTTGTGGATACTCCCGGTGCCTACCCCGGCATTGACGCGGAAGAGCGCGGCCAGTCCGAAGCCATTGGCCGCAATATCTACGAGATGGCGCAGTTGGAAGTGCCCATCATCACCACCATCATCGGCGAAGGCGGCTCTGGCGGCGCGCTGGCTATCTCGGTGGGCGACCAGGTGGTGATGCTGCAGTACTCCATCTATTCCGTCATCAGCCCTGAAGGTTGTGCCTCCATCCTGTGGAAGACCTCTGAGAAAGCCGGTGATGCAGCCGACGCCCTGGGTATTACCGCGCACCGCCTCAAGGCCCTGGGCCTGGTGGACAAGATCGTGAACGAGCCCGTGGGTGGCGCCCACCGTGACCACAAGCAGATGGCCGCCTTCCTCAAGCGCGCCTTGAACGATGCGTACCGCCAGGTCAGTGATCTCAAGGTCAAGGAACTGCTGGACCGCCGTTACGACCGCCTGCAAAGTTACGGCCGCTTCACCGATACCAAGGCCGAAAGTAAATAAGCAAGCAAGCCGCGATTACCTGCATGCATGCCCTGGTGGACCTGTTCACCAGGGCATTTGTCCTTTAGAGCTGAAAAGCTACCCAGCGCACCGCCGCTTCCAGTAGTTCGCGCGCCAGGCCGGGAGCGCGTGGTTTGTAGGGTTTGGTATTGGCCAGCTGGTGTTCGATCCATTGGGCGAAGGTCTGCACCACGGGCGCATCGTAAAAGGCCACCATCAGTTCGTAATTGAGGAACAGGCTGCGCTCGTCCAGATTGGAAGAACCCACCAGTGCCATGTCCTCATCGATGAGCACGGCCTTGGCGTGCACCATATGCGGCGATAGCCATATGTGAGCCCCTGATGCAGCGAGCTCGCGAAGCGCGGCGTGGCGCGCAATATCGGCCAAACGGTGGTTGGAATGGGCGGGTATCAGCAGGGTCACGGTCACGCCGCGTCGGGCTGCCAGGGCCATGGCCACGAGCAAGGTCGAGTCGGGCACGAAATAGGGCGTTACGGCCAGTATGCGGCTTTTGGCTGTGAAGCAGGCCGACACCAGCAGCGTATAGACCGTGTCCTCGGTCTGGTCCGGACCACTGGGCACCAGGCGGGCCCGTGAGCCCGTAGTGTGGGCGAGGCCTGTTGCGGGTGGCGGTGCGGCTTCGGTCACGCCAGTGATGGCGAAGTTCCAATCTCTGTCGAAGCGTTGTTGCGCCTGCTGCGCCAGGTCGCCGCGCAGATCAAAACTAAGGTCTATCCAGACCGGTTTGCTGCGGAAGGTCTGGGTCGACCTGGTGTCGCCCTCAAAGTACTCGGCTGCCAGATTGCGCCCGCCGCACCACAACCATTGCCCGTCGGCTAGCACCATCTTGCGGTGGTTGCGCAGATTGGTACGACCGCGCAAGGGGGAGCGCAACGGCGGTACGAACAAGGCCACCTGAACACCTGCAGCGCGCAGCTTGTTCAGCTTGACGGGGCCACCCAGATAGCGCCCTATGCCGTCTAGTAGCAGCCGTACCTGGATGCCTTCACGGGCGCGCCGCACCAGCAATTCGCAGATCTCATCGCCCAGCACATCCTTGCCCAAAACGAAGGTGCAGATGTCCAGGCGCTGGTGCGCGCCGTGGATGCCCATCCGAAGGGCATCCAATGCCTGGCTGCCATGCGCGTGCACGGCCAACTGGCTAAACGAGGCCGCGTCACCCAGGCTCAGTGCCCTGGCCAGCCGCTCGGCCTCGGCGGGCGGGGCATTGTGGCTGGATGGGGTTGTAGGCGGCCTTCTCAGGCGCTTGGGACTGACAACTTTTCGGCTGCCAAATACCAGATACAGCGGCAAGGCCACATAGGGCAGAAGCACCAGGGAGACTACCCAGGCGATACCCGCGGACGGATGGCGGCGTTGTTTCAGCGCGTGTGAGCCTGCAGCGTAAATGCCCAGGCCCAGCAGGACGATCAGGCCGTGCAGGGTAATCCAGTGGCGAGCGAATATGTCGTGGAGCACAGCTTGTGTAAGACCGGTTTCAGGCCAGGTAAAGACGCTACAAAGTTATACACAGTCTAGTGCGTACCCGGTTGCAATCCCGCGCAAACAGGTTTGCAATAGCCCATGGCTACGTGAAAGGAGACGATATGCGAACCGAACTTCTGCAACCCGCTGCCACCATCGTCGCAGCACTGATCAATAAGGAGGCCGACCGCAGCTCCACGGGCCACCGCCTAAGCTGCCAGGAGCTGCTGGTCGCCACCTACCGCAAACTCGAAGCCGCGGTGGAGCAGATAGAACAGGAAGACAGCAACAAACACCGGCGTGAGTAGCCGGTAGGAACCGGGCCGATGGCCTAAAGCTGCCGGCCCGCCTTGTCCAGCCACATCTGCAGGCTGTCGTGCAGGTCGGTGTGGCTGAACGAGCAGCTTTCTTCACTGAACAGGGCGCTGGATTCCAGCCGATCCAGCAGGCCCAACAACACCTCGCCGTAGCGCGGGGGCAGGGCGGCCAGCAAGTCCGGGCATTGCCGTGCAGATTGACTGAACGCGTGGACGTCCAGGCTTGCATTGCGCAAGGCGTCCAGGCTTTGTTGCAAGCCGGCAAGTTCAGTGCGTGCGCTCATCGATTTGAATAAAAAGTGGCCCTGGCGCAGATTCTATCTGCGCGAGTAGCTATCAAATATATAGCGCGCGTCAGTCATGCAGTGAGGACAGGAACTGTTTCAGCTCTGGCGTTTGCGGGTTGCCGAACAGCTCATTGGGTGGCCCCATCTCGTGTACACGGCCCTGGTGCATGAAAATCACGCGGTCGCTGACCTTGCGGGCAAAGCTCATTTCGTGGGTCACCATCAGCAGGGTCATGCCCTCGTCGGCCAGGCTTTCCACTACGCGCAGAACCTCGCCCACCAGCTCGGGGTCGAGAGCGGAGGTGATTTCATCGCATAGCAGCACAGCCGGCTCCATGGCCAGAGCCCGGGCAATTGCCACGCGCTGCTGCTGGCCGCCAGAGAGCTGGTCGGGCCAGGCGTCGAACTTCTCGGCCAGGCCTACGCGGGCCAGCAGCTTGCGGGCCTGCTCCATTCCGGGTGCTTCGGCCTGCTGCTTCACCAGGCGGGGAGCCAGCATCACGTTCTTGCCGACCGTGAGGTGGGGGAACAGATTGAAGCCCTGGAAGATCATGCCCACGCGCTGGCGCAGTGCACGCATGGCCAGAGCGTTGTCATGCAGCAGGGGCTTGCTGTCTACGGTGAGCGAGCCGCTCTGGAATTCCTCCAGCCCGTTGATGCAGCGCAGCAGTGTGCTTTTGCCTGAGCCGCTTTTGCCGATGATGGCTATCACCTCGCCGGGCTGGACTTGCAGGTCGATGCCCTTGAGCACCTCGTTGCTGCCAAAGGATTTACGCAGGCCCTTGATTTCGACGATCGCGGGTGCGGACACGGGTTTAGCGACGGGCTGCATGCAGCTTCCTTTCAAGCATCTTGGCGTACAAACTGACGGGGAAACACAAAATGAAATACAGCAGAGCCACGCAGCTGTAGACCACAAAGGGTTTGAAAGTGGCGTTGGTGATCATGGTGCCGGCCTTGGTCAGCTCGATGAAGCCGATCACCGAGGCCAAGGCCGTACCCTTGATGACCTGCACCAGGAAACCCACAGTCGGGGCGATGGCGATCTTCACCGCCTGGGGTAGCACCACGTAGCGCAGGCGTTCACCAAAACTCAAGGCCAGGCTGGCTGACGCTTCCCACTGCCCCTTGGGGATGGAGGCCACGCAGCCACGCCAGATTTCGGTCAGAAAGGCGCTGGTGTACAGCGTCAATGCGGTGGCGGCAGCCACCCAGGCGCTGGTATTGACGCCAAACAAGGCAATGCCAAAGTAGGCCAGGAAAAGCTGCATCAGCAGCGGCGTGCCCTGGAACACCTGTACATAGGCGCCTACGGCCTTATCGACGCCTTTGACCTGGCTGAGCCGGGCCACCAGCAGCAGTGCGCCGACGATACCGCCGCCGATGAAGGCCATTAGCGAAAGCCCCACCGTCCAACGCGCAGCCAGCAGCAGGTTGCGAAAAATATCCCAAACGGAAAAATCAACCATGGTGCAAATCCTTGGGGGTTAGCGGCCAAACACGAAGCGTGGGCCCAGCCAATTCAGCAGCTTGCGCATGGACACCGACAGCGCCAGGTAGATGGCGGTGGCGATGATGAAGGCTTCGAACGCGCGGAAATTGCGGCTCTGAATTAGGTTGGCGGCGTAGCTCAGTTCTTCGGTGGAAATCTGTCCGCACACCGCCGAGCCCAGCATGACGATGATGATCTGGCTGACCATGGCCGGCCAGACCTTTTTCAGGGCAGGCGGCAGCACCACCCGGGTAAAGATCTGCAGGCGCGACAAGGCCAGGCTCATGGCCGCTTCGATTTGCCCCTTGGGTGTGGCGTCGATGCCGGCGCGGATGATTTCCGTGGCGTAGGCGCCCAGGTTGATCACCATGGCCAGCACCGAAGCCACCTGGGGCGATAGCTTGAAGCCCAGCGCGGGCAAGCCGAAAAAGATGAAGAACAGTTGCACGATGAAAGGCGTGTTGCGGATCAGCTCCACATAGGCTCCCACCAGCCATTTGAGGGCCAGCGGCGCGGGTGCATTCTGGCTGCGCACCCAGGCGCAGGCGATGCCAACCACGGCGCCAATCAGCGTGGCCAGCAGCGTCAGCAGCAGCGTCCAGCCCACGCCCTTGAGCAGCAGCGGCCACTGCTCCAGCACGGCAATAAAGTCAAATTGGATGCGCATGGGCTGCCTCCGAGGATGGTGTTGGCTGGGGTCGCGCGCCTCAAAGGCGCGCGGAATGGACGATGGGCTTGCCCCACATAAGGCGGGGCGGCCTATTTACTGCGGCAGATCGCCAGCGGGGCGGCCCAACCAGCGCACGGCCATCTTGTCGATGTCGCCGGATTTCTTGGCGTCGGCGATGATTTCATTCACCTTCAGGCGCAGCTTGTCTTCCCCCTTGGCCACGCCGATGAAGTTGGGAGAGTCTTTCAACAGCAGCTTGTATTCGGTGCCCAGCTGCGGGTTCTTGGCCATCAGGTTGCCGGCTACCGAGGCGCCCGTGGCAATCACCTGCACCTGGCCGGAGACGAAGGATGAGACGGTGACGTTGTTGTCTTCGAAGCGCTTGATGTCTGTACCAGCTGGGGCCAGCTTGGTCAGCTCCTGGTCTTCGATGGCACCACGGGTTACGCCGACGCTCTTGCCGTTCAGGTCGGCAAAGCTCTTGATGGCCAGGGATTTGGGTGCGAACACGGCCTGGAAGAAGGGCGAGTAGGCGGACGTGAAGTCGATCACTTTTTCACGCTCTGGGTTTTTGCCCAGGGTGGAGATCACCAGGTCAGCCTTTTTGGATTGCAGGTAGGCGATGCGGTTGGCGCTGGTAACGGGTGCGAGTTCGATGGCCACGCCCAGCTTGGCGGCAATGTAGTTGGCCATGTCCACGTCCAGGCCCTGGGGTTTGAGGTCGGTGCCGACAAAGCCGTAGGGAGGGAAGTCGGTGGGAATGGCGATGGTGATCTTCTTAGCCTTCATCACGTCGTCCAGCGCCGTTTGGGCGTGGGCACCCAGGCTGGACAGCAGGGCGATGGTGGCAAGGCCCAATTGGAAATGGCGGCGAGAGGTGGTCATAGCAAAGCTCCTAGGTAGGTGGATGGGTCTTCGGTGGGGTTCGCAGGTTTTTTGCGAGTTTTCAATGATCTTGTATGCAAGACTTGTGCCTCAGCGGCGAGGGCCGGCTTGCCTACCGGCGCCAGGGCGTCGCGCAACTGTGCCAACGGGTCGGCATTCACGGGCAGCTTCAGCGCATGTTGAACGCTGCCGATGTGGGCTGCCATCAGGGCCTCGGCACGGACAATATCGCCTTTCTCCAGGGCGCCAACGATCTGTACATGGTCCTCGCAGGACTGGGTTGCGTTGTGCGACGACTGGTACAGCATGGCGATCAAGGTCGTGCGCGCGGTGTAGTCGCGCAGGGTGTCGGCCAATAGCGTATTGCCCAGGCATTCGGCCAGGCAGACGTGAAAGTCGCCCAGCAAGAAGCTGCGCGTGCCAATGTCATTCCCCTCCACGGCCGCCTGCTCTTGCTTGAGGTGCTGTTTAAGTCGTTTCAGTGCAGGTTTTTCAATGCCTTGCAGGCTGCGAATCAACCCGGTTTCGATGACGCGGCGGGCTTCAAAGGCTTCACGCGCTTCTTCTTGCGAAGGCTCAATCACATACCAGCCACGGCGCGCGCTGACGGTGACGATGCCGCGTGCGGCCAGGTGGGTCAGCGCCTCGCGCACGATGGTACGACTGCAATCGAACAGCATGGCCAAAGGTTGCTCGCCCAAGCGGGAGCCAGGGGCCAGCTTTTGCGCCATCACGGCTTCGATAATGCGTTTGCTGATGTCGGATGCGGTGCTCATGGCTGCATATCATGCAGCATTTGTGCCAACTGGTATGCAAGATAAGTGCACCCATTTGGTGTGCCCTACCTATTTAATCCGTGCTTGGACGGGGCTATCTTGGTGCCAACGGTGTTGGCGTGGGATTTGCGATAGTTCTAAGATGGTGTTTTATTGAAAGGCCCACCATGTCGTTGCTGTATTACGGTAGCGCGCTGCTTTTGCTGTGCGCCTGTGGTGCTTGGGCTTTGTACGGGCTGCACAGTAGGCAGGTTGAGGGGCTGCGTTTGCGCTTTAATGCGGTGGCACGCAGCTCCGCGGACGCCATCTGTTTGGAGGATGCCCAGGGTGTGGTGCAGTACTGGAGCCCGGGTGCGGTAGTGATGTTCGGTTATACCGCCAAGCAGATGTTGGGACAGCGCAGTCAGATTCTGGTGCCCGTGGACCGCCTGGAAGAAGAAGAACAGCTGCGCAGCCATGTAACTGAATCGGTTCAAACCCTGGAAACCGTGCGCCTGCACCAGAACGGCAGCTTGATTCCGGTGGTCATTGCGGCGACCGCCATGCTGGACGCCCGCGGGCAGCTGGTGGGCTTGTCCAGGGTGGTGCGTGACACTTCGATGCAAAAGCTGGCGACCGACTTGGTGCGCACCATGTCGATGAACGACGCCTTGACCGGCCTGCCCAACCTCAGCCTGCTGCGTGACCGCCTATGGCGCGCCCAGTTGCACAGCAACCGGCAGCGCAGTTTCTTTGCTGTGCTGTATGTGGACCTGGACCAGTTCAAGCAGGTCAACGACAAGCACGGGCACGCCATTGGCGACAAGCTGCTGGTCGAGGTAGCCGTGCGCATGATGGCGGCCATACGCCAGAACGATACAGTGGCTCGTCTGGGGGGCAATGAGTTCGTAGTGCTTCTGGAAGATCTGGGTGCCGAGGAGGTGTTTGCGGTAAATCACGTCAATGCCGTGGCAGACAAGGTGCTGGATCTGCTGGACCGCGACTATCTGCTGGGCGACTTGCGTCTGCGTTGCACGGCCAGCATCGGTATCCATTTGCTGCAGGGTGGCAATGGCAGCGTGGACCAGATCATCAAGGCCGCGAACACGGCCATGCGGGTGTCGCGCCAGGGGCGCCAGTCGGTGGCGCTAGGCGTTTTTCGGGGAAAGGTTTAAGACAGCATCAAGGCCTTGAACTCGCGGTCGAGCAATGCGGGGTCCGTCAGGTTCAGCTCTATCAGGCGACGCAGATGGGTCATGCTGTCCAGATCGATACTGCGACACATCAGGCCGATATCGTTGCCGTTGATATGCGCCACCTCGGTAGACATGGCGATATGCGCTTCGAGCTTGGCCAGCGGGATGCTGAGCTGGCTGAACATGCCTACCCGGATTTCGGCCGGAGCGGCCAGGCGTACCAAAGCACCCTTGAAGGACAGGTCCAGTACCTCTACCTGATGGCGGGCCATTGGCGTGGTCAGAAATGCCGGGGCATCAAAAGACACGCGCATGAATTGGCGGCGCTCGTTGGACATAGTTGTCTCCTTAATCGGTCCGGTGATTTTGCGCCAAATCAGGCGCCGTCCAACGGGTTTGCGGGCTTTTTCGCGTGGCGCTGGTGGTTACAGTGGTCGTGGCTGATAGCCAGGTTTTCCTGGTGGCTGCTGCCACCCTCGCTCAGCGGCTGGATATGTTCCAAGGTAGCAGCCTCGGCTGCCACATGTTCGCCGCATACCCAGCAGGGTACCTGGCCGTGCAACTGGCGGGCCACAATGTTGTAGATTTTTATGCGGGTGTGACCAAGTCGGCTCATGCGGCGCCTGCGCTGGAATAAGTGGAAAAACGAATGCGGGCTGAAATGCCCGAGAATGCTATGCAGTTTATAGCGGCTGGTGCAGGTACTGCATGCGCTGGAGGCCGAAAAGACCTCAGGCCTGTAGATCGATGCCGCGGGGTGCGCCTTGTAAGCGCTGGAACACGTTCAGCGTTTTGGACAGGCTGTGCACGCTTTGCAGGTCGTTGCGGTTGCGCGCGTCGTCAATACCGATTTGCAAGCGGGCAATGATGTTGTTGGGTTGGTCGTAGATTGACGGGATCTTGCCGTGAAAATTGGTTTTGCTGGACGCTGTGGGCATGGTATCGGCCAGGGTGACGGTGTCTTCCTGGTCCAATTGACCCCTGCTGACCAGTTCACCCACGGTTTGACCCAGCTGGGAAGGGGTGATGCTGGTGAAGTCGTAGGTCGAGGATGCGTTATTGGAGCTGGTGCGGCTGGTTGATGCCGTATCGGTATAGGCGGCAGACAGCGCAGCAGCACCCGCCTTGCTGACCGGCGTTGCAGCGTACATATTGCCGCTTGCCCCCATAACCCTCATATACGCCTCCATTGAACTTGCCCTCAGTTTCAACGAAATACGCCCAACCAATTTCTGGATGAACGCCGGAAAACGCCCCTATTTTAACTTTCAGAGCGATGTAATCAACTATCAAAAATAATAGCGCTCTGCGCAAGCATCACTTGCGCGAGGCCAACAAAGCATGTTTGTTTTTAGGTCGGCTTGGCTGCTTTTGCAAGCTTGGGCGCGGCCTTGACCAGATTGCAATGCAATTTCAGTGCCGCCATGGCTTCCACCAGGCGGGTATCGCGCTCGTCCTTCAGGTCGCGTTCGGTCTCTGCGACAAAGTTCTGCCACAGCGTCTGGTAGTCGTTGTGGTTCTCGTGCGGCGCATATTCGCGGATGAAGTCAGTGGCCAGCTGGGGCTGGTAGCTGCCTTTGCGGATTTTGCGTACCAGGCTGGCGGCCGCCGTTTCGGTCAGCGTGGTCTTGCGCGCCACACCGGCGGCAATGCACAGGAAGAGGGTGATCAACGAGCTGTCGTCGGTATGCCGCTGGGTTAACTTCAGCCACTGGTCGGAGATGGCCCGGTCCAATTCGCTGACATCTTCCACGCCTTCGTCCAGCCAAAAATAGCGGCCCATGAAGTTCAGCGACTGGATAAACAGTTTGCGCGGCTTTACCGAGGCGTCCAGTACCTTTGGCAGATCCTGCTCCACCATAGACTCCAGCGTGGCCTGCAGTACCGGACGCAGGTGGGCAGGGGCATCCTTGGGCATGGCAAGGTCTACCGGTTTGCCGGCTTCGGCACGTTTGCGCAACAGATTCACCACGGTTTCGAACTGCGGCCAATTCGGCATCAAGCTGCGACCGGCTGCCAGGGACAGCAGGCTGGTGCGGATGACGGCCTCCGAGTCGGTATCGGCAGCCTGGAGCTCGCGTCGTGCCACGCCCAATTTCTGGGCCAGCCAAAAGGCTGCGTCTAGGCGGGTCTGGATGGCTTCGCGCTTGGCCAGTTCCTGCTGGTATTCGGGCAAGGTCTTCAGCGTCCATTTGGCCAGCACCGGGATCATTTCGTCGCGGAAGCCGCCGCTATCGATCATGCTGAAGTGGGTGTTGTCCGGCATGGACAGCAAGCCCTTGAGCATGTCGGAGCCAGCCTTGGAGCGCGACAGAAAGGAGTTCTCCCGCAGCAGCTCGGCCGCTTGGCGCAGGTCGCCGGCGCAGTCCTGCTCCAGATGCAGGCTGACCAGGTTGACCATGCGCTCACGCGACTTTTCCAGCTCCGGCCGCAGAAACTCAGTGCCAAAGTAGCGCGCGATCTGCACCATGCCCTTGGGCGCATCGTTGCGGATGGACTCAAGCTTGGCGTCGTCGATCAGTCCGTTCTGCAGGCCAAAGCGCAGCGCTTTCTCGAAGAAAGGCCGGTGGTCGTAGATCGAGATGCCGGCACTGGTTTCTTGCATGGTCATGGGCTTAGATCGCCGATTCTTCGTCGGGGTCCGCGGCTTTGCGCTGCGAGCCTTCGCCTTCGCCGTGGGTTTCGCGGAAGGGCGTGTGGCCGCCCTGGTGCAGGCTATCGTCTTCGTCTTCGGATTCTTCCTCGAAGGCCTTGACGCGGGCCCGCAGTATCACCATCACCTCGATCAGGATGTCAGGGCAGTCGTTGCGCAGCAGCCAAGTGAATTCCATCCAGTCGTGGTCGGCAATCTCGTCGCGGTCCACCTTGGCCTCGTTGTACATCTGCACGACCAGCTCGCCTTCGGACAGCACGGCGCCGGTGTCTTCCGATGCTTCGAAAGTACCGGTGCGCAAAAAGCTCTCCACCCGGCCCCAATGGTCGGCCAGGTAGTCGGCCAGGGCATCGCAACCACCTTCGCGTTCGCCGATGGCGCGCAGGAATTCAACCGGGTCGTTGTCATCCCGGAAGATGACCGAGTTCATCATGCCGCGCAGGTGGGCGTGGGTCAGGTCTTTGTACTGCTTCTCGATGACCACGGCGCGCGAGAACTGCTCGGGCGTGACCAGCAGGTTGATGACCGAGTCTTTGGACGGGTCGTACTCGCGTATCACCGCCAATAGGTCTTTGGGGGGCAGCTGGTCCAGCGCTAGTACCAGGGCCTGGTCGCCTTCTTCGTCGGCCAGTTCCACCAGGGCGGATTCGGCGCCAACGATGTCTCCGGCCAGGATCAGGCTTTGGGCTTTGACGATTGCGGGGTAATGCATGGGTACGGCCTTTACTCTTTACTCAACGGACTTATCTTGCTCACGCTTTGGGCGGCTTCGGGTCGAAGCCTTGCTCCTCCATCCAGGCGGCGCCGGCATCTTCGCGGTCGCGGGCGTCCTGCTCTTCGGGGTCGAAATCCTCTTCTTCATCCTCGGGCTCGTCCACGGCGGCGCCGCGGTCATCGGCTCGGGTGTACAGGTATTCCAGGCAGGCGGCGACGGCCAGGAAGCGCTCCCCGGTGGGCTCTTGCAGCACGCGTGCGGCCAGGGTCTTGGCCCAGGGGGCCAGTTGGATGGTTTGTGAGAGTTTTGCCCAGTCGGGAAACTCTTCAGGTTCTTGCGCGACCAGCAGGTCCATGGATTTGGTGTTGGAGAAGCTGAAGCCCTGGTGGAAGGCGGTGGCCAGCATTTCAGGGCTGTCGTCCATCATGTGGACCAGAAAGTCCACCTGGCTGCGCTTTTCCTTCAGGCGCTTTTCCAGCACGTTCTTGCCTTCGGAGTCGGACACCAGGTCGTCCATTTCCGCGTCGTAGGCGCGGGCGTGGTCGGCAAAGTAGCGGGAGAGTTTCATTTCAAGGCCTCGTTCAGGTAGTTGTGCCAGATGCTGCGGGCGGTATCCAGCGGGTCGTCCAGCAGGCCGCGGCGGCGGTTGTCGTCATACGTCTTGCGACGCTCCTCGTCGGACAGCACCTCGTAGGCGGTTTGCACCGCACGGAACAGCTGGGGCGCGTCGGGGGAGGCGTTGCGGTCCGGGTGGTACTGCGAGGCGCGCAGCCGAAAGGCTTTTTTGATCTCGGCCAGCGTGGCGGCACTGGACAGCCCTAGCGCAGCATAGTGGTCTTGCATGGTTTTTCTTCACAAAAAAAGACAGCCCACATGGCGGGCTGTTTTTACATCTCGGCGCAAGCGCGCGGATACAGGATTTTACCCGCTACAGAGCATGTGGGGGCCGGTGCAAGAATGCCAAGCCGTTTGCACGCGAAAAATGCTGTCGGTGCAGATAAATACTTCGCTGGGTGCTATCGAAAATGCAGCATTGGCGTCGCAGATCAGGAGGCCAGCTCAGGTGGTCTGCTTATGAACATATCCAGCCTGAAATGGAAGGCTGCAACCCGGCAGATGTCCCCAAAGTTGAGAATGAACAAGAGCCTGCTATATGCCCACACACACCCTTATTCCGAAGGAGGACATCATTCAGGAGGATAATGTAGCCTCCTGTGTGGCCTGCGTGCCGTATGACTATGCCTCAGGGCATCCCGATAAAAGGTTTTATCCATGGCGAAAGCTGAATCCAAAACTGCCATGCTGGCCGACGGACTGCGTTACAAGTCCAAGGCTTCCGGCTCGCCCTTTGCGGCTGCTGCGTCGTTTGGTGGCGCCACCATGTCGTGCTTTTTGTGCGGCAAGCACCGTACCCGTTCGCTGATGGGTACCCGCAAGGTGCTCGGCAAGTCCCAGGCTGTTTGCTCTCCATCGTGCCAAGCGATGGATGAAGCCGCCAGCTAAATCCAACACCTGACCCCTGTTACGGCAAACTGCATTCGCGGTTGTGGCCTAATTGCGGGTTAACCAACTTTAAATGGAGTAATTGATGGCTAAAGAACCCCGCACCGAAGCAGAGCGTCGCGCTTCCCCCAAGCCCACGCCACTGCCCGGCTACACCAACCCCGTCAGCCGCGGTCAAAAGCGCAGCCTGGAACGCGGTGTTGCAACACGTAGCAAGAAAAACCCTGGCAAGCGTCCACACAAGGGCGGTTAATCCATCCAGGTGGCAACAACGCCGCGTAGGCGGGCCTGTATGGGTCGCCTACGCGGCGTTGTTGTTTCCGGTCGATCAATTTCAAGCAAAATCAGCCCCATGGTCAAACACAAATCCGGTCCTAGCGAATGGGTGACGAAAATGCTGGCGCTGATCCGCAGCGGCAATGCGACGGCGGCAATTGCACAAATCAAGGCTGCGCACAGCGCCAAGGATGTGGCTCAGCTGCGCACGCAGCTGCAACTGCCTAATGCACCCGCGCGGCATCCCAACGTCGATACAGCGCTGGACGAGCAGGCTGTGGCATTGGCCAGCCCACGGCTGCACCGGGCGCCTTAACCATGGCTGAAGTCGATACGCCGCGCATTCGGGGCTTTCACGCCCACGTGTATTTCGACGCCAGCACGCTGGAGCAGGCCCGCGCCCTGTGCCTTGAGGTTGCCAGCAAGTTCAAGTTAGCGATGGGGCGGGTGCATGAGCAGCCTGTAGGGCCGCACCCTGACTGGAGCTGCCAACTCGCATTTGCTCCCTCGGTATTTGCCGAGTTGATCCCTTGGCTGGCGTTGCATCGGCGCGGCTTGGTGGTGTTCATCCACCCCATCACCGGTAATGATCTTATTGACCATCGGGACTATGCGATGTGGATGGGCGCAGTTCGGCCGCTGAACTTGTCGGTACTTTCAGGCTCGGACACTACCTATGAGCTTCCTGAAGATTAACGATGCCGACTTCTAAGCATTGGGTTCTATGGCTGCTGGCAGCTGGTGGTTTGGGTGCCTTGGCAGGATGCTCGCTCCCCATGCGGTCCATTCCACAGCAAGAAAACTTCAACTCCAAAGGGCAGTTTTCTCGTATGTTTGATGCCTCGCCTGCGCAAACTTGTGAAGCCGCTCGGAGGGCTTTGCTGAGCCAGGGCTACATCATCTCAGCCGCGAGCAAGGAACTGATTCAAGGGCAAAAAAGCTTCCAGCCTGAAAACGAAATACATGTACAGGTGGATATTCGCGTGGTGTGTGTCTCGGAAAGCAAAAACGGCCGCATCAGCCTGGGTTTTGTGAGCGCGCTGCAAGACCGTTACGCATTGAAAAAGACCAACGCCTCCGCCAGTCTGGGGGTGGGTGCACTAGGGTCGTTTTCGCTGCCACTAAGCTCAAGTAGCGACGCCATGGTCAAAGTCAGCAGTGAAACTATCGCTTCTGAAACGTTCTACGATAGCTTTTTTTCATTGGTGCAGCATTATCTGGTGCAAGACCAGGAAGACGATGATGACGACGAGCCCGCTGTCAAGCCTGCAACAAAACCACCCAAAGCGGGTGTAGAACACTGAGTCTGGGTTAGGTCAACACGCGCAAACGCTGCGCTAGCGCGGTCACTGCGGATTTCGCTGGGGCTGGAGATGGAGGCGCCTCCAGTTGCGCCTGGATCAGGCGGTGTAAGGTTTCGACCTGTGGCGTGATACTGCCAAAGAAGCGCACCTGCTGGTCGACCAGAACCAGCAGGGTGGGGAAGTTGTCTACCTCAATCGGGTCTACCAGATCGGCCTGGTCTTCTATATCAATCCACACAAATTCGGCGCCGGGAAAGCTGGCCTTCATCTGCTCAAACCGGGTCTGGTATTCGCGGCAGCTGCCGCACCAATCAGCACACAGGCAAGCCACCCATAACGAAGAGTTGCTTACTATGGATTTGATAGCTTGTGACATAGATTCTGATTGCGCTAGCGGGTGATTTTAGGTCGAAGTTTATGGCTGCAATACTTCTATGGCGATGGCTTCCAGGGACTGGCGCAGCCAGCGTTGTACCGGGTCATGCTGGTGCCGCAAATGCCACAGCATATACATGGGCAAATTGGGGCAGGGTAGTGGTAGCGAGCAACTGTTGAAGTCGTGCAGCATAGCCCGGCCCAGTAGCCCTGGCATGGTGGCTAGCCAGGGGCTGCCCTGCAGAAAGGCGGCAATTCCGGCAAAGCCAGGCACGGTGACCGCCATGCGGCGTTGTATGCCCTGTGTTTGCAGCCAATGGTCTATGTCTAGTGTGCGGCGCGGCTGGTACAGCACGCTCACATGCTCGCTGGCCAGGTAGTCAGCCAGCGTGTTCGGTGCGGCACGCGCGGTCGCGTCATAAAACACCCGGTAGGGCGTTTCAAACAAGCGTTTTTGTACGATGTCCGTGGCATCGGGAGGTCGGGGGGACAGTACCAATTGGCAGCTGCCATCGCGCAGCATTTCCGCGCTGGGTACGCCCGAGGGAACGGTGTGCAAACTCACCATGGGTGCTTGCTGGCGCAGTTTGCGCAGCAACGGGGGGAGCAGCAGATCGCGCTGCATATCGTTGGCCGCGATGGTGAAGCGGACTTGCAGGGCAGCAGGGTCAAATTGCTCGGCGGTGGCGAGCCTTTGCATATCTTCCAGCAATAGGCGAGCTGGCTGGGCCAGAGCTTCGGCCCGTGCGGTGGGGACGATGCCACGCCCCGACTTCACGAACAGCGGGTCGCCCGTAATGCCGCGCAGCTTGTCGAGCAAATGGCTGACGGCCGATTGCGTCACGCCTAGGCGTTGTGCGGCACGGGTGACCGAGCCTTCTTCCAGTACCGCCAGCAGCAGTTGCAGCAATTGGCCATCCAAGTGTGAGTAATCGAATTTGCTCATGGGTTTGATCTTAATTATCGACTTTATTGAATGTGTGGCGGCGGGAATACTTCCCATCACCCACTTCACAGGAGACAACCATGGTCCACGTCGATATACCCGGCACCACCTTGTTTGATAGCGTCCAGGCCCGCAAGGGTTACGCACTGAACAAGATGTGCTTTTCGTTCAACACCGCCGAAGCCCGCGCAACATTTCAGCAGGACGAAGAGGCTTATATGCGGGCTTTTGGCTTGAATGCCGAGCAGGCCGAGGCGATTCGCCGGCGCAATGTGCTGGCGCTGATAGAGGCTGGGGGCAATGCCTACTACCTGGCCAAATTTGCGGGCATCTTTGGCCTGGATATGCAGGACATAGGTGCACAGCAAACTGGTTTGAGCAAAGAGGCCTTCAAGGCCCGTTTGCTGGCAGCGGGAGCTTAACCATGGCACATATCGTTGGCGCTATCACCACCTCCCACGTACCGGCCATCGGCCGTGCGATTGCCAAGGATCTGCAAAACGATCCTTACTGGAAACCATTCTTTGACGGTTTTCCACCCGTACGCCAGTGGCTCAATGAAGTCAAACCCGACGTGGCCGTGGTCATCTACAACGACCATGGTCTGAACTTCTTTCTGGACAAAATGCCAACCTTCGCAGTGGGTGCGGCACCCACATACCGTAATGCGGATGAGGGCTGGGGCCTGGCTGATATGGCACCGTTCCAGGGCAACCAGGATCTGTCGTGGCATTTAATCAACAGCCTGGTGAGCGACGAGTTCGATATCACCAGCTGCCAGGAGATGCTGATAGACCATGCTTTTTGCTTGCCCATGGCACTGCTGTGGCCGGATGCAGATGCCCAGGGCTGTTGGCCCGTCACCACCGTGCCGGTGTGTTTGAACACGGTGCAGTTCCCGCTGCCTACCGCCGCGCGCTGTTACAAGCTGGGCGAAGCCATAGGACGGGCCGTGGCGTCCTGGGACAGCGACGCCCGGGTGATCATCATCGGCACCGGTGGCCTGAGCCATCAACTCGACGGCCAGCGTGCTGGCTTCATCAACAAGGCATTTGATTTGCAGTTCATGCAGAGCCTGGTCAGCGATCCGGCCTGGGCGACCCGCTTCAGCATCCATGAGTTAGTCGAGAAGGTGGGCACCCAAGGTATTGAGCTGCTGATGTGGCTGGCCACGCGGGCCGCTTTGCCTGGACAGGCGCGGTTGCTGCATTCGAACTACCACATTCCCATCTCCAACACTGCCGCCGGTTTGATGTTGATGGAGTCCATCACTCAAGCTGTGCGCACATAAAAAAAGCCCCTGCCAGCGTGAACCGGCAGGGGCTTTTCTATGGGTAGTGCTCTTACAGCGTGTCGATGAAGCTGCGCAGCTTGTCCGAGCGGCTGGGGTGCTTGAGCTTGCGCAGTGCCTTGGCTTCTATTTGGCGGATGCGCTCGCGGGTCACGTCGAACTGTTTGCCGACTTCTTCCAGCGTGTGGTCGGTGCTCATTTCGATACCGAAGCGCATGCGCAGCACCTTGGCTTCGCGTGGCGTCAGACTGTCCAGAATGTCCTTCACCACATCGCGCAGGCCGGCTTGCATGGCAGCTTCGATAGGCGCGGTGTTGGCACCGTCTTCGATGAAGTCGCCCAAATGGCTGTCGTCGTCGTCGCCGATCGGCGTTTCCATGGAGATCGGTTCTTTGGCGATCTTCATGATCTTGCGGATCTTGTCTTCCGGGATCTCCATCTTTTCAGCCAGGATGGATGCATCGGGCTCGAAACCAAACTCTTGCAAGTGTTGGCGGCTGATGCGGTTCATTTTGTTGATGGTTTCGATCATGTGCACCGGAATACGGATGGTGCGTGCTTGGTCAGCGATCGAACGCGTAATGGCCTGGCGAATCCACCAGGTGGCGTAGGTCGAGAACTTGTAGCCGCGGCGGTACTCGAACTTGTCCACCGCCTTCATCAGGCCGATATTGCCTTCCTGGATCAAATCCAGGAACTGCAGGCCGCGGTTGGTGTACTTCTTGGCGATGGAAATCACCAGGCGCAAATTGGCCTCGATCATTTCCTTCTTGGCATCGCGCGAGGCGGCTTCGCCTTCGTTCATGCGCTTGTTGATGCCTTTCAGTTCGTCCAGCGGAACCACGACACGGGCTTGTAGGTCGGTCAGCTTTTGCTGGATATCCTGCACGGGCGGAATGTTGCGGCCCATGATCGCACTCCAGGGCTTGCCTGCAGCGGTTTGCTTTTCGATCCACTTCAGGTCCAGCAGGTGCGATGGCACTTTGTTGCCCATCTTGTCGCGGCCGCTGAAGTCGGCGATGAAGTTTTCTTGCGGATAGCCGCATTTGTCTACCAGGATGCGACGCAGCTCGCGTTCTTTCTTGCGCACGTCGTCCACCTGGCTGCGCAGCAGATCGCACAGCTTTTCAATCGTCTTGGCGGTAAAGCGGATGGTCATCAGCTCTTCGCTCAAAGCGGCCTGGGCCTTGACGTAGTGCGGCGTGCCGTAGCCTTCCTTGTCGTAGATCTTGTGGACCTTCTCGAACAACTCGCGCAGGCGGTCGAAGCGGGTCAGGGCTTCGTTTTTCAGCTCTTCCAACTTCTTGGTCAGTGCCTTGGAGCCGCCCTTGCCGTCGTCATCATCGGCTGCGTCGAATTCGTCGAAGTCTTCTTCGGCCACGTAATCGTCGGCTTCGTTCGGGTTGGAGAAGCCGTCCACGATGGTGGAGATGACAACCTTACCTTCGCGGATCTGTTCGCCCAAGGCAAACACTTCGGCCAAGGTGGCGGGGCTTGCGCTGATGGCTTCCATCATGCGCATCAGACCACCTTCGATGCGTTTGGCGATTTCAATTTCGCCCTCGCGGGTCAGCAGCTCTACCGTGCCCATTTCGCGCATGTACATGCGTACCGGGTCGGTGGTGCGGCCGAATTCGCTGTCCACCGTGCTCAGGGCTGCTTCCGCTTCTTCTTCGGCTTCTTCCTCGGTCGCCGCAGTCGGTGCGGTGTTGTTCAGCAGCAGGGTTTCGGCGTCGGGCGTTTGCTCGTACACCGCTACGCCCATGTCGTTCAACATGTTGACCACGACTTCCAGCGTTTCCGCATCGACCAGCTTGTCGGGCAAGTGGTCGGAAATTTCGCCGTGCGTCAAATAGCCGCGGGTCTTACCCAGCTTGATCAGGGCCTTCAGGCGCATGCGGCGCTTGGCCATGTCTTCTTCGGACAGGACGGTTTCGTCCAGGCCGAATTCCTTCATCAGCGCGCGTTCTTTCGCCTTGCTGATCTTCATGCGCAGTGGCTTGATCTTCTCACCGGTGGGGCTAAGTTGAACCGGCGCTTCTTCCACCGGGTCTTCTTCGATTTCGATCAGATCGTCCAGATTGATTTCCGTCGAAATGGAGCCCTTGGGCTTGGGGCCGCGCTTGGCACCGGTCGGCTTGGGCTTGGCCGCTGCCGCGGTAGTGCTGGCGGTCGCTGCAGGAAGGGTTACGACCTTGGGGGGGCGGCCAGGTTTTTTCTTGGCTGCGGAGTCTTCAGCGGCTGCTACTACTTTTACGGCAGGGGTCTTCGATGCGGGCACGGATTTCACTTTCAAGGCGGACTTGGCCACGACCTCGGGTGCGGCTTTTGCCGTACTTTTGGTTTTTGCTGCGGGTGCTGCAGCGGATTTGACGGGCTTCTCGGACTTTTGAGCGGGCATGGGCAGAAACCTCAGGACAACAGCAAACAAACGAAATAAACCCGGAAACCGCAGGTTACCGGCGCGGGCGCGTGGGAGAGAGAGTTTCTCGTTGGCAAGATGTCTGGGCGATCATTTGGCATGCAGTCCTTGCGGAGGAGCCGGCGCGCGCTGTGGCGCCGATTGGCGATGTCCGGAGGTGCTGCTGTCGCTCTTGCCGAGCAGTTAGCCTTAGATTATAGCCTGCTGGCTTAAATTCAAGTGCTAATTGCGGTTTATGTCACTTTGGTGGCCATAAGCTCCAGGCGGCGCCGATTGATGGCCCGATAGCGCTCCAGAGCCTCGGGATCAGAGGCTGCGGCGGCAAGAGCTTCCGTTTCCTGTTGTTTGAGCTGGTCGATCAGCATCAGGTTCAACAAGGCCTTCAATTCGTTCAAGGCCTCGCGCCCAGGCGTGGCGCCGGGGTCTATGGGCTCGGGCGGAGGGCTGGTCTCCAGCCCAGACATGAGCTTCAGCGCCAGGCTTTCGAATGCTTCTTCACGTAGGCTCTCTCGTAGATTGCCCCAGGTTTGGGGCCCGTGCTCGTGTTGCTGTATCTCTAGCCACACAAATAGCGCGCCGTGGGGCTGGGGCAGGTCGCAGAGCAGCGCATGTTCCTCGTGGGAAAGATCATTCCAGGCCGAGCTATTGGCTAGTAGCAGCCGGGCCGCATGGTCGGAACGACTCGCGGGTTGGCGACGGCCTTGGCGATCCGATCCAACAGGGGGTGGTTTGGGCTCGTAGCGCCGGCCGGGTGTATATGGAGTGCTACTTTTTTTGTAGCTCTTAACTTCGGTGCGGGTGCTGCTGATGGCTTTGCCTTGCCATACATCATTGAGTTCGCTGCTGTTGAGCTGTACCAGATCGGCAATTTCTGCCAGCAGTTGGCGTTTGAGTGCGCCCTCAGGCAGTTGTCCCCACAGCGGCTTGGCATTGCTGGCCAAATGGGCTCGCCCCTCAGCGGTATGCAGTTCGCAGCCCTCACGGACCGAGTCGATCAGGAAGCGGCTCAGCGGAATGGCCTCGGCGATATAGCGGGCAAATGCATCCTGGCCAAAGCTTCGGATGTAGCTGTCTGGGTCGTGCTCTGGCGGCAGGAATAGAAATTTACAGCTGCGTACATCGGTCGCCATGGGAAGTGCGCCGTCCAGCGCCTTGCGCGCAGCGCGTCTGCCAGCGGCATCTCCATCGAAGCTGAAAACGACTGAATCGGTAAATCGGAACAGCTTTTGCAAATGGTCGCTGGTGCAGGCTGTACCCAGTGTGGCGACCGCATTGGGAAAACCCAACTGGGCCAAGGCCACGACGTCCATATAGCCTTCTGTAACAAGGGCATACCCGGCGTCGCGCAGGGCATTGCGCGCTTCAAACAAGCCATACAGCTCGCGCCCCTTGCTGAATACCGGGGTTTCGGGCGAATTCAGGTACTTGGGCTTGTCGTCGCCCAGCACCCGGCCGCCAAAGCCGATGCATTCGCCCTTGACATTGCGGATGGGAAACATGACCCGGTCCCGGAAGCGGTCGTAGCGCTTGTCTTCTCCATCTTCTCCGGTAATGACCAGTCCACTCTCCACTAGCAGCGGGTCGTCGTAGTGCGGGAATACGCTGGCCAGGCTGCGCCAGCCCTCCGGGGCGTAACCCAGGTCGAATTGCTTGGCAATTTCTCCGGACAAGCCTCGGCCCTTGAAGTAGGCAATGGCCCGGGACGATTCTTTCAAGTGCTTTTTATAGGCCAGGCATGCTTTTTCCAGCACGTCTGTCAGCGTGGCCTGTTTTTGCTTTTGTTCCGCCGCACGGGCCCGGTCTTGCGGCGATGCCTCGTCTTCCGGCACTTGCATGCCGTATTGCTGGGCCAGGTCTTGCACGGCCTCGACAAAAGTCATGCCCACGTGGTCCATCAGGAACCGAACGGCATCACCATTTTTACCGCAGCCAAAGCAGTGGTAGAACTGCTTGGTGGGACTGACGGAAAAAGACGGCGACTTCTCGGAATGAAAAGGGCATAAGCCCATGAAGTTGGCGCCCCCCTTTTTGAGTTGCACGTAGCGGCCCACGATTTCGACGACATCGGCGCGGGCAATCAGTTCCTGGATGAAGGTATGGGGGATAGTCACCCCACTATTGTCCATGCAGCGGGGCGATGTCGGTGTCAAGGCCGGTTTTTTGCTTTTGGGGTGGCGGTGAAATGCCCTGGCTTTACCGCCTTCCGCACTTATTCAAGTTGCCACGCCTATCTGATAATCTATAAATGCGGCGAGGCAGCACCATGCCACTATCGTCTCCTTGGTAAATTCATGACTTTTATGGCGTCTTCCTTGATTTTCCAAAATGGTTAGAGCTTTTTCCCTCCAGTTGGACGACAAAAGCAAGCTTGAGGCACAGCCGTCTTTGAATGCATTGCCTCCTAGTCGGCGCACCACGGTGGTGCGATCGGCGGTCGGCCGCTTGGCGCCGGTTTTGCAGCCGCGAACTCGCTACACCGTCGGGGCACCTGTCGCACAGCATCCCGAGCAAGCCTCACAGCAAGCCGAACCCCAATTGGAGCGTCTTCGTGTAGATCCATCCTTGCGCTCCCAGGCATTACCAGCCCCTTTGCTGGCATACACGCCCATGGGCATGCGCTCATTCATCAGTGCAGGCGAGGGCGGGCCTACCGTCGTTTTCGAATCTGGCCTGGGTGACGGCAAGGAGATTTGGGGCAATATTTTTAATGAAGTCAGCGCTGTCGCCCGAGTGTTTGCCTATGACCGGGCCGGCTATGGCGGCAGTGACCCATCCAACTTGCAACGTGACGGCCACCAGGTGGTGCAAGAGTTGCGGGCATTGCTGCAGGCGGAGGAAATCAAGCCGCCTTATATTCTTGTGGGGCATTCTTTGGGTGGCACATTTGTCAAATTGTTCGCCCGCATGCATCCTGGTGACGTGGCAGGAGTGGTGTTAGTCGATGCCCGTCATTCTGAATTCGACAAACGCTGTAGGCAGCAGGGCGTGCACCGCTTGCTCTACCAGCCTCCACAGCTCCTGTTTGCGCTTTCTTCACGAGCGACCCGCGCGGAGCTGGCGGCGTCCGCCTTGACCATGCGGCAAGCGCGCCGGGCAGGGCCTTTCCCCCCTATTCCTTTGATTGTTCTTTCGCAAGGCAAGGCCACATCGAACTGGCCCGAGCGCTTGGGCAAGGTTTGGAACGCCAGCCAGCGCAACCTGGCCAAGATGTCTAAGCTTGGTCGCATGCGGGTATGCGAAGACAGCGGGCATAACATCCACCAAGATCGACCGGAGATGGTTACGACCGCAATTTTGAGCGTACTGTCTGCTGCGCGCTACGCCCAGGCCAAGGCTAAGCGTTGATGCTATTTATTTGTAGCTGCCAGCGCAGGTGTTTACTGCGTCAGCGGCTATATTTGTTTATGCTGGACGATGAAACCTCAGGGGAGGGTAATCGTGAGGTTGGCTGGGCGTGGGGCCAAGCGCACGATGTCGTTGTAGCCGTTGATGCCATCCTGTGTGGAGCGTTGCAGCATCCAGCTTAAAACACCGTAGGCGGACAAAGCCATCAAGGCAAATATGGCGCCTATCACCCATACCGGAACGTCATTGCGAAGCCGATTGGCAATAGCGTCAGGGCGAGCCCAATGGGGGGCGAAACCGGCGCTTTTTCCCTTTATGTGACTGATTTCGTCTCCCAGGCGAGCCGTAATGTAGTTCAGCTTTTCCAGCCCCTCAATGACGTATTTGCCCTGAAAGCCCATCAGCAAGCACATATGAAATACTTCTAATGCATGAATGTGCGCGGCACCCTTGGCTCGCATGGCTTCCAGCTGGTTGAAAAAGTTTTCACCTGCCAGCTGATCGCCAAACAACGCCAACTGCAGAGGCCGGCGTTCCCATGCATCGCGGATGGCAAATTGCGAGCGCAAAACGATTTCATCCACGCAAGCGCAAAAAGCATATTTAGCTGCGTGTACATCTTCGGCGGAGACATTCAGTTTCTTGGCTCCTTGCTCCACGACGGTTAAAAATTTCTGCATTCTTGCCAGCAGTGTCTCGCTATCCTGCGGTGCACTGCCACCTTTGAGCAAGAAGAGTGCGTAGAAGCCGTCGTACATCAAATCCAATAGGGAGTTTGCGTGCACAGGGGCTTCGCTAGCAAAGAATGGGCTAGAGGATGGCGCTGCAGATGCACCTAGCAGGGAGGGAGCGGATGAGGTCATGCGGTTACTGCCAAAAGTTCAAGCTTGAGTCCACGAATACCTGCGGGTACGTAAATGCAGATGGACTGGGCCTGCAACATACGCTCATACATGGCCCCTTTGGGGTCGATTGCAAAATAATAAGTATCAGGTCGCACCGGTACGGCAGCTGGTACCTGGGGTGAGTACACCAGTTTCACACCTGGCATGGCCGCCAGCACAAACTTCTCCACATCATCTGGCGCTCCGGTCTTGAAGCGAAGCGGCACGATGTCAATTAGTTCAACCGCGGGTATGTCGGCGCCGACCGCCAGGTACAAGGCCGTCTTGTCGTCGATTTTTCCGGAATCCAGCATGCCATGGTGGTAAGACGGCTTGGCCTCTGACAGTGCGATTGCAAAATAGCGCGATGAAATAACGGTGTCCAGCAGCTCTCGGATGATGCCATCCAGCTTGGCAAAACCGGGGCCCGGATCCTGGTGTACATAGGGTGGCAGATCGCTCAGCGCGTAGTTTTTGGAGAAGGTCATTAACGAGCCTGTAAGAGCCAACAGCTGCTCGTAGAGTCGCTCGGGGTGCAACAGAGGATTGTTTTGGTAATGGCTCAATGCAGCATAGGCCGTGCTGGCAGTGTGTAGAAGCCAAAAAGACGATATGTCTCCAGAGCGGAATTCAACTACGTTCTTACTGGGTTCCCTGTGGTGTCCATATAGCGCGCTGACTTTGGCTTGTAACGCATCCATTAGGCGCCGTAGCCTGAGTACCAAGTGCGGCGCGCTGCCAACAGATAGGCTGGGTGGGATGAAATGCGGGTCCAATTCAAAGCCGCCTTGGCTGGAACGGCGTAATCGAGCGATAGGCAGGCAGACCATGGCGTCACGTGGTTCCAGTTCGGAAATAAGTCGCACCGACTTTTTGAGGTAAACCACTTCGGCTTTGGCCGCATCCGTGAAAAGGTCGGGTGTCTCATGATTGGCCTGGGTGTAGCGGGACGACTGTTGACCATTCGCATTTGCCACAAAGTTGCCGCCAAAACTTTTGAGCGCTGGCAGTGCCGCATAGTAGGTAATGGTTTGCAGCGTGGGTGGCAGATCTGTCAAAGCAACGGCTTCTGGTAAATCGTCACCGTCAGGCGCGCGGTAAATTTCGCCGTCCTGAAAAATAACGGACAGGTCCAACAACCGAAAAGAGTTATTGGCCAAAGCATCCCGGTCAATTTTGAGTTGCTGGACACCCCAGGCATAAGGGTGAAGCGCTGTAGCGGTCTGGTGCAGACGACTTTCGTGGTAGCTATCTTGGCGCTGGAAATGCTGTGGACGCAGGAACAAGCCCTCGCCCCACAAAACCTTGTCAGATTGATTCACAGTATGGATCTCTTTTATATATTCGTTTTTAGTAAAACTATTGTGGACACCGTACTGGCGCCAGCATGGGATTTTTGCTTTGTGTGTCGGTCGAAGTAGTGCCAACCCCCACGGTCAGAACGCAAGCATGCAATCCTAGAACGATGCCGGATTTTTCTGCCTGTGCCGCGGGGAAATCAACCCTCCAGCGTGATGGGACTGGGTTTCTAAATAATGCAACAACGCCAATATATCCGGCTTCATAGCTGACTTTTTCAATTGCCTCGTAACGTTGGCCTGGTATTAGTGTAATTTCTCGAACTTCCAATAAATCAGCACCTAGTGCTTCTTTTTCCTTTTGAGAATTCAAGAAAACGTCATAAGGGGCTTGAGAGAATGCAGTGTTTTGTTTGAGTTTGTAAATCTTTGCAATAACCGCAAGTGGGCGTCCGGATGCATCCAGGTTCAAAGTGTCGCTGGCGTGCAGTTTAATCGGTACATTGCGAGGCACCTTTAAGGCATCCGGCACCTCAGGAGCATCCGGCTTTTTAAGGCCTGTGGCCTCGAGTGCGGAATTAGCTACTGCCCCCAAAACCGAGACGGCAGATGTCGCCGAGCATCCTGCGATCCCCAAAAAAGAAAAAACCATCAGGATCTGATAAAAGAATTTTTTCCACAATTTTGATGAAGAAAATGATGTTTGTCGAAAGTCAGATTCGCGCACTTGTATTGATCCAATGCTAAGAGTGATGTGTGCTTTTTATCGGTTAAACAAAGCAAATTATGCCGTCCAAGTGCGTCTTTGCTTGCAGTTCTAGAGGCTCTAACTGCGCTTCATTGATCAACTGAAAGCTTCTGAAGGTTTCTGAAAACGAAGCTGCAAGATGGAAGACCCGAAAATTTCGCACGCAACCTGCGCTAACATAGACAGATTCGCATTTTCAACAATGAAAACATTGTTTTGTACTAGGAGCATTAAGCGTGCATATTCGTAAATTGAATTCTGTTTATTTTTTGTTGCTGGCATCTCTTTTGGGCGGGTGTGCCGCGCCAGTTAAAACTCCCGAGCCTGTCAAGGTGACCCTGGAGTCTGCAGTAACAGATGCAAATGCTGCTCAGGCAGCAGGGCAAACGGATCAGGCATTAAGTCTATTTAAAGATGCTGCCAATAAATTTCCTGCTGATAAAACACCATGGTTACGCATGGCACAGATTAAATTTGATAGTGGAATCTATGGCGAAGCCATCATAAATGCTTTGGAGGCATTGCAGCGAGATCCTTCAGATAAGATTGCCAATAGTATTGTGACCGTGAGCGGTTTACGTCTCGCAACAAAATCTCTCGCCGATTTGCGTACCCAAAATGCGCTGTCTGGTACCGTCAAAAATGAAGCTCAAGACCTTGCCAAGTTGCTTCGTGAAAATCTTGGTGAAACTGTTTTGGTGCCTCCTCCCGCAGCTACGGCTCCCCGGCCACGTGCATCGGCCCCCCTTGCGGTGAAGCCGGTGGCGGCAAGTTCCAAGCCTACCAGCGCTTCGGCCAAGGTCGACACTCCAGACTCGGGGAAATCTAATCCATTTGGTGGATTAAAGTAGTTCGGTTGCCTGCTGCAAGAGATACATTGCTCCCCGCAGCATTTTAAATTTTTGTTACCTGTGGAGTGAACATGGCTAAAAGTGAAAGCATTCAAAAGAAACTTCAAAAAGTGCGTCCGCCACGGGTGCAAATGACTTATGACGTCGAAATTGGTGATGCTATTGAAAAGAAAGAACTGGCATTTGTGACCGGTGTTGTTGGTGATTTTAGTGGTAACTCTGAAATTGCCATGGCCAAGTTAAAGGATCGCAAATTTATTAACATTGACCCGGACAACTTTGATGAGGTTATGAAGGGGCTGGAGCCGCGAGCTGCATATCGCGTAAAAAATGAATTGAGCGAGAAAGGCGGTGAATTTTCTGTGGATCTGAAATTTAAATCCATGGAAGATTTTCGTCCAGAAGCGGTGGTGAGGCAGGTGGAACCCCTCCAAAAACTATTAGAGGCGCGTACAAAACTGGCTGATTTGCGTAATAAATTGGCTGGCAGTGAGAAGCTTGAAGATATTCTCAATGATGTGCTTAACAATACGGAAAAGCTGGCGGAACTAAGTCAAAAAACTACCAAGTAATCGGGGTAATTATGTCTGAACAAAAAAATACAGCAGAGGCTGCCGTTGAAGTGCAGACTGAGCTTGGTTTGTTGGATCAAATCGTTGAGCAAAGTAAGGTTGCCAAGTCAAGTGCCGAGCACACCCGGGCAAAAGATATTATTTCTGAGCTGGTAAATCAGGTCATGGACGGCACTGTGGTGGTGTCAGAGAACTTGATGGCGACCTTGGATGCACGTGTTGCCGAAATTGATCGACTTATTTCTAATCAAGTAAGTGCGATCATGCATGCAGCCGAATTCCAAAAGTTGGAAAGTAGCTGGACCGGGCTGCATTACTTGGTAAAAAACACGTCAACTGGTCAAAATTTAAAAATAAAAGTTTTAAATGCCACCAAAAAAGAATTGATCAAAGATTTCAATTCAGCTTTGGAGTTTGATCAAAGTACGATGTTCAAAAAGGTGTACGAGGAAGAGTTTGGCACTTTTGGTGGAGCTCCATTTGGGAGTCTGATTGGTGATTTCGAAATTACGCGACAACCAGAAGACATGTATTTTATTGAGCAAATGTCGCGTATAGCAGCGGCCGCTCATGCTCCATTTATTTCCGCTGCGTCACCTGAATTGTTCGGACTGGAAACATACAGCGATTTAGGTAAGCCACGTGATTTGGCAAAAATATTCGACACAGTTGAGTATGCAAAATGGAAATCCTTTCGTGAATCAGAAGACTCACGTTATGTGGGCTTAACCTTGCCGAGGTTTCTGGGACGACTGCCATTTAATCCCAGAGATGGATTAACTGTGGAAGGTTTTAATTTTGTAGAAGATGTAGATGGAACAGACCACGAAAAATATTTGTGGTGTAACGCAGCATATGCTTTCGGAACGAAACTGACCAAAGCCTTTGAAGACTTCGGTTGGTGTGCCGCAATACGTGGCGTTGAGGGTGGTGGTTTGGTTGAGGATTTGCCAACCCACACTTTTAAAACTGATGAAGGTGAAGTCGCTTTAAAGTGTCCGACCGAAATTGCAATTACGGATCGACGCGAAAAAGAACTGAGTGATCTTGGTTTCATATCGCTTGTGCATTGCAAAAATACCGATTACGCGGCTTTTTTTGGTGCGCAATCTACGCAAAAGGCAAAAAGCTACAACACGGAATCAGCCAACGCCAACGCGGTTTTGTCTTCTCAGTTGCAATATATTTTTGCGGTATCTCGTATTGCCCATTACATGAAATCCATGATGCGCGACAAGATTGGCAGTTTTGCTGCAGCATCCAATGTGGAGGATTTCTTGAATCGTTGGATTGCGCAGTATGTGCTGCTGGATGACAACGCTAGCCAAGAGGCAAAAGCGCAATTCCCCTTACGGGAGGCGTCTGTGCAGGTTTCTGAAGTGCCAGGCCGGCCGGGTGTTTACCGTGCAGTATCTTTTTTACGCCCGCACTTTCAGCTGGATGAATTGTCAGTATCTCTCCGCTTGGTGGCTGAATTGCCTCAGTCCTCCAAGTCTTAACCGTTGTTTTATACAACATAACCGAAAGGTAAATTATGGCAATTGACGTATATTTGCAGATTGATGGCATTAAGGGTGAATCTACCGATGATTCACACAAAGATTGGATTGAGTGTCAATCCGTTGATTTTGGTGTTTTGCAGCCAAAATCCGCGACGGCATCTACAGGCGGCGGGCACACTGCCGAACGCTGTGAACATAAAGATATCGTTTTCACAAAACTTGCTGATTTGTCAACACCCTTGCTGTTGCAAAATAGCTCGTCTGGCAAAACGATTGCCAAGGCAAAATTTGAATTTTTGCGCGCTGATGGCAAAGGTGAGCGCGTCAAATACTTCGAAATTGAAATTGAAAACCTGATTATCAGCAGCGTTTCCTCTTCTGTCGCTGAAGGTAGTATTTTGACGGATGTGGTTTCCTTGAAATACTCGTTGGTTAAATGGAAGTACACGCAGCAGAAGATTGGCGGCGGCGCTGGTGGTAATACCTCTGGCGGCTGGGATCTGTCTAAAAACAAGGTTGCCTAAGATCTTGTCACTTGAAATAACCACTGACTTTCGTTGGTGGTTATTTCATTTGGATATAAATATATATGAAAGGATTTTCTTCAGGATTGTTTGAGAAATTACTTGGCGATGGTGCGCGATCTTCATCGCAGAGCCTCGTACGGTTGTTGTCGCTAGAAGAATTGAAGGATGAGGTAGCCCGTGACCTTGAGTCCCTTTTAAACACACGTGCTGTTTTTACGTTGGACAATTTAAAAAAATATCCCGAATGTTCGACCTCGATCATCAACTATGGTTTGCATGATTTTGCAGGTATGAGTTTGGCCAGTACGGATGACAGAGCCACTATTTGCCGCAATCTAGAGCAATCGATTGCTCGTCACGAACCTCGATTAAGAAGTGTGCGGGCTTCTCTGGAGGTTCAGGACGGCAAGATCAATAGATTGAGCTTTTCCATTTCAGCGCTTTTGGTTGTGAGTACAACCCAGGAGCCAGTTAGTTTTGATGCCGTATTGCAACCATCGTCTTTGCAATATTCAATTAAAAAATCCCGGTATACGGCACGGATCGGAATTTAAGTTGCAAGAACTTCTTCCTTACTATGAGCGAGAGCTAGGCTTTCTAAGGCGGTATTCGCGCGAATTTTCGGAACGTTATCCGAAAATTGCGGGTAGTCTATTGATGGTGGGGGAGGTTTGTGAGGATCCCCACATCGAGCGCATGATCCAGTCATTTGCGCTGCTGAGTGCGCGAGTTTCTAAACGCATCGACGACGACTACCCCGAGTTTACGGAAGCACTGTTTGAAGTGCTTTACCCACATTATTTGAGACCATTTCCATCGTGTGCGATCGCACGTATGGATTCGGGTGTCAACATATCCCAGTTGACGGCAGCAACTCTAATGCCGCGAGGGACGGAGGTGAGCACCCGTCCGGTTAAGGGTGTTGAGTGTAGATTTCAAACCGCTTATGACGTGGTTGTTGCTCCTATTCGGCTGTCTCATGCGCAGTTCGATGCCATTGTGGCGGCTCCGGAATCCGTTGTGTTGCCACCCAAGGTCACTTCAAAAATCAGCATTCACATAGATGTTCTGTCTGAGCAGCTTGGCGTTGGTCAACTCGGTATTGGCAAACTCAGAGTGTTTATCGATGGAGAGCCATCCTTTTGCGCAGCTTTGCGGGACGCATTGTTTACCCGTAGTGTGCGAGCCTATGTTGAGCCGCCTAAAACGACGCAATGGAAGACACTGCCAGCCGTTCCAATTCGGGAGGTTGGCTTTGACGAAGAAGATGCACTGATTGATTTCCCTGCCAATTCGCATCCTGCTTACCGTCTGTTGACTGAGTATTTCTCTTTTCCAGAGAAATTCAATTTTTTTGATCTGGAGCTCTTGCCCATTTTGGCGCTGTTGCCGTTGGGGTGTAAGGGATTTATTCTGCATTTGGCGCTGGAGGGTCTGCGTTCAGATTCGAATATCGCGCGGATGTTGGGCACGCTATCGGCCAAGAATCTGCTATTGGGGTGTACGCCCGTGGTCAATCTGTTTAAACAACATGGTGACCCCATTCGCCTCACGCATACGGGTGCGCAGTATCCGGTGGTCGCGGATTCGCAGAATGCATTTGCGTTCGAGGTATACGCAATTGACTCAGTCAAACTGGTTCGACAATCGCCACAGGGTGAGTCTGTCACCGAATTCCGTCCGTTTTATTCTTTGCGCCACGGCCAGGTGCCGGGCAAAGAGGGGCATTACTGGGTCATGCGCCGCAATGAAATTGTGGCTCTCAGAAGCCCGGGGTATGAGGCAGAAATTTCGATTGTTGATATTGACTTTGATCCCGCCGAGATTGAGACGCAGACTTTGAGTTTGGAACTCACGGCGACCAATCGTGACCTGCCTGCCGCATTGGCCTACGGGCTGCCAGGCGGTGATTTGTTTCTGAAGGGTGGCACGTTGGTCAAGTCCATGAGTTTGCTGCGCAAGCCCAGCGCCCCCCTGCGCTTTGAGCGTGGACGAGGAGCCCATTGGCGCCTGATTTCGCATCTGGCGTTGAACCATTTATCGTTGACCAAAGGTGGGGTTGATGCCTTTCGCGAAACTTTGACCTTGTATGACTTGTCGCGTTCTGCGACAACGCAGCGCCAGATCGGAGCAATCTTCTCCATAGAACACCGTGCGGCCACTGCGTGGTTACCTGGCAATCCATTTGCCAGCCTGGTACGGGGAGTTGAAGTGCGTCTGACGCTGGATGAAGAGGGCTTCGTCGGCAGTGGCTTGCATGTGTTTGCCAGCCTGATTGACCGGTTTTTAGGGCTATACGTACACGTCAACAGTTTTACCCAACTCGTCATTACATCCAAAAGAAATGGGGAGGAGCTGTTGCGATGCCGACCACGAAGCGGAGATTTGAGCCTAGCGTAGTTCAGCGCCTGCTCGCCACGCCATATCGCTTCCAGTTCTTCCAGTCGGTGCGGCTGATCGAACTGTGGTTTAAGAAAAGAGGTGTGGGTTCGGAGCAGATGCTGTCCAACCACATACGCTTTGCCAATCGGATTTCTCTTGGCTATCCGGCTAGTGAAGTCGAGAGCCTTGCGGTTTTTCCGTCGGAGCCGGATGCGTCGGTGGTGGAGTCTGAGCTTGCAATGCAGAGCGAGGCATTCAAGCATTTCAGCTTGACGCCTACATTCATGGGTTTTCTGGGCGGCAATGGAGCCCTGCCAAACCATTACACCGAGCGTGTTGCTGCGCATCAGGCTTTGGAAAAAGATGAAGGCCCACGTGCTTTTCTGGACACTTTTTCCAATCGTGCATTGGCTTTGTTTTACCGTGCCTGGCGTAAGTACCGGCTGGAGTTGCACTACGACCAAGCCGAGGGAAAAGACGGGTTTCTCCCGTTGTTGCTATCGTTATCGGGTCTGGGACAAAGCTCTCTGCATAGCCGTCTGGGGAGCGACGGAGAGGGCGTTCTTGATGAGTCCATTGCGCGGTTTGCCGCCGCCGTACGTCAGCGCCCCACATCTGCTGCGCTGTTGCAGCGCGTTTTAAGCGAATATTTTGCGGTACCCATCGCGCTAGAGCAGTTTGTCGGCATGTGGTACCACGTGCCACGTGAGCACCAAACGCAACTAGGGTCAACCAATGCCGTGTTAGGCACGGCTGCGATGGTGGGCTCGCGTGTCTGGCAACGTGACCTGCGGGTACGTCTGCGCGTAGGGCCGCTGGCCCGCGCAGATTTTGAACAGTTTTTGCCAAGGGCCAAGGCGGCTGTAGCTTTGCAAAAAATACTCACCCTTTTCACCGGCGTATGTCTGGAGTACGAGGTGCAATTGGTATTGCGCTCTTCTGATGTATCCGGCGCCCGCTTAGGTGCGGATGGCCCAAGTGGTCGGCTTGGGTGGGATTTATTTTTGACTAGTAAACCAGAAGTGCAGGACCGCGCGGACGTCTGTTACGACATCCATGCGCTGGCTGCAGATTTTTAGACGCGAAAGTAGGCGATGGGCACCAATCTCAAAACACTGATCAGCAAACTCAACGACCACGCACGGCTAGCGACAGAACGCGCAGCCAATATGTGTACCAGCAGAGGTCAATACGAAGTCGATCTGGAGCATTTGTTCCTGGCTTTGCTGGAGCAGCCCCACAGCGACTTTGCCGTGATTGCCCGTAAGTCCGGCATCAGTGTCGAGAGCCTGCAATCAGATCTAGAGGCCGAAATCGGCCGCTTCAAAACTGGCAACACGCGCACACCCGTGCTGTCGCCGCACCTGCAAACCTTGTTCGAACACGCTTGGCTGATTGCTTCACTGGACAACCAGTCTGCGCGCATACGCAGCAGCCATCTTTTGCTGGCTTTATTGACCCAGCCCGATTTGGCGCAGCTGGCCTACAGAGGGTCCAAGCTGTTTGTCAAATTCAAGTTGGACGAACTGAAGCACAACCTAGCCAAATTGACCGAGGGTTCTGAAGAAGGAGCCCGTGTGCAATCCATTACGCAAGAGCAGGGCGGCGATCCTGTCGGTGATCTGTCCGCTCGAACAGGCACCAAGACTCCTGCCTTGGACCAGTACACCACCAACCTCACGCAGCGGGCTCGCGAAGGCAAGGTAGACCCGGTGATAGGCCGCGATACGGAAATACGCCAGGCCGTCGACATCTTGCTGCGGCGCCGGCAGAACAATCCCATTCTGACGGGTGAAGCCGGTGTGGGTAAAACCGCCGTAGTAGAAGGTTTGGCTTTGCGCATAGCACAGAAGGATGTGCCCGAAGTTCTGCAAGGCGTAGAAATCCACACCTTGGACATGGGCCTGCTGCAGGCTGGCGCCAGCGTCAAAGGTGAGTTTGAGAATCGGCTGAAAAATGTGATTGACGAGGTGAAGAAGAGCCCACACGCCATCATTTTGTTCATTGACGAAGCCCATACGATGATCGGAGCAGGCGGCCAAGCCGGCCAGAACGATGCGGCCAATTTGCTCAAACCGGCCTTGGCCCGGGGCGAGCTGCGCACTATCGCTGCGACCACATGGGGTGAATACAAAAAGTATTTTGAAAAAGACGCGGCGTTGGCTCGACGCTTTCAGGTGATCAAGGTGGAAGAGCCCAGCGAAGAACTGGCTTGTGCCATGCTGCGCGGCATGGCTGCGGTGATGGAGAAGCACTTCAACGTGCGTATTTTTGACGAAGCCATCACCGAAGCAGTGCGCCTGTCCCACCGCTACATCAGCGGCCGTCAATTGCCCGACAAGGCGATCAGCGTACTGGATACGGCCTGCGCGAAAGTCGCGCTGGGGCAAAGCGCGGTCCCGGCCGTGCTGGAAAATCTGCGAAAACATCTGGACCGCATGCACACCGAGATTGCCAACCTGGAGCGCGAGCAGGCCAGTGGCAGCCAACACGGAGAGCGGCTGCAAGAACTCTTCGCCCAACGCGATGCGGCCAACGCGGAGCTAGTGCTGCAGACCGCGCGCTGGGATACAGAGCAAGCCCTTGCACAAAAAATAAAGGCCGCTCGTCTTGCTCTGGAAGCGCTTGCAGTGCAGGCACCAACCGTGGTGGCGGAGGGCGCTTCCAAACCGGCTAAAGCGATCAAGAAGCCTACCAAAGCCAGCGATAGCCCGGAGCTGGCTGCTCTTCAGCAACTGTTGGCAGAACTCAAAACCCACCAGGGCGAAACACCCCTAGTCCCCGTCCAGGTTGATGGTCATGTCGTAGCTGAAATTGTTGCCAGCTGGACCGGCATCCCTCTGGGCAAGATGGTCAGTGACGAAATCAAAACCGTGCTCAAGCTCAAGGACCTGCTGCAAGAGCGCGTTCTGGGCCAGCCCCATGCCATCGAAGCTGTTGCCCAGCGTGTACGCACCTCGCGCGCCAACCTGGACGACCCCAACAAGCCCAAGGGCGTGTTCCTGTTTGTAGGCCCCAGCGGCATCGGCAAAACCGAGACTGCGCTGGCTTTGGCCGACGCTTTGTATGGTGGCGAGAAAAAGCTCATCACCATCAATATGAGCGAATACCAGGAAGCGCATAGCGTGTCTGGCCTGAAAGGTTCGCCACCTGGTTACGTGGGCTATGGCGAGGGCGGTGTGCTGACAGAAGCCGTGCGCCGCAACCCCTACAGCGTAGTGCTATTGGATGAAGTCGAGAAAGCCCACCCCGATGTGATGGAGCTGTTCTTTCAGGTCTTTGACAAAGGTGTGATGGACGATGCCGAGGGCCGCGAAATCGACTTCAAGAACACCATCATCATCTTGACCAGCAATGTTGCCTCCAGCCAGATGATGCAGGCCTGCCTGAACAAGACGGCTGATGAACTACCCAGCACCGAAGCGCTGGAAGCCTTGATCCGGCCGCAGCTGATGAAGGCCTTCAAACCCGCTTTCCTAGGGCGGCTGAAGGTGGTTCCGTACTACCCCATTGGCGATGAGGTGCTGGCGCAAATCATCGAGCTCAAGCTATCGCGCATCCAGAAGCGCATTGCCGTCAACCACAAAGCCGAGTTTGTGTATGACGACGCGCTGGTGGATGCAATCCTGGCCCGCTGCACCGAGGTGGATTCGGGTGCCCGCAATGTAGACAACATCTTGAACGGCAGCCTGTTGCCTGAAATATCAGAAAGCGTGCTGGCCCAGATGGCCACAGGCGGCCTTATCCGCAAGATCAAGGTCAGCGCCAATAAAAAGGGCGACTTCAAGTACGCCATACAGTAAGTGAACCGGTAAGCACATATGACCGCGATCAGCACCATCGCCAGTCTTGGCCCGCTCAGTGGCGTATTCAGCAGCATGCTCGACAGCTGGGGCCAGTCCGACCGTTTGCTGCGTTTGCACACCACTCTGCCAGGACAATTACTGCTGGCCGAACGTCTGCAGGCGGTAGAGTCCTTGTACCCTGGCAACCTGGGCGTGCAAGACGAAGCCGGGACCGGCTTGGCCGCGGACCCCGCGTTTTGCGGCACCCGTTGGTACATACGCTGCCTGAGCCAAGACGCCCATATCGACCTGTCCACGTTGTTGGGCCAGCCAGTGCTACTGGAGCTGCTTACCGATGCCAGCCGTACCGATTTGCGTCCCTTCCATGGCCATATCACCCATGTTGAGCAATTGGGTGCCAACGGCGGTCTGGCCCGTTACCAACTGACCGTAGAACCCTGGCTCGCCTTTCTGGCGCAGCGCCAGGACAGCGCCAGCTTCCAGGACATGCAGGTCTTTGACATCCTGGACTCCATCTTCCAGGACTACCAGGGCCAAGGCGCTCTGCAGCCGCAGTGGCGGTTTGA
This sequence comes from Rhodoferax sp. GW821-FHT07F03, assembly GCF_059418745.1. NCBI lineage: Bacteria > Pseudomonadati > Pseudomonadota > Betaproteobacteria > Burkholderiales > Comamonadaceae > Rhodoferax > Rhodoferax sp. GW821-FHT07F03. The sequence continues at coordinate 288,085 of NZ_JBWKQM010000005.1, forward strand.
TATTGCCGACAAGTCTGCCTACCCCAAACGCAGTCTGACGACCCAGTACCAGGAAACCGACCTGGCCTTCATCACCCGGCTCATGGCCGAAGAAGGCCTGTTCGCCTGGGTCGAGCATGTGGGCGATGCCAACAGCCCCGCACTGGGCACCCACACCGTTGTGATAGCCGACCACAACGGCGCATTCCAGCCCAACGCCAGCGCGGATGTGGCCTTCACCCAGCCCGGCGCAGTCATGCAACGCGACAGTGTCGACCGCTGGCGCAGCCTCAGCCGCTGGCAGGCCCGCACGGTGCAACTCAGCACATGGGACTACCGTGGCGGTACCAGCCGCCCAGCGCTGGCCAGCAATACCGGCAATGGGGAATCCGATGCCACCGGCGCCATCCCCTTGGCCCACCGGGATGCCCCCGGCGCCTATGCCTTCGAAACCCCGGCCCAAGGCCAGCGTCTGGCCCGCAACCAGCTACAGGCCCTGGATGTCGCCCGCCAGCTCTACACCGGAGCCGGCACCGTACGCAGCTTCGCCCCCGGCACCCACTTCGTGCTCAGCGGCCAGGCCGATCTATCCACGTTGTTGGAAGAACCACCTGAGGACGAACGCCGCTACACCCTGTTGCGTGTCGTCCACCTGGCGCACAACAACCTCAGTGCCGAGCTGCGTGCCGCAGTAGACCAGCGCTTGGGTGGAGAACAGGAAGATGCCTCAGGAATAAATGCCAAATCGGCCTCTGGCGCTGGTACTACCAGCGCAGGCAGCTATCTATTCAATAGCATGCGGGAAGCATTGAGTAATCTCTCCAGCAGCGACAAACCGTTGTACCGCAACCGCGTAGACGCCATTCGCAACACCACTCCGTACAGGGGCTCCGTGGTAGGTAGCCAGGGCCAGTTGCTCCACCCCAAGCCCAGCGTCTACGGCCAGCAAACCGCCATCGTGGTAGGCCCAGCCGGGCAGGTGGTCTACACCGACCGCGACCACCGCGTCAAAGTCCAATTCCACTGGCAGCGTGATGCCGCCGGCCAATACGGCAGTCACAGCCGCCAGAGCCACCCCAGCCAGCAAGGCCAAGGTGGAGCCCACACAGGGGCGCCCGCCAATGAACAAAGCGGCACCTGGGTCCGGGTCGCCGCCAGCCTGGCCCCCACCGCAGGCGCCAACTGGGGCGCTGTCGCCATCCCCCGCATAGGCCAGGAAGCCTGGGTGGACTTCATCGAGGGCGACATTGACCGCCCCGTCATCACCGGCAGCGTCTACAACGGCCAAGGCACTGCCGACGCCCAATACAACCAGGCCCCTAGTGGTGCTGGCAGCAGCACCGGCAACGCCCCCGCATGGTTCCCCGGTGAGGCCGACGGCCATGCCCACCCCGCAGCCTTGAGCGGCATCAAAACCCAGGCCTTGTCCGCCAGCCAGCAAGGCGCAGGTGGCTACAACCAACTGGTGTTTGACGACAGTGACGGCCAGGCCCGCACCGCTCTGCAAAGCCATGCTTCCCCGCACCAGGGAACGGCTGAACTCAACCTGGGCCAGCTGCGCCATCAAAGCGACAACCAACGACTGAATCCGGTGGGCTTCGGTGCGGAACTCAAAACTCCGCACAGCCACGCCAGCCGGGCCGGCGCTGGCATGCTGCTGAGTACCGACGCTAGAGCTAACGTCAGCCGCACCCAGCTCGACAGCCAGGAGGCGATAGCTCAGGCCCAGGCCAGCCAACAGCTGCACACCAGCCTGGCCGAGACAGCGCAAAAGCACAAAGCCGAACTCAAAGCCCAGCCCGAACCCGCCAAGCTGCCCGCCGTAGAACAACAGGCCCGCAGCATAGACATCCTGCAAACCCAGGACCAAGACGCCACTGCCTACAGCGAACCCCTGCTCCAGCTCAGCGGCAAAGGCGGCATCACCACCGCCACCCCCGAAAGCGGCGTCTTCAGTGCCGGCAACACCAGCAGCATCACCGCAGGAAACGCCATCAACCTGGCGGCCCAAGGCAACAGTCACCACCTGATCAAAGACGGCATCAGCTTCTTCACCTACGGCAAAGTCAGCAACGCCAGCCAGCCGAACCAGGAAACCGGCATCGCCCTGCATTCCGCCAGCGGCAAGGTCAGCAGCCAAAGCCAGAGTGGCCAGACACGGCTGACGGCTGACCAGGGCATTACGGTGGCCAGCGTCACCGGTGCAATCAACGTCAGTGCGGAGCAGCATGTGTTACTGACCGCGAGCGGGGCGGGGCTGCGCATTGAAGGGGGCAACATCACCATCCAGGGGCCGGGGACTATGGCGTTCAAGGGCAGTGCTGTGGAACTGACCGGGCCGGGGAGTGTGAATGCGCCAGGCAGCAACTTACCCAAGCCGTCAGTCTTGGAGAGGTACAACGAGGCGTTTGTCGTGAAGAATCAAGAAACGGGGGAAGCCATGGCGCACGTGCGGTACCGCGTTGAAGACGACAGCGGCAAGATGCTGGTGGAGGGCGTAACCGATGCTCTTGGAAAAACCCAGCGCGTACATACAGCCAAGGCGCAGGGGATCAAAGTTTTCCTTCTTGACAACTGAGTGCCCTGCAGTTGCCCCTAGTCGGTTTCCCCTTTACTTCCTTGGCTAGTGTGGCAAAACTGTCCCGAGCTTGACAAACATATTTACGTTAAAGCGAAACCCGCCATGACCGAAGTACTGCAACCCAATAAGGCCGTCAACACAGACGCCAAACTAAATACCTTCATTGACGTAACCCACACTCTGGGCGACGGCTACTTGCTGTATCGGCCTGATGAAAATGCCTTCATTGCGCTGTATCCGGAAGAGTTTTTAGCGTTACGTGCTGAAGGCGAAGCGAATAACACGGCGATTGAAGAGCTGCAAGCAGCCAATCAGGACGTAACAGAAAAGTCACTTGCATTGACAGAGCTATTGCGCAACCCGAATCCAGCTAAAGCCGATCTCAAAAAGGCCCAAGATGAACTTGATCAAGCGCTGGCTACTTTGGATGTAAAAAGCGAAGCTGCCAAGACCAAGATAGACAAGCTGACAGACATCAAGGCCGACCAAAAAAAGTTCGTGGAACTACTGCCACTGACCCAGGCACGCAATGCTCGGGATAAGACCTATTACGTGTCTGCCGACAAAATTAAAAGTGCCTTGGCTGACAAACGCGTCTATCTGGTCGAGGGCAAGGCGGAGCGACAGAAGGGCGCCAAGGATAAATTGCACAACGGCATGACACTCAACGGTAAAGAGATCAAACGCCGGATTGCGGAAACTGCGATCGACAAAGCCAAGTTTGAGAAGAAATGGAAGCTCAAACCCAAGGACGGTGACGAATATACGGGCCTATTTTTTAGCGACTGGTCCAAGGCTATGGGCTCTACGGCTCAGACCTTTCTGGAGCGTGAGCAAAAGGAAATTGTGGAAGGCATCTTCGGTCCTGTTAACGCGGACCCGAATGATCCACATCGTAAAGTAGATTTGAAGGCTGAAGCCCAGTTGATGCGATGGGCCGCCGGCGCAGGATTGGAGGCTAACGTGCAAGGCTTCCAAGGCAACATTTTTGACAAACGTGACAAAGATTGGAAGAGCCGCTTCAAACGAGCAGCCAAAGCCGCGCAGTTCAACGTCAAGGCCAATGCTGAGGCGTCGATGGCACTGGGCGAGGCCAAGGTGACAACTACCCTCTTTATGCCCCACTACGCAGGTTGGCACCTGACCCCTGCCGGTGCAGGAGTGGCGCTGGACCTTGGCCACTTTAGGCTGCGCGGCGAGATGGCCCTCTATGCATTGGCGGGGGCCAGCTTGGCTCTGGAGGCAAATGTAGGCCTCATGTTGACCGCGAGTAAGCAGGGTCTGCGAGGGGTACCCAAAAACACCAAGGCCGTAAAAGCCAAGGCTAGCGCCGGGGCCGAAGCCAAAGTGTTCGCCGGACTCAAAGAAGGCGTGGACCTGGCAGGTGCCCTGCAATGGCTGAATCCTGAGGGTTTCACCGATGCCAAAAACCCCAAGCGTAAAGACCCGAGTAAGACATGGGCCGAGTACGTGGATGTAGCCAATGTGGGGGCGGGTATAGCTGGCATCGAAGGTTTGGCCGCTTCGCTGGGGTTTGAGGTCGGCTACAAAAACGGTAACTTTGTGATTGCGGCCAAGGCCGGAGCTTGCCTGGGGTTGGGCGGGGAGGGTAGCGTGTCTTGCAAGGTGGGGGGGAAGACGATTTTTGACTTCGTTGGATGCGTAGCGCACCAGTTGAAGCAGGCGGATTACACAAAGTTGCAAGGGTTGATGGCGAAACCTATTTTTTACGCCTTCAACCAAGTGCTTTACATGGTGCAAGCCGGTGAGAAGACATTGCAGGATTTTGTGGATTCAGCATTGGAAGACGTACGGGATATTGGGCAAATCTATGACAACGCCGTAGATGCAGTTCGTCAAAAAGGCGAGCGCTTCATCCGCGAAATGGAACAGCAAATGCGCAGCGGTTGGGGGTGGTTTGCTTACATGCCACCCGAGGCCCGTGGGGCCATGATCGCCAGCATTACCGAGATTGCTAACCAACCTCAGTACGCGGGGAACCGCGAGTTGCGGCAGATGGCCGCTTTTAGCGTGGATAGTTTGTTGGCAACCACGCAAACGCGGGGGCATTTAGATAACACGCTAGACCGTATTACTACGGCGATGGGCGAGCTGGGCAACCGCAGCAATGTGGTGGCCATGAATGATTTGCTGGACGGGTCCAGTTTTGCGGGCGGGCTGGACCGGGCGAGTGTCCAGGTCGCCAAGGCTGAGCCGATGATTCAGCGCCCGTTTATGCGTAACGACGATCCTAGCTTTGCCTACGCGCAGTTTCCGCTGTCTCACCCTAGTGCGCACGCTTGACGTGAAGCAATCGGTGCACTCAGAGGTCGGTGGCTTTGCCGCCGTAACTACGATGCTTGGTAACGGGATTCGCTGGCTTTTGTGGAGCCCCTTTGCTTTGATCGGTTGGGTTGCGCGGCTGGTTTGGAGCGTTGTGAAGTGGTTTTTTTTAGGGTTGGTGTTTGTGCTCTTTTGGGCATGGACTTCGGACGAAGATGACCTAGTGGTGTTTGACAGCAATGACTCAAATCGCAACGAAACACTTCGCAGCACTATTCGCAAGGCCAAGGCATCTCGTAAAAAGCGCAATTAGTACCCTTTACGGCGATAGTATCGACTTAGATTAGTTGACTGCGCAACGGAACTGAGCGGTGGACCAGCCACTAAAACCAGGGTATTGCCCCGCAAAATCAGGACGAACCTCTTTCGGAGTTTTGCCCCCCCTAGAAAAAACAAATCCACCGAATGCAGGGCTATTTCCCGGCGATGAGTGTCCCCTAATAACTTTTCCCGGTCCAAATTCGGGATGGCTCACTTGCGCAGGTTGCCCCACCACTGGGCCTTTGGGATTGTGTGTGGGCGAGTTCTTGTAATAGTCCGGGTCGTACCAGTCATTGACCCATTCACTGGCAAAGTAATCCAACATTCCATACAGACCCGCAGGGTTCGGAGGGTAGGTGCCGATATCCGGTGTGCGTTGGTCCTCGGTGTCCCAAGGGTAGTTCCTATTCTTATCAATCTTCCCGTTATCCGTAGCAAACAGTACTTTCTTACCGCCAGAGCGAGCCGCGTATTCCCATTGCGCCTCGGTCAGCAAATCAAACGGCATGCCGGTAAGCTGGCCGAGCCATGCGCAATATGCCTTGGCTCCAAACCAGTTCACTCCGGCAGGCTTGCGTGGGGCGCGGTACTTGAGGCCGAATTTTGTCTGGTCGATGCGCTGCTCACCCACACTATCGGTAAACAAATCGAAGTCGTCGTAAGTTACCTTGTAAGCCATGATAGAAAAACCGTCCAGAGTGACGGCGTGTGCAGGCTTGTTGTTGGTTTCCGCCTCGTACGGCAGCCCATCGGCATTGCCCCAGTCGCCCATTTCAAAGGTGCCACCGGGTAGGTGCACAAGCTCTTTTTTTACTCGTTCAGCCAAAGCCTTCGCTGCTGTTGACGCAGGGGCGGCGGTAGCTTGGGAATTCGCCGCTGCGGGCGGTGCTGATGCGTTGGGGCCAGTTTGTCCGCAAGCTGTTAAACAGGTACTAAGCAACAAGCTAAATAAGCCCAATGATTTGCTAGTAGTAGAGGTGTGCGGGCGGGCGGGATTGGTCGAGAAATGCATGCAGGGATTCTCCCTGAACTGGTCACCATACGCTTTGAAAAGTGACTTCAAAAAGCATTCAAATGTAAGCACACAGAATTTGTAGAAAGTCGGCCCCTCACGACCGCCCGACCTGCGCAGGAAGCTATCAAAAATATAGTAGTCGATGCCCTATACGCGAAAGCGTGATGGTCTACACCGACCGCGACCACCGCGTCAAAACCAAATTCCACTGGCAGCGTGATGCCACCGGCCAATACGGCAGCCACAGCCGCCAAGTAGTCCGCTAACCGATCACCTGTTTCGCCAAGGGGGACGTTCACCGGGCCTTAGCGCCAGCTACACTTCCGCCCCACCGCACCGCGTGGCCCCACCCCTGGAAACGCATGGAGTTTTTCACCCTATCTTTGTTGAACGGCCTGGCCTATGGGCTGATGCTGTTCATGCTCAGCGCGGGATTGACGCTGGTTTTCAGCATGATGGGGGTGCTGAATTTGGCCCATGCCAGCTTTTACATGCTCGGGGCCTACTTCGCCTACAGCCTGACGCAGTGGCTTGGCTTCTGGGCGGCCTTGGTGTTGGCTCCGGCTGCCGTGGGCTTGCTGGGCGCGGGGTTTGAAAAGTTCGTGTTGCGCCGCATGCATGCCCATGGGCATATCGCCGAAATGCTGGTGACATTCGGGTTGAACACGGTGCTGATCGAACTGGTGCAACTGGTCTGGGGCAGGGGGCCGGTGGACTACCGCATTCCAACCCAATTGGCGGGGCCTTTGTTCTATGTGTGGGGCTCGCCGTTTCCTGCCTATCGCGGTTTCATGGTGCTGGTGGCGTTGGCCATGTTGGGCGGGCTGTGGTTGGTGTTGGCGCGTACCCGGATCGGCCTGGTGGTGCAGGCGGCGCTGACGCACCCGGATGCGGTACAGGCCTTGGGCCACAACGTGCCTCGCGTGTTCATGGGGGTGTTTGCCGGCGGTGCTGCGCTGGCTGGCCTGGCGGGTGTGGTGGGGGGCAACGCTTTTGTGACCGAACCGGGCATGGCTGCCACCGTGGGCTCCGTGGTATTTGTGGTCGTGGTGGTGGGCGGCATGGGGTCTTTGAAGGGGGCCTTTCTGGCGTCTTTGCTGGTGGGCATGCTGCAAACCTTGGCGGTGGGCATCGATACCCCGGTACTCGGATGGCTGGTCGCCCCAGGCTCCTGGGGCGATGCCTTGCGGCGCATCAAGGTCAGCCAGATCGCGCCACTGTTGCCCTACTTATTGCTGGTGATCGTTTTGGTGGCCAGACCGCAAGGGCTGTGGGGGCGGCGTGCTGACTAAGGCCGCGGTGTGGGGCGGTTCGGCGGCGCTTCTGCTGACGGTGCCATGGGTGTTCCACAGCAGCCTGGGCCAAAGTTTGCTGACGCAGATGGGCATCGCCACCATCGTCTGCCTCAGCTACAACATTTTGCTGGGGCAGGGCGGCATGCTGAGCTTTGGCCACGCGGTGTACGCCGGGCTGGGCGCGTTTGCCGCCATGCATGTGTTGAACCTGGCGCTGCTACCGGTCAGCCTGGTGCCCTTGGTAGGTGGCGTGGCCGGGGCCGTGCTGGCCTTGCTGCTGGGCTGGATGAGTGCGCAGCGTTCTGCCACTACGTTTGCCATGGTGACGTTAGGCCTGGGCGAGCTGGTGGCGGCGATGGCGTGGTTGTTCCCGGCGGTCTTTGGCGGCGAATCGGGCCTGGCCGGCAACCGCGTGCAAGGTGCTGCGCCCTTGGGCATCAGCTTCGGTCCGCAAATCCAGGTTTACTACCTGGTGGCTGCCTATACCGGCGTTTGCACGGCGTTGATGTACTTCTTTACCCTGACCCCCCTGGGCCGCATGCTGAACGCCGTGCGCGATAACGCGGAGCGCGCCGAATTTGTAGGCTACAACGCCCGCCGTGTGCGCTTCATGGCGGTGGTGGTGGCGGGGTTTTTCGCAGGTATTTCCGGCGGCTTGGCGGCCTTGCACTTCGAGATAGTGACTGCCGACGTGCTGGGAAGCCAGCGCTCGGGGACCTACCTATTGTTCACGGTGCTGGGCGGCACGGGGTTCTTTTGGGGGCCGATCATTGGCGCGGTACTGATGGTGCTGTGTTTTGTGTTGTTGAGTACCTTGACCAAGGCCTGGCTGCTGTACCTGGGCTTGATGTTTCTGGCCATCGTGATTGTGGCACCGGGGGGTATCGCCAGTGTGTTGGTGGCGCACCGGCTGCAGTGGCGCCGATGGCCGCGTTATGTGGCTTTGACCCTGTGTGCAGCGATGGCCTTCGTGGGCCTTTCCATGCTGGTAGAGATGGCCTACCAGCTGCAACTGCAGTCTTCGCTGGGGCCGGAGTTGCGCTGGATGGGCTTGCAACTGGACGCCAGCCGCTGGACCTGTTGGCTGGGCGCGGCACTGGTATTGCTGGCGGGCGGCGGCATGTTTATGGGGGCGCGCCGGATATGACGGAACCTGTGCCAGCACTGGAGCTGCAAGGCCTGCGTAAAAGCTTTGGCCCGGTAGACATCATCCGGGGTGCCAGCCTGGCCGTGGCGGCGGGCGAGCGGGTGGCGCTGATCGGCCCCAACGGCGCGGGCAAGTCCACCTTGTTCAACCTCATCAGCGGCAAACATGCGCCAGACAGCGGCCGTGTCGTGCTGCAAGGCCAGGCCATACAAGGCAAAACACCTTTCCAGATCTACCGGGCGGGCCTGTCGCGCAGCTTCCAGGTCAGCAACGTATTCGAACGGCTCAGCGTGTTTGAAAACCTGCGTTGCAGCGTGTTGTGGAGCCTGGGCTATGGCTACAGCTTCTGGCGTCGTTTGTCGGGCCTGAAGGATGCCAATGCCCTGGCAGAGCATTGCATGGCCCAGGTGCAGCTGAGCGCCAAACGTGATGTGTTGGCTGGCGAACTGGGTTATGCCGAGCAGCGCGCGCTGGAGCTGGGTATCACCATTACCGGCGGTGCCCACACTGTTCTGCTGGACGAACCTACGGCCGGCATGGGGGCCAGCGAAAGCGCGCATTTCGTGCAGCTGATACGCGACGTGACCCAGGGTAAAACGCTATTGATTGTGGAGCACGATATGCAGGTGGTATATGCGCTGGCGGACAAAATAGCTGTGATGGTGGCGGGGCAGATCATCGCCTGCGACACACCGGCCGCCATACGCGCCAACCCGCAGGTGCAAGCTGTTTATCTGGGGGCCACCGCCTGATGCTGCAGGTACGCCAGCTCCACGCCTACTACGGCCACAGCCATGTGCTGCAGGGGCTGTCGTTCGACCTGCGGCCGGGCGAAATCGTTGCCCTGCTGGGGCGCAATGGCGCAGGCCGGTCCACCACGGCCAAGGCGCTGATGGGCTTGGTCCGCGCAGAAGGCTCGGCGCTTTGGATGGGGCAGGAACTGCTGGGGCTGCAGCCGTTTCAGATTGCGCAGCGTGGCCTGGGCTATGTTGCCGAAAGCCGCGACATCTTTCCGCGGCTGAGCGTGCAGCAGAACCTGTTGCTGGGCCAGAAGTCCGCCGGCCCCAAGGGCCCGTGGGATCTGGATGCGATCTACCAGATGTTTCCCCCGCTCAAAGCCCGCCAGCATGCCCCTGGCGGCGTGCTGTCCGGCGGCGAGCAGCAAATGCTGGCCCTGGGGCGTACCCTGGTGGGCAACCCGCAGCTGCTGCTGGTAGACGAGCCGACTGAAGGCCTGGCGCCGCAGCTGGTGGCGCACATGGCCGCCACCCTTCAGCAGTTGCGCAGCCAGGGTATGGCGATTCTGCTGGTGGAGCAAAAACTGGCCATTGCCCTGGACATAGCTGACCGCGTATTGCTGATGGGGCGGGGGCGCATCGTGTTCGAGGGTACGCCGCAGCAGTTGCGTGAGGACAATGCCTTGCGTCAGGAGTGGCTGGAAGTGTGAAATGCCTGCTGCAAGCCAGACATCAATTGATAAATAACTTTATGCGTGGGTGCTACCGTAGTTCGCACAAGAGAAACTACGGAGTGAGCTTTGAACACACAGCGCCGCAATGGCTTACCATTTTTGATTACCTGCGCCACCGTTGTCGCATTGACTTCCTGCGGAGGCGGTAGCAGCGATGACACCACCGCATACACGCTGGCCGGTACAGTCAGCGGCTTGACGACCAGCGGCCTGGTGCTGGCCAATGGCTCGTCCACCCTGGCGGTGGCCTCGGGTGCCACCAGTTTCACCTTCAGCGACAGCATGACGGGCAGTTACGACGTCAGCGTGGCGACGCAGCCGGACGGGCAGACCTGCGTGGTCAGCAATGCCAGCGGCGGCGGTGGCAGCAATGTGTCCAGTGTGGTGGTTACCTGCCGTGGCTATGTGGCCTTTACCAGCAACTGGTACAGCGGTAGCCTGGGCGAATTCAGCGTGGGCAGTACCGGGGCCTTGGCTGCGCAGTCAACGGCCACGCTGTCCACCAACACCTATTTGCCGTCCAGCATCAGCACCAGTGCCGATGGCAAGTTTGCTTACGTCAGCTTCCAGAACAACAAGGCCATAGGCGTCTACAGCATCTCGGCCAGCACCGGCGCGTTGAGCCTGGTGGGCACCGGTAGCGCCGATAGCGCAGGGTACGGCCTGGCCATCAGCCCCGACAGCAAATACCTGTACGTCGCCAACTACGGCAGCGCCACGGTGTCGCAGTTCACCATCGGCTCTACCGGCGCACTGACCGCCATGTCCACACCTAGCGTGGCTGCGGGGGTGAACCCCTACGCGGTGGCGGTCAGCCCCGATGGCTTGTACGCCTATGTGGTCAACGCCAGTGGCAACAGCGTGTCGCAGTACAGCATTGGTAGCACTGGTGCGCTGACGGCCTTGTCGCCGGCCACGGTCAGCCTGAGCTCGGTGGGCACCACGCCGCTGGCGATTGCCATTGCGCCAGACAGCAACTACTTGTATGTGACCCTATCAGACAGCGCCAAACTGGCCCAGTTCAGCATTGGCAGCAGCGGCTTGTTGACGGCCTTGTCGCCCGCCAGCGTTAGCACCGGCACCTCGCCCAGCGGCATCGTCGTCAGCCCTGGCGGGCGCTATGCCTATGTGGCGAATTCGGGCGACAACACGGTGTCCCAGTACAGCATCTCCAGCGGCAAGCTGACTGCCATGGCTACCCCCACCGTGGCTACCGGCACCGGCCCCAGCGGAATTGCCGTGTCGCCCAGCGGCAGCTTTGTGTATGCGGCCAACTACAACGACGCCACGGTTACATCGTTCAGCGTAGGGTCCAGCGGCGCATTGACCTCGCTGGGGACTGCATCCACCAACGGCTCCGGGCCCAGCAGTATCTCGGTGCGCTAGTAAAACTGTCCCGACTGGGACAAACCAGTGCATGCGCCGACATGCACCGGGCCTAGAATTTAAATCGCACGATCGTTCGATTTAAACCTGAGGTTCCTCCATGGCGGCGCAATACCAAGTTCACGGCGACATAGCCGTAATCACTCTGAACAACCCACCGGTCAACGGCCTGGGCCTGGCTACCCGCCGCGCCGTGACGGACGGCCTGGCCCAGGCGAATGCCGATGCGACCGTCAAGGCCATCGTACTCACCGGCGCCGGCAAGGCGTTTTCCGGCGGGGCCGACATCAAGGAATTCGATACCCCTGAAGCCATGCGCGAGCCGAATCTGCTGAGCATGATTCTGGCCATCGAAAATTCGGCCAAGCCTGTCGTCGCGGCCATCCATTCGGTGTGCATGGGCGGTGGGCTGGAGACGGCTTTGGGCTGCCATTACCGCGTCGCCGCGCCGGGTTGCAACGTGGCCTTGCCAGAGGTCAAGCTGGGCCTGATCCCTGGCGCCGGCGGTACGCAGCGCCTGCCGCGCGTGCTGGGCGTGGAGGCCGCGTTGAACATGATCGTCAGCGGCGAGCCGGTGAAGAGCGAATTGCTGGCATCGCTGCCCGGCCAAAAGCTGTTCGACAAGCAGGCGGCATCCGCCGAATCGCTGCTGGAGGAAGCGCTGATTTTTGCCCGCTCCATCGCCGATGCCCGGCCCTTGCCGCTGGTGCGCAACCTCAAATGCAAGCACCCGCAGGGCGACGCTTATTTCCAGTTCGCCCGCAACATGGTCAAGGGCATGGCGAAGAACTACCCGGCGCCGCTGAAGTGCGTGGACGCGGTCGAGGCCGCCACCAAGCAGAAGTTCGACGCCGGCATGGCCTTCGAGCTCAGCACCTTCTTGAACCTGATGTGGACGCCCGAGAGCCGGGCCTTGCGGCATATCTTCGCCGCCGAGCGTGCAGCATCAAAAATACCTGACGTGCCCGCAGATACTGCGCAACGCGCTATCAACAGCGTCGCCATCATCGGCGCCGGCACGATGGGCGGCGGGATTGCGATGAACTTCCTGAACGCCGGCATCCCGGTGAAGTTGCTGGAAGCCAAGCCCGAAGCGCTGGAGCGCGGCCTGGCCACCATCCGCAAGAACTACGAAGCCCAGGTGGCCAAGGGCAAGCTGAAGCAGGACAAGCTGGACCAGCGCATGGGCTTGCTCAGCACCACGCTGAGCTATGACGACCTGGGCGATGCCGACATGGTGATCGAAGCCGTGTTCGAAGACATGGGCGTTAAAAAAGCCGTGTTCCAGGAACTCGACCGGGTGATGAAGCCCGGCGCCATCCTGGCGTCGAACACCTCCACGCTGGACCTGGATCAGATCGCCAGCTTCACCAAGCGTCCGCAAGATGTGGTGGGCACGCATTTCTTCAGCCCCGCCAATGTGATGAAGCTGCTGGAAGTGGTGCGCGGCAAGGCCACGGCCAAGGACGTGCTGGCCACGGTGATGGCGCTCGGCAAGAAGATCAAGAAGACCTCGGTGGTGTCCGGCGTCTGCGACGGCTTCATCGGCAACCGCATGATCGAGCAGTACGGCCGGCAAGCCGGCTTTTTGCTGGACGAGGGCTGCACCCCGGCCCAGGTGGACAAGGCGGTGGAGAAGTTCGGCTTCGCCATGGGCCCGTTCCGCATGGGCGACCTGGCGGGTAACGACATCGGCTGGGCGATACGCAAGCGCCGCTACGTGGAAATGCCGGGTATGAAGTACAGCAAGACGGCGGATCTGCTGTGCGAACTCGGCCGCTTTGGTCAGAAGACCGGCGCCGGCTGGTATGACTACCAGGCCGGCAAGCGCGATGCGGTGCCGAGCGCACTGGTGGAAAAAATGGTCGCCGACCACCGCGCCTCGTTGGGCATCACGCCGCGCAAGATCAGCGACGAAGAAATCGTCCAGCGTCTGGTCTATTCCATGGTGAATGAGGCCGCGCACATCCTGGAGGAGGGCATTGCCTCCAAGGCTGGCGACATCGACATGGTGTATCTGACTGGCTACGGCTTCCCCATCTACCGTGGTGGCCCCATGCATTACGCCGACCAGGTGGGATTGTTCAACGTGGTGCAGGCCATGCAGCGCTTTGCGCAGAACCCGCTGGACGATGCCGCTTTCTGGACGCCCGCGCCCTTGCTGGCCAAGCTCGCCGCCGAAGGCAAAACCTTCAACTAAGGAACACAGAACATGACCGCCGCCGTAATCGTTTCCACCGCCCGCACCCCTCTGGCCAAAAGCTGGAAGGGCTCTTTCAACATGACCCATGGTGCCACCCTGGGCGGCCACGCGGTGCAGCACGCGATCCAGCGCGCCGGCATCGAGGCGGCCGAGGTCGATGACGTGATCATCGGCTGCGCCACGCCGGAAGGCGCGACGGGCGCCAACATCGCCCGCCAGATTGCCTTGCGCGCCGGCTGCCCGGTGACGACCTCCGGCGTCACGGTGAACCGCTTCTGCTCGTCCGGCCTGCAGACCATTGCCATGGCGGCCCAGCGCATCATTGCCAACGAAGGTGATGTGTACGTGGCTGGCGGCGTGGAGAGCATTTCCTGCGTGCAGCAAGAGATGAACATCCACATGCTGAACGACCCCTGGCTGGTGAAAAACAAGCCCGAGATCTACTGGAACATGCTGCAGACCGCTGAGCAGGTGGCGCAGCGCTACAACATCAGCCGCGAGCATATGGACGAATACGGCGCGGCCAGCCAGCAAAAGGCCGTGGCGGCCCTGGCGGCCGGCTTGTTCACCGCCGAGATAGCGCCCATCACCGTGACCATGGGCGTGGCTGACAAGGTGCGCGGCCTGATGACCAAGGAAGTGACGGTGAGCCAGGACGAAGGCATACGTGACGGCACCACCAAGGAAGGCATTGCCGGCCTGCGTTCGGCCTTGCCCGGCGGCCTGATCTCGGCCGGCAACGCCAGCCAGTTTTCCGACGGCGGCGGTGCTGTGGTGGTGATGAACGAAGCCCTGGCCAGCCAGCGCGGCCTGCAGCCGCTAGGCCGCTTCCTGGGCTTTGCAGTGGCCGGCTGCGAGCCGGACGAAATGGGCATAGGCCCGGTGTTCGCCATCCCCAAGGTGCTGAAGCGCCTGGGCCTGAAGGTGGAAGACATCGACCTGTGGGAGCTGAACGAAGCCTTCGCGGTGCAGGTGATCTACTGCCGCGACAAGCTGGGCATTCCGGCCGACCGGCTGAACGTGAATGGCGGCGCGATTGCTGTCGGCCACCCGTATGGCGTGAGCGGCCAGCGCCTGACCGGCCACGCGCTGATCGAGGGCAAGCGCCGCGGCGCCAAGCGCGTGTGCGTGACCATGTGCATAGGCGGCGGCATGGGCGCGGCCGGGGTGTTTGAGGTGTTGTAGGCTGCATTGCTATTGAATGAATAGCTGCTGGCGCAGGTAGTGTCTGCGCTAGCGGCCTATTTCTTTTGAATGCACGGGCACCGGTTCCGCGTGGGCTGCGGGCCATAATCCCCGCATGGAACTCCACCAACTACGTGCGCTGTTGGCCGTGGCCCGCTGCGGCCAGCTCGTCAGGGCGGCCGACCAGTTGCACCTGACCCAGTCTGCGCTGTCCAAACAAATCAAGAGCCTGGAAGACGAACTGGGCGTGCTGCTGTTTGCCCGCACGCCCACCGGCATGGTGCTGACCGGAGCCGGGCGGCGCCTGCTGCCACTGGCCACGCAAACCGTGGACTCGGTACAGGAAATGGCGGCGCTGGCCGCCTCTATGCGCGGCACGGTGGCCGGCGGGCTGCGCCTGGGCACCATCATCGACCCGGACTCCATCCGCCTCGGGGCTTTGCTCACGGCCCTGCTGCAGTATTACCCGCAGGTGGATGTGTCGCTGCAGCACGGCATCTCGGGCGGGGTGCTGCAAATGCTCCGAGACGGAGAGGTGGACGCCTGCTTCTACCTGGGGCCGCTGAAGGACACCGACATCGCCGTGCGCCAACTGCTGCTGGAGCATTACGTGGTCATCGGGCCGGCCGCCTGGGCCGAGCGCTTGCACACGGCAGGCTGGGAGGAGCTGGCCGCCATGCCCTGGCTGGCCTCGCCGACCGGCAGCTCGCAGTATGGCGTGGTGACCCAGATGTTTGCGGAGCGCGGCCTGAGCTATCGCACCGTGGTGCAGGCCGACCAGGAGGCATCGATTCTGGAGCTGGTACAGGCCGGCGTGGCCCTGGGTTTGATGCGCGAGCGCACCCTGGCCCCGGCGCTGGAGACCGGACAGGTCGTGGCCTGGCAGGGCGCGCGCCTGGCTTGCCCGCTGTCGCTGCTGTATCGGCGGTCACAAGAGGAATCCGCCACGCTGCAAGCTTTGCTGGCAACCATCGATATGGTGTGGCCGGGGGACGGTATCAGCGCTTAGGTGCTTCAATCACGATAGCGCGAAAGTCGTTCACATTGGTCAGCGTGGGGCCAGTGATGACCGAGTCGCCCAGCGCCTGAAAAAAGCCATGGCCGTCGTTGCGGTCCAGGCTGGCCCTGGGGTTGATGCCCTGGGCCCAGGCGCGCTCCAGGGTGTCCGGAGCCAGGGTGGCACCGGCGATTTCTTCCACACCGTCCACACCGTCGGTATCGCCCGCGATGGCATGCACGCCGGGCAGGCCGTCCAACCCCACCGCCAGGGACAGTAGAAACTCCACATTGCGCCCGCCACGGCCGTTGCCGCGCAGGGTGACTGTGGTTTCACCGCCCGATAGCAACACGCAAGGCGCCAGGAATGGCTGGCCGTGCAGCACGACCTGCCGGGCGATGCCGGCCATGGCCTTGCCCAGGTCGCGCGCCTCGCCCTCCAGGCTGTCGCCCAGGATGTAGGGCGTGTAGCCGGCCGCCCGCGCCACTTGGGCGGCGGCCTCCAGTGCCATCTGTGGGGCAGTGATGGTGCGGGTGACGTTGGCGTCCAGCCGTGCATCGTCGGGCTTGATGCTTTCGCCCTGGCGGCTTTCCAAAAGCGTGCGCGCCGCGGGTGGCAAGGCAATCTGGTAGCGGGTGATGATGGCCAGCGCATCCGCACAGCTGCTGGCATCCGCCACCGTGGGGCCAGAGGCGATATTGCTGGGCGCATCACCTGGCACGTCGGATATCAGCAGGGTGTGCACGCGCGCCGGGTAGCAGGCGGCGGCCAGCCGACCACCCTTGATGCCGGACAGGTGTCGGCGTACGCAGTTCATTTCGGAGATGCTGGCGCCGCATTCCAGCAGCGCGCTGTTCACGGCTTGCTTGTCGGCCAGCGTCAGCCCAGCGCCCGGCTCCACAAGCAGCGCCGAGCCGCCACCTGATACCAGGGCGATGACCAGGTCGTCGGCGTTCAGGCCCGTCACCAGCTGGCGTATGCGCTGGGTGGCCAGCGCGCCGGCCGCGTCGGGCACCGGGTGGGCGGCTTCGACGATCTCGATGCGCTGGCAGGGCACGGCATAGCCATAGCGGGTGATGACCAGGCCTTCCAGCGGGCCGTCCCAATGCGCTTCCAGGCTTTGCGCCATGGCCGCCGAGGCCTTGCCTGCACCGATCACGATGGTCCGGCCCTTGGGTCGTGCAGGTAAATGCGGCGGCAGGCACAGCGCGGGCTGGGCGGCGGCGATGGCGGCGTCAAACAGGCTGCGCAGCAGAGCGCGGTGGTCGGCGGAAGAGGGCGTCACGGGGAGGTTTCCTTTCCGTACGATTGTCAGTGCAGCGCGGCGCATGCCGGTTCAACGCCCTGCTGGCTTGCGGGTGGCCAGCAGCACCAGGATGCCGCCCAGGAACAGGCTGCCGGCCAGTACATACAGCCCTGCCGTGGTGCTGCCGGTGGCGTCCTTGATGCTGCCCACCATGAAGGGGCTGACGAAGCCGGCCAGGTTGCCCAGGGCGTTGATCAGGGCAATGCCGGCGGCGGCCGCCGAGCCACGCAGCATGGCGGTGGGCAGGGTCCAGAACAACGGCAGGCTGGTCAAAATACCCATGGTGGCCAGACTGAGTGCGGCCATGGCCAGCACGATATCGTTGCCAAACACGCCACTCAGCACCAGGCCCAGGCCGCCGACGAAGGCCGCGCCAGAGGTGTGCAGGCGGCGCTCGCCACTGCGGTCCGAGCTGCGGCTGGCGACCACCATTGCCACGGCCGCCAGGCCATAGGGGATCATGGTCAGCAGGCCCACGTCCAGCACATCCTTGACGCCGGCGTTCTTGATCAACTGTGGCAGCCAGAAGCTGATGCCGTACAGGCCCATCACGCTGCAGAAGTAGATGCTGGCCATGAGCCACACCTTGGGGTTGCGGAACACCTGCTTCAGGCTGTGCTCGCTGCGGCCGCTTTCGTCGCGGCGAATGTTGCCTATCAGCAATTGCTTTTCTGCGTCGGTCAGCCATTTGGCGCCAGCGATAGAGTCCTCCAGATAGAAGAACACGCAGATGCCGACCAGGATGGACGGAATACCTTCCAGCAGGAACAGCCATTGCCAGCCATGCCAGCCATTCACACCGGCAAAAGCCTGCATGATCCAGCCCGACAGCGGCCCACCCACCACACCCGACAAGGCAATGGCCGTCATGAACAGGGCCACTACGCGGGCACGCCGCTCCATGGGGAACCAGTAGGTCAGGTACAGGATGATGCCGGGGAAGAAGCCGGCCTCGGCAATGCCCAGCAGAAAGCGCAGCACATAGAACATGGCCGGCGTGGTGACCAGCATCATGGCCGACGAGATGACGCCCCAGGTGACCATGATGCGGGCAATCCACACCCGGGCGCCGGTGCGGTGCAGGATGATGTTGCTGGGCACTTCGAACAGAAAGTAGCCCACGAAAAAGATGCCAGCGCCCAGGCCGTAAATGGTCTCGCTGAACTTCAGGTCGGTCAGCATCTGCAGCTTGGCAAAGCCGACGTTGACGCGGTCCAGATAGGCTACGACGTAACAAAGAAACAAAAAGGGGATCAGGCGCCAGGCGACTTTGTTGTACGCGGATTTTTCGAGTGCGCTGCCCGATGTGGTGGAGGGTAGGGGGGCCATTGTTGTTTGTCTCCGTAAGAGGGATTCTGTGGGCTGCCATCAGCCTGCGCGCAGTCTAGTGGCGTCTTGCCCTGGTGCAGATTGATATATCGGCAACCCTGCATGGAAGCGGCGGAATACCGTTGCAGGGCAAGGACTTACGCGGCGGGTTCAAGTCCGCCCTAGCGCAAACCCCTAGGGGGCGTGCTACCCAGGTAAATCCTGGGTAAAAATAGTGCGACCATGGCGGGCGGGCCCTGCTTTCGGTACAGTGGCGCGCATGCTCACCCCTAAAACGATTGCCCGGCTAGAGAACACCATTTGGATATTGCTCTACGGAGGGCTGCTGACGCTCATCCTGGGATTGTTCACCCAACGCGCGGACGATGACCTGGGCCAGACCATGGTGGTCGGCGGTGGGGTGGCAGCAGTCTTCGGGGCCGTGTTGATCTACGTGCGCTCGCGCGTACGCTCCAGCGACGAATAGTGGAAGGTTTTGCCATGGCCGATCTGATACTGCACCACTACACCATCTCGCCGTTCTCTGAAAAGGTCCGCAAGGTGCTGGCCTACAAGCAGCTGGACTGGCAGTCGGTCACCGTGCCCAGCATCGCACCCAAGCCTGACGTGGTGGCCCTGACTGGCGGCTACCGCAAAACCCCGGTGCTGCAGGTCGGTGCCGACATCTATTGCGACAGCGCGCTGATCTGCGACGTGCTGGAGCACCGCCAGCCCAGCCCTTCGCTGTCACCCCCTTCGCACAAAGGCTTGGCGCGGGTACTGGCGCAGTGGGCCGATACCACGCTGTTCACCGCCGCCATGGCCTATTGCTTCCAACCGCGCGGGCGCGAGCAGCTGTTTGGCCACGTGCCGCCGGAGGTGGGCCTGGCCTTCGCGGAGGACCGTGCCAAGATGAGGGGCGGTGTACCGCACCTGCGCCCGGGCGATGCCACATCGGCCTACAAGTCTTATTTGCGCCGCCTGGCTAGCATGCTGGAAGATTTGCCCTTTCTGGTGGGCACGGCGCCCTGCCTGGCGGACTTTGCCGCCTACGCGCCGCTGTGGTTCACCCGCTTTAACGTGCCAGCGCTGGCGCCCATCCTTGATGCCACGCCAAGTGTGCTGGACTGGATGGACCACATGGCCGCATTGGACCACCCGCCCATACAACAGCTCAGCTCGGAGGATGCTGTCGCGCTCGCCGCGCAATCCACGCCGCTGCCGTTGGAAACCGAAGTGTTCCAGGACGACCATGGCATCCCGCTGGGCAGCCGGGTCAGTGTCCAAGCCGAAAGCTTTGGCCCGGAAACCAGCGAGGGCGAGCTGGTGGCAGCCACCCGCATGCACATCACACTGCGCCGCGAGGATTCGCGAGCCGGCACGGTGCACGTGCACTTCCCCCGCATAGGCTATGTGCTGAAGGCCATTTAAGACGTGCTTAAACGTGCTTAACAGGGCGCAGTGATGGCCTGCAGCGTCTTGCCCGTCTGCGGATCGAACACCACCAGATTGATCTGCCGGCTGTGCTCCGGCGTGCTGGCAATGCTACGAAACGTAAGCCGCTGCGCAGTGTTGCTGGTGTAGACGCCAGCGCTGGTGTACTGGCGCACCACAAAGTCGTGCTGCAAAAATTCGCCCGCGTTTTCACCGGCCTGCACCTTGGAGCTGTAGCCGTTCTCCGTCACCGTCCAATACGCCGACCAGTGCGCGGGTGCGCCGGCAACCGGCGTCACCGTGGCCTCAAACTGGTCTGGCCCCAGCTGGTGCAGGCTGATCTGGGCCAGGCCGGGCTCGGCGGCCTGCTTGTCCAGCGTTCCACCCCAGTTTCTCCAGTCCTTGCCGTCCAGTACCGCCTGCGGCGTGTAGATGGAGCTTTGCCGGTTCCACGCGGCCACCTGGCGCTGCCGCACCGTGTGGGCGGGTGTGGCGAAGCGGTCCACCCAGCCCAGTTGGTCCCAGTAACCCACATGGAAGGCCTGCACCACGGCAGTCTGGCCCTTGAGGTGGCTGAGCCACCGGTCGGCCGGCGGACAGGAGCTGCAGCCCTCGGAGGTGTACAGCTCCACCACTGGCAGCTTGTTGCGGCCCGACTGCAGGCTGCAGCTTCCTTCTGAAGAAAAAGCCGCTCCAGCGCAGGCAATACCTGCGCTGGAAGCTACGAACTTGATAGCATCCCACATGGACGGCTCCTGAAAATAGTTATAGCCGTTGGTCGCAGCAGACCGCAAAGTCTTACAGGCTTACAACTGGAAACACATGCGTGGATAGATACCCGGCAATCGGCCCGGTTCCAGGGCTTAAGCACCGGATTGCTGTGGTTCAATATTGTTGAGAACCACCCATCCAAGAACAGGACACACCATGCCCAACAGCCCTCTGGCCGGACACACCGCACCCCCATCCCTGTTGGTCAATCTGCCCAGGCTGGTTACCGCGTACTACAGCTTGCAGCCCGACCCGGCCGAGTCCACCCAGCGCGTGGCTTTTGGCACCTCGGGCCACCGGGGCAATGCGTTCAAGGCCAGCTTCAATGAACACCATGTGCTGGCCGTCACCCAGGCCATCTGCCTGTACCGTGAAAAGAACGGCATCACCGGCCCGCTGTTTCTGGGCATAGACACGCATGCGCTGTCCGAACCCGCGGGCGCCACCGCGCTGGAGGTGCTGGCCGCCAATGGCGTGCAGGTCATGCTGGCCGTGAATGACGACTACACGCCCACACCTGCCGTGTCGCATGCCATCCTGGTCTATAACAAAGGCCGCAGCACGGGCCTGGCCGATGGTATTTTGATGACGCCGTCGCATAACCCGCCAGAGGACGGCGGCTACAAGTACAACCCCACCAACGGTGGCCCGGCCGACAGCGACATCACCGGCTGGATAGAAAAAGCCGCCAATGAAATCCTGCAGAACAAGCTGCAGGGCGTAAAGCGCATGCCCTATGCCCAGGCGCTGAAGGCCAGCACCACGCACCGCCACGACTACCTGGGTAACTACGTGGCCGACCTGGCGAATGTGATCGATATGGATGCCATCCGCGGCGCGGGCGTGCGCATGGGCGTGGACCCGCTGGGCGGCGCGGGCGTGCACTACTGGGCCCGCATCGCCGAGAAATACCAGCTGAACCTGAGTGTGGTGAGCGAGCAAGTGGACGCCACCTTTCGCTTCATGA
Organism: Rhodoferax sp. GW821-FHT07F03; assembly: GCF_059418745.1. Lineage (NCBI taxonomy): Bacteria > Pseudomonadati > Pseudomonadota > Betaproteobacteria > Burkholderiales > Comamonadaceae > Rhodoferax > Rhodoferax sp. GW821-FHT07F03. Next base: position 309,734 of record NZ_JBWKQM010000005.1, read on the forward strand.
GCGTGGACTGGGACGGCCGCATCCGTATGGACCCGTCCAGCAAAAGCGCCATGGCCTCGCTGATCGGCCTGAAGGACAAGTACGACATCGCCTTCGCCTGCGACACCGACCACGACCGCCACGGCATCGTGACCAAGAGCGGTGGCCTGATGCAGCCCAACCACTACCTGGCCGTGTGCATCGACTACCTGTTTCAGAACCGGCCCGGCTGGAGCGCCCAGGCCGGCGTGGGTAAAACCCTGGTCAGCAGCAGCATGATTGACCGTGTGGCAGCCCGCCTGGGCCGCAATCTGTACGAGGTGCCGGTGGGCTTCAAATGGTTCGCAGCCGGCCTGTGCGATGGCTCGCTGGGCTTTGGTGGCGAAGAGAGCGCTGGCGCGTCCTTCCTGCGCCGCGATGGCAGCGTGTGGACCACCGACAAGGACGGGCTGATCCCATCGCTGTTGTCCGCCGAGATCATCGCCCGCACCGGCGACGACCCGCACCAGGCTTACCAAAAGCTGACCCAGGCCTTTGGTGCACCCGCCTATGACCGCATCGACGCACCGGCCACGCCCGAGCAGAAGAAAAAGCTGGGCAAGCTCACGCCACAGCAGATCACCAGTTCGGAGCTGGCGGGCGAGGCCATCACCCAGGTGCAAACCACGGCCCCCGGCAACGGTGCCAGCCTGGGTGGGCTGAAGGTGTCTACCGCCAACGGCTGGTTTGCCGCACGCCCGTCTGGGACTGAGAACATCTACAAGATCTACGCAGAAAGCTTCCACGGTGAAGACCACTTGCGCCGCATCACCCAAGAAGCGCAGGGCATTGTGGATAAGGCACTGGCGTAATATCTCTGCATTTTTGCTATGGTTTGAATAGCTTCTCGCGCAGATAAATACTGCGCCAGAAGCTTTTTTTATATATGAAATTTGAGGGGTCTGCGTGCTTGTATTGATTCTGGTGGCCGGGCTGTGGGCCGGTTTGCAAAACTCGCTGGCCGGTGGTGGCTCTTTTGTCACCTTGCCCGCGCTGATCTTGTCGGGCATGTCGCCATTGGCGGCCAATATCACCTCCACGGTGGCGCTGTTTCCGGGGCAGGTGACATCCGGCTTTGCGGGCCGCAAGCTGGTCACGGGCGCCGGCGCGCTGCCGTTCTGGGCGTTGCTGCTGGTGAGCGTGCTGGGCGGGGCGCTGGGTGGCCTGCTGTTGCTGCATACCCCTTCGGACATTTTTACTCGGCTGGTACCCTGGCTGGTGCTGTTTGCCACCACGGTGTTTGCCTGGGGTAGTTTCTTTCGTAAGCCGGGGGAGGCCTCGGTGCATATCGGGCCGGCGGGCGCGGCGGTGGCGCAGTTTTGCATTGCCATCTACGGCGGCTATTTCGGCGGCGGCATTGGCTTTCTGATGATGGCGGCACTGACCATGGCCGGCTTGCCCACCCGCAATGCTGGGGCCACCAAGAACGCCTTGGCCGGGGTGATGAATGCATCCGCCGTGGCCTTGTTCATCACTTCACCCCAGGTGCAGTGGCTGCCCGCGCTGGTGCTGGGCGCAGGAGCCATCGTGGGCGGCCTCATCGGCTCCTGGGCGCTACACCGGGTGAACGAGAAATACCTACGCATCGCCATCGTCGGCATCGGCGTGTGTCTGACCATCGGCCTGTTCGCCAAGCCGCTGTGAGCACCGCTACCAGCAAAGCCCAGTTCCGCTTGCGCATCTACCGCGATGCCAGCATTGCTATCGGGCCGGGCAAGGTTGATCTGCTGGAAGCCATTGCCGCAACCGGCTCCATCTCCGCCGCTGCTCGGCAGCTTGGCATGTCCTACCGCCGCGCCTGGGTGCTGGTGGACGAAATGAATCGCGCCCTGGTGTCGCCCGCCGTGACCACCGTGGCCGGTGGCGTGCAGGGCGGGGGCACTGCGCTGTCGCCGTTGGGCGAGCAACTGGTGCAGCACTACCGCGCCGTGGAGCAGGCCGCCCGCACGGCAGCCGCTGCAGACATTGCCGCGCTACAGGCGCTGCTGGCGCCCTGAACATTTCTTTATCGCTATATACGGCTGGATACAATGCCGGCCATGCCCGCGCTACTCGCCTCCATGGACTGGTTCCCCCTCATGCTGTCGCTGAAAGTGGCTGCGGTAGCGACCTTGCTGGCGACGCTGGCAGGCGTTGCGCTGGGCTGGGTATTCGCCCGTAAAAAGTTTCCTGGCAGTAGCCTTTTGGAAGCGGCTTGCATGCTGCCGCTGGTGCTGCCGCCCACCGTCATCGGATATGCCATTCTGGTGGCGGCGGGGCGGCGCAGCCCGCTGGGCGCTTGGCTGCGCACGCATCTGGACTACACCATCATCTTCAGCTGGCACGGCGCGGTGGTCGCCTCGGCCGTGGTAGCGCTACCGCTGGTGCTCAAGTCGGCGAGTGCAGCGTTTGCGGGTGTGGACCCTGCATTGGAGGCCGCTGCCAGCACCTTGCGCCAATCGGTTTTCTCGGTGTTCATGCGCGTCACGCTGCCGCTGGCCTGGCCGGGCATCCTGGCCGGTACGCTGCTGGCATTTGCGCGGGCCATGGGTGAGTTCGGCGCCTCGCTGATGGTGGCCGGCTCCATCCCGCAGCAGACGCAAACCCTGTCCATGGCCATTTACGACGCGGTGCAGGCTGGGCAGGACGACAGGGCGCTGCTGCTGGTGCTGGTCACCTCGGTGCTGTCGATTGCGGTGCTGGTGCTGTCGAACCGCTTCTTTTCCTTGCGTTAATTTTCAGGAGCTTTCACGTGCGTCCTTCCTTACTGCTTTCCAGACTGCTTTCCATCTTGCTGGCCTTGCCCTTGCTGGCCAGCGCGCAGCAGATCACCGTCTCCACCGCTGCCAGCCTGACAGATGCGTTCAAGGAGTTGGGCCCCAAGTTTGAAGCCAGCCAGCCCGGCGCCACCGTGCGCTTCAACTTTGCGGCCTCCGGCGTGCTGCTGCAGCAGATCAACCAGGGCGCGCCGGTGGACGTGTTCGTCAGCGCCGACCAGGACACCATGGACCGGGGTGCGGCCCAAAAACTGATCGACACCGACACCCGCAAGGACTTCGTCAGCAACAGCCTGGTGCTGATCGAACCCGGCAAAGATGGCCTGGGCCTGAAAAGCCTGCAAGACCTGGGCAGCGCCAATGTGCGCAAGATCGCCGTCGGCAAAGTCGCCACCGTGCCCGCCGGCCGCTATACCAAGCAGGTGCTGGACAGCGCCCACCTGTGGACGGCCCTGGAGCCCAAGTTCGTGCAGGCCGATAACGTGCGCCAAGTGCTGGACTATGTGAGCCGTGGCGAGGCCGAGGCCGGCTTCGTCTACCGCACCGATGCGGCGCTGCTGGGCGACAAGGTCAAGATCGTGCTGACCACCACCGGCCACACCCCTGTGTCGTACCCCATCGCCGTGGTGGCGGACAGCAAGCAAAAGGCCTTGGCCAAGAACTTCATCGCCTTCCTGTTCACCGATGCGGCGCAGCAAGTGCTGGCGCGTTACGGCTTTGGAAAGCCGTGATTGACGTAGACATCCAGCTCACTGTTGCCGACCGCCGCCGGTGCTTTGATCTGGCCGTGCGCTTTGCCACCGACGCGCCATTTGCCGCCTTGTACGGCCCCTCGGGCGCGGGCAAGTCGCTGACTCTGCAGGCCATTGCTGGCCTTCTCAAGCCCCACCGGGGCCACATCCGCATGGACGGCCGTAGCTTGTTCGACGCAGGGCAGGGCGTGCACGTGCCGCCGCCCCAGCGCCGCGTGGGCTATCTGCCGCAGAATTACGCGCTGTTTCCGCATCTGTCGGTATACGAAAACATTGCCTTCGGCCTGAAGTCTTGGCGCAAAAAACGTCTGTTGCCCATTGAGCAGGCCCATGTGCAGGCCTTGATGGACAGCTTTGGCCTGGCCGCGCTAGCGGACAGCCGGCCCATTACCCTGTCTGGCGGGCAGCAGCAACGCGTGGCTTTGGCACGCGCGCTGGCCTGCCAGCCCGAGGTGCTGCTGCTGGATGAGCCGTTTGCCGCCTTGCACCCCCGCCTGCGTCACAGCCTGCGCGACGAGCTAGCCCAGGTGCGCCGCCAATGGGGCATCCCGGCGCTAATGATTACCCATGACGTGGAAGACGTGCTGGCGCTGGCTGACGTGGTTTTTGTGTTCGACCAAGGGCGAGTCGTGCAGCAGATTGGTATGTCTGACGCCAGCAGCCGCAGTCTTGCGCGGCAGGAGTTGAGTGGGATGTTGTTGAACGGATAGCTCCGAGTAAGACATATACATTTAAGTATCAATAGTGGTACCACCAATGCTAAAAATGATATGTCACGTTTGAAAGATGTGATTGGTTTCTTGAAATGATGACGGCTACGATGGCCCCGAACAATCGGTTTGAGCGGCTAATCGGGTTTGCGTTGGGGGATGTCGACGCGAGCTGAATTTCCCTCCCGGGCTGATCGTTCGGTAGAACATCCCGGCACCTATGCTTTGCGTATGCAAGTATGCCGATCCTGCTCTTGGCAGGGCCATAAGGTGTCTAGATGCTCGCGGGGAAGGCCAGCAAAAGCAGGAAAAGAATGTCTGTTGCTCAAAAAGTGTTCCCGGGCATATGCGTGATCGCCGCAGCGTGCCTGTGCTATTACGCACTGATAGGCGGCAGCCAATCAAACAGCGCTGAGCAGCCTTTGGCAAGCGCCCGGCAACTGGATGGCGCCAAGCCATTGCCACCGTTCAGCAGCACGGCCTCAGCAATAGCGGATGCGCCTGGCAAGCAGCGTTGCGCCGACATGATGCAAATCAGCCCATTCGGAAGCGGCCTATCGAACTGTTCGAACGATCCGGTGCCGCTATCGCCCACCGCGGGTAGAGATGTAACGGCCGTACGCGCAAAGCTTGATCTGATATGGCCATGCCAGGTTGCCCAGCAACCGAATGCGACGGCATCTGAGTGCGCCAAGACCAATGCCGACGCGGCAAATCTGGTCTGGCAGCTCGAAGCGCTGGCAGAACAGGGCGACCGCCAAGCAAGCACCGATCTGGCGAATCTGGTGCAGAGCCGGAAAAAGTCCGCTACCGGTGAATATTTTGACGCTCTTGACCATGCAGAAGCCCGGCTATTGCGCATCGCGATCGATGGCGGTGAGGCGGAGAAGCCGATTCCTCGGCCGTCCCCGGCTCCCGCCGGTGGTGTATGACCGCCGTGGGCGAAAAAAGTACTTCGCTCACCTGGGCCCCAACTGAGGCGGCGCACAAGTTGGAATATCGCGGGTTTGCGCGACATCGGTTCACACCATTGAATTCACCCTATCAGGCACCGAACGCTATACGTTCTGCCGAAATCAATTTTACGGGTTTAGAAATAATAACCCGTGGAATGACATGTCGAGAGGCATGGTATCAAAGTAAATAACCACGGAGACTAAAATGAAAAACCATTATTTGCAGTTGGATGGACATCCCCCATTAAGTAGACTTACCGCCAAGACACTAAATCGCTTTTTAATGCTTTTGGCGTTGATGGTATTTTTAAGCGCAGGTTTTTTCCAGAAAGCTTCTGCCGCCACAAGTACCTGTGATATTTACGCTTCGGGCGGTACGCCGTGCTCTGCGGCCCACAGCACAGTGCGAGCCTTGTTTGGGGCATATAACGGAAAACTGTACCAGGTCAAGCGCGCATCTAATGGCGCCACCATGGATATTGGCACTTTGACAGCCGGTGGTATTGCCAACGCTGCAGCACAAGATGCCTTCTGCGCAGGCTCTGTATGTACCATTGAAACGATCTATGACCAGACCGCGAATGGAAATCACTTGACTGTTGCACCGGCCGGGGGGAACGGCAGCGCAGACATCACAGGCAGTGCTACCGCATTAAAGGTGACGATTGGCGGAAAGTCTGCATATGCGGTCTATATCTCCGCGGGCGTCGGGTATCGGCGCAATAACACCACAGGCATTGCAACCGGTAGCGCATCAGAAGGCGTATACATGGTTACCAGTGCTACCCATGTGAATAATGGTTGCTGCTTTGATTATGGTAATGCCGAGACAAATAACCTTGATACCGGCAATGGACACATGAATGCTGTCTATTTTGGTACTTTGTGCTGGTTCGCATGTACCGGATCTGGCCCCTGGGTCATGGCAGATCTTGAGAACGGTTTATTCCTGGGCGGCAACGGAAGCAATACGAATAATACTGGCCGCAACACCACTTTTGTCACGGCCATGATTAAACAAGATGCCACAACATATTCCATTAGAGATGGAGATGCCCAAACTGGCGCATTAAAAACGGATTATGCAGGGCCCTTACCCACGACGTCAGGATATGTACCCTTCCACAAAGAAGGCGCCATTATTTTGGGTATTGGCGGCGACAACAGCAAGGTGGCAGTCGGTAATTTCTATGAAGGCGCAATGACAACAGGCAAGCCTTCTGATGCAACCGAAAACGCCGTGCAAGCCAATATCGTTGCAGCGGGTTACAGTGGAAATGCCCTGAGTTCTTATAAAAAACTCGTCAATCAAAACAGCAATAAGTGCATGGACGTTCAGCAACCTAATACCAGTGCGGGTAGCAATGTCGATCTCTATACGTGCAACGGGTTTGCTTGGCAGAATTGGCAAATGGTGGACTTGGGCAATGGGTACTCCAGTATCTATAGCGAGCACAGCGGCATGTGCCTGGATGTCAGCGGATCCTCCACCGCCAATGGCGGCAACGTGATCCAAAATACTTGCAGCAGTAGCACCAGTCAGCAATGGCAGGTAACAACGACCACCGCTCCCTGGTTCCGCTTGACCTCGCGCAACAGCGGAAAGGTATTGGATGTTTCCAACTGCGGCACCGCCGACACGACCAATATTCAGCAATGGGCTTGGCTCAATAATGCCTGCCAGCAATGGCAGCTGCAATAAGCATACTTGTCATGAAAATAATTCGACTGATATCGACTGATATCAAGTTGAACTAAACCCATACGCCCAGTATGTCCAACACGCGGTGGCTGGTCTTCACGGACCTCCACCGCGTTTTTATGGGGCGTGTGCCTTACGCCATGTCGCACATGGTTATCCAGCACGAGGCGTATCTGGAAAGCCAGCGCAGAATTGACGTGTGCTATCAAATAAATAGCTTCTGGTGTAGGTGTCACCTAGGTTTTAATCGCTTTTTAGATACAAATAAACACACGTTCCAGCTGTGGCAAACTCACGCCCCTTGCCATATCGATTCCCGTCCATGCAGAAAATCATCCGCCAGCTGGCCACCGAGATCCAAGTCCGAGAAGAACAAATCCGCTCCGCCGTAGAGCTGCTGGACGGCGGTGCCACCGTACCGTTCATCGCGCGCTACCGCAAGGAAGTGACGGGCGGGCTGGACGACATCCAGCTGCGCGAGCTCGAAACTCGCCTGGGCTACCTGCGCGAACTCGAAGACCGGCGTGCGGCCATCGTTGCCAGCATCGAAGAGCAGGGCAAGATGACCGACGCGCTGCGCGTGGCCATCTTTTCCGCCGCCACCAAGCAGGAACTGGAAGACCTGTACCTACCGTTCAAAACTAAGCGCCGTACCAAGGGTCAGATCGCCCGAGAAAACGGCATCGAGCCGCTGGCAGACAAGCTGTTTGGCAACCCCGCGCTGGTGCCGGCCGATGAAGCCCAGGCCTTTGTGAAAGCCGAGAAAGGTGAAAACGGCGACGACTTCACCACCGCGCAGGCCGTGCTGGACGGCGTACGCGACATCCTCAGCGAGCGCTGGGCCGAAGACGCTGCGCTGATCCAGAACCTGCGCAGCTGGCTGTGGAATGAAGGCCTGCTGCGCAGCAAGCTGGCCGCTGGCAAGGACGAGAACAACCCCGACATCGCCAAGTTCCGCGACTACTTCGACTACGACGAGCCCATCGGTCGCGTGCCATCGCACCGCGCACTGGCTGTATTCCGTGGCCGTGGGCTGGAATACCTGGATGCCAAGCTGGTGCTGCCGGTCGAACCCGAGCCGGGCAAGCCGTCCCTGGCCGAGGGCCGCATCGCCATCCACCTGGGCTGGAGCCACCAGGGCCGCCCCGCCGATGATCTGATCCGCAAATGTGTGGCCTGGACCTGGCGGGTCAAGCTCAGCCTGTCCACCGAGCGCGACCTGTTTGCCAAGCTGCGCGAAGACGCCGAAAAGGTGGCAATCAAGGTGTTTGCCGACAACCTGCGCGACCTGCTGCTGGCCGCACCGGCCGGCCCACGCGTGGTGCTGGGGCTGGACCCGGGCATCCGTACCGGCGTGAAAGTCGCCGTGGTGGATACGACGGGCAAGCTGGTGGAAACCGCCACCGTCTTCCCGCACGAGCCGCGCAAGGACTGGGAAGGCTCGCTGCATACCCTGGGCAAGCTGTGCGCCAAACACGGCGTGAACCTGATCGCCATCGGCAACGGCACGGCCAGCCGTGAAACCGACAAGCTGGCGGCCGACCTGATCAAGCTGCTGGCCAAGATGAGCGAGCAAGCCGGCCTGCCACCGGTGGAAGTGCAGAAAGTGGTGGTCAGCGAAGCCGGCGCGTCGGTGTATTCGGCCAGCGAATTCGCGTCGCAAGAGATGCCCGATGTGGACGTGAGCCTGCGCGGCGCGGCCAGTATTGCGCGCCGCCTGCAAGACCCGCTGGCCGAGCTGGTGAAGATCGACCCCAAGTCCATTGGCGTGGGCCAGTACCAGCACGATGTGAGCCAGAACGACCTGGCGCGCAGCCTGGAAGCCGTGGTGGAAGATTGCGTGAACTCCGTGGGTGTGGACCTGAACACCGCCAGCGTACCGCTGCTGAGCCGCGTCTCCGGCCTGTCTGCGAACGTGGCCAAGGCCGTGGTGCGCTGGCGCGAGGCCAATGGCGCTTTCAAGAACCGCAAGCAGCTGATGGACGTGAGCGGCCTGGGTGCCAAGACCTTCGAGCAAAGCGCGGGCTTTTTACGTATCCGCGGCGGTGACAATCCGCTGGACATGACCGGCGTGCACCCCGAAACCTATCCGCTGGTCGAGCAAATCATTGAAGTCACCAAGAAGCCGGTGACCGAGCTGATGGGCCGCGCCGAGATGCTGAAGACGCTGCGGCCCGAGCTGTTCGCGAACGAGAAATTCGGCGTCATCACCGTCAAGGATATCCTGGGCGAGCTGGAAAAGCCCGGCCGCGACCCGCGCCCGGACTTCAAGGTAGCGCGCTTCAACGATGGCGTGGAAGACATCAAGGACCTGGTTGAAGGCATGGTACTGGAAGGCACGGTCAGCAACGTGGCGGCCTTTGGCGCCTTTGTGGACCTGGGCGTGCACCAGGACGGTCTGGTTCACGTCAGCCAACTCAGCCACAAGTTCACCACCGATGCGCGCGAGGTCGTCAAGACCGGCGACATCGTCAAGGTGCGCGTGGTCGAGGTGGATGTGGCGCGCAAGCGTATCGCCTTGAGCATGAAACTGGGCGAGGCACCGGCCCGCCACAGCGGCGACAGGGGCCCGCGCGACAACCGCTTCGAGGGCGCTAGCCGTGGTCAGCAACAGCCGCGTCGCGACAACGGCCCGGCGCCGCAGTCGGCCATGGCATCGGCTTTTGCCAAGCTGCAACCCAAGCGCTGATTTGCACGGTAAACCGCATGCGCCCATGGTGCGTAGCAGGCGGTTTGCCGTACCATGCCGTATACGAATGGAGACACAACCATGGAGTTGAATGCGCTGCTGGCCTCCGAGCTGGCCTTGCCCTATGCGCCCAAGGTGGTGGCCATGTTTCTGAATGAGCTGGCCCACCCGGACCCCAATCTGCGGGTGCTGGGCCAGCTGGTAGGCGCCGACCCGGTGCTGACCGTGCGCCTGTTGGGCCAAGCCAACGCGGCCGGCACGCCTATGACCGGCCAGGTCTATAGCATCCCCGAGGCGCTGGCCATCCTTAGCACCGAGCAGTTGCGCGGCTTGGCGCATACCGCCACGCACAGCCTGGGGCCGCAGACCCTGGCCAGTTTGTCGCTGCCACAGTTCTGGCATTTCAGCGTGGACGTGGCCAAGCTCTCCCGCGCATTGGCCGGCACCATACGCAACAACCCGTGCACTGCCTATGCCATCGGGCTCCTACATGCCGTGGGTGAGCTGGCACTGCATATTGCCATGCCGGATGAGATGGAGGCGCTGAACCAGACCCAGCCGCCATTCGACCTGCGCCGTGCACGGCTGGAACACAAGCGCCTGGGCTATAGCTACGCCGATGTAGCCGCCGGCCTGGCGCGCCAATGGCAGCTACCCGAACGCCTGGTGGACGCGCTGCAGTACCAGATTGCACCGTTCGACAACGAAAGCTACGAACCTCTGGCCGGCGTGCTGCACCTGGCTGCCTGGCGGGTACGCGCCAAAGAGGGCGCGCTGGACGACAACGCGCTGGCTGTCAGCTTCCCCGGAGAAATCGGTGTGCCACTGGGGCTGGACATCGACATCGTGCTGCAGCAGGACCCGCTGGATTGGCGCGACCAGAGCGCACCGTTTCTGCCCCGTCTCTAGTTCTATTTGCTATTTATTTGCTAGCTGCTTACGCATGATTTACCTGCGCTAGAGCAGGTTTCAACTCCATGTCTATTGATTCCCACCTGACCGCGCAAATGCGTTCCGTGTTGAGCCGCATGGCCCGCGCCCGGCGCCCGGCCTTGCATAGCCTGACTCCGGAGCAGGCCCGCGCGGCTTATGCCCTGGGGGCGGGCGTGCTGGAAATTCCTTCGCCCGCCCTGGCCCGGGTGCAAGACCTGCAGATTCCGGCGCGCGACGGGCATGCGTTGCAGGCCAGGCTGGTAGCGCCGTCGTTCGAGCCGCTGCCGGTGCTGCTGTACCTGCACGGCGGTGGCTTTACCGTGGGCAGCGTGGCCACGCACGACATTCTGTGCCGCGAACTCAGCCGCTTGAGTGACTGCGCCGTGGTCTCGCTGGACTATCGGTTGGCGCCAGAGCACCGCTTTCCCACCGCGGTGCACGACACCTGGGACGCGCTGGCTTGGCTGGCTGCCGAGTCCCACAGCCTGGGCCTGCAGCCCGGCAAGATGGCCGTAGCCGGGGACAGCGCGGGCGGCACGCTGGCTGCCGTGGCCGCCATCCAGGCGCGCGACGCCGGCCTGCCGCTGGCGCTGCAAATGCTGTTCTACCCGGGCACGACCTCGCATGGCGATACCGCGTCGCATGCCCGCTTTGCCAGCGGCCTGGTGTTGGAGCGTGAACACATCGATTTCTTCTTCGGCCAGTACCTGCGCAGCCCGGCGGACCGTGAGGACTGGCGCTTTGCGCCACTGCAGGCACAGGATGTGGAAGGTGTGGCTCCGGCCTGGTTCGGCCTGGCTGAATGCGATCCGCTGGTGGATGAGGGCCTGCAGTACGCTGACAAGCTGCGCCTGGCGGGTACGCCGGTAGACCTGGAGATCTACCGTGGCGTGACCCATGAATTCATCAAAATGGGCCGCGCCATCCCCGAGGCGCGCCAAGCCCATGCTGACGCGGCCAGGGCCCTGCGTGGCGCATTCGGACTAGATATCGGCGAGTAGTTCGTAGGGCAGGGGCAGCAGGCTCAGCGCGGCGCCATCCGCTGCGCCCACATGCAGGCTGCCGTCCTGCATGGCGGCCAGCTGCAGGGACACAATCGCATCCCAGCCGCCCTCAGGCGCCGCAGCCGCTTGCACCACCACGCCGCAGGGCTGCTCGGCATCGCTGGAGTGGAAGATTTCCTGCCCTGGCAGCATGCTCACGTCCGCATGGCCTATGGCCGCACGGCGTTTCAACGTGCCACGGAATTGGCTGCGTGCCACCACTTCCTGGCCGGGGTAGCAACCTTTTTTGAAGTTCACGCCGCCGACCGATTCGTAATTCAGCATCTGCGGCACCAGGGCTTCAAAAATCGGTTGCGACACCGTGGCCACGCCGCTGCGCACCTCGCTCCACAGCCACAGCTCGGGGCTGAGCGAAGGACCAGTGGGCGGCGGGGTTTGCGCGGGTGCGATCCACAGCGCGCGTGCCTGTCCATCCGCCGGGTACAGGGCGATGGTGGTGGCATCACCAGCGTTGGCCAGGGTCCAGGCGGGCTGGGCCGGGGCAATGTCGCCACCCACCAAGCCGTACAGCGCGAAGTCGGCCGTGGCGTCGGTCAGCTTGGCTTTGGCCCGCATGACAAACATGCTCAGGCGCTTCAGCGTGGGGGCCAGCAGGTCGCGGTGGCAAATCAGCAGTATCTCGGTCGGGCTGCGCTTGAAGCCGATGAAGCTGGCCTGCATGCGGCCTTTGGCGTTGCAGAACGCGGCCAGGCGGGCCTGGTCCTGGCCCAGCAGGGCAAAGTCCTGGGTCAGCTGGCCGTGCAGAAACTTGGCTGCGTCAGCACCTTCGGCGCGTATCACGCCCAGGTGATGGAGGGGGGCAATCCCGTGGAGTGCGGCGTTGAGTGCGATGGTCATGGGCTGAATTATCATCAATGGCTATTTGTCCGGTTTCACAAAGGTCTACTGTGCGTCGCCTGTTTTTGAGTTTGTTGCTGATCGTGGGCGTATGCGCGGCAGCTGCCGGATGGTGGCTGTACCAGCCCTTGTCCCTGTCCAGCGCTACGCTGGATCTGTCCATCGAGCCCGGCACCAGTCCACGCGGCGTAGCCCAGGCTGCGGTCGATGCGGGCGTGCAAACCCCTGCCGTGCTGCTCTTTACCTGGTTCCGCGTGTCGGGTCAGGCCCGCCAGATCAAGGCCGGTAGCTATGAAATCACCAGCGGCACCACGCCCCTGGAGCTGCTGTCCAAGCTGGTACGCGGCGACGAAGCCATGCGCGCCGTCACCCTGGTAGAGGGCTGGAACTTTCGCCAGGTGCGAACGGCCTTGTCCCGGGCCGACCAGCTCAAGCCCGATAGCGCTGCCCTGAGCGACGAGGCCGTAATGGCTGCACTCGACCGGCCCGGCGTGGCACCCGAGGGCCGGTTCTTTCCCGATACCTATACCTATTCCAAGGGCAGCAGCGATCTGGCTGTGCTGAAACGTGCGCTACATGCCATGGACAAAAAGCTGGAAGCCGCCTGGGCCCAGCGCCAACCCTCAACCCAGGCGCATACGCCGGACGAGGCCCTGATCCTGGCCAGCATCGTCGAGAAAGAAACCGGCCAGCCGGGCGACCGCCCCATGGTGTCCGGCGTATTCAACAACCGGCTACGCATAGGCATGCCGCTGCAGACCGACCCCTCTGTCATCTATGGACTGGGAGCCGGGTTTGACGGCAATTTGCGCAAACGCGACCTGCAGACAGACGGCCCCTACAACACCTATCTGCGCGCGGGCTTGCCACCCACGCCCATCGCCATGCCGGGCAAGCAGGCTCTGCTGGCGGCAGTGCAGCCGGCCCCCACGGCAGCTTTGTACTTTGTGGCACGGGGCGACGGCAGCAGCCAGTTCAGCGCCACGCTGGAAGAGCACAATCGCGCCGTGAACAAATACATCAGACAAAAATGATGCTCACCCCCAGGCTACGCACTTCGTGTCTTCGCCCACCCCCTTGCAGGGGGCGATACCAGCGGCCCGGCAAAGCCGGCTCCGCGGTATCTCTGGAAGCAGGCGGTAAGAGCTGGCATGTGTTTTATAGAAGGCTCTGGATGTCAGGGGTAATTGGTTAATGAAAGCAGGAATTTTCATCAGCATCGAAGGCATAGACGGTGCGGGCAAATCCAGCCATATCGAGGCTCTGGCCGCAGCTTTCCGGGCGCAGGGTAGGGCGGTCACGCTGACGCGCGAGCCTGGCGGTACGCCCTTGGCCGAAAAGCTGCGCGCCATGGTCTTGAACGACAGCATGGACCCGCTGACCGAAGCCCTGCTGGTCTTCGCCGCGCGGCGCGACCATCTGCAGCAGGTGATAGAACCGGCGCTGGCGCGTGGCGACGTGCTGGTCTGCGACCGCTTTACCGACGCCACCTTTGCCTACCAGGGCGGTGGGCGCGGCTTTCGGCTTGATGTGCTATCACAATTAGAGCGCTTCGTGCAGACAGTATCTGCGCCAGAGGCAGATTTCATTCGCAATCCTGATCTGACCTTGTGGTTTGAGTTGGCACCCGAAATCGCCGCCGAGCGGCTGGCCGGTGCCCGCGTGCCCGACCGTTTCGAGTCCCTGCCCACCGAATTCTTCCGCCGCGTGTCCGACGGTTATGCGCGCCGCGCCGAGGACTCACCCGCCCGCTTCGCGCGTATCGATGCGGCGCTGCCACGTGAGGCCGTTTGGCAACAGGTGCATGCGGTGCTGGTGCAACGCGGCTACCTGGAGGCCCTGGCATGAGTGAAGCCCTGGTACCCCCATGGGTGGCGCAGCAGCGCAGTGCCTTGCTGGCCCAACGTGGCCACGCCTGGCTGCTGCAAGGGCCGTCCGGCCTGGGCCAGTACCGGCTGGCGCTGGAACTGGTGCGCGCCTGGCTGTGCGACACGCCGGGTGCACAGGGCGCTTGCGGACAATGCGCCAGCTGCCACGCCATCGATGTGCATGGCCATGCCGACCTGTGCCTGCTGATGCCCGAGGCCATGATGCTGGAATTGGGCTGGCCGCTGAGCGAAAAGGCCCAGTCCGAGATCGACAACAAGTCGCGCAAACCCAGCAAGGAAATCCGCGTCGATGCCATGCGCGACGCGGTGGAGTTCTCGCAGCGCACCAGCGCCCGTGGTCGCGGCAAGGCCGTGCTGGTCTATCCGGCCGAGCGCATGAACCACATCACCGCCAATGCGCTGCTCAAAACCCTGGAAGAACCGCCGGGTGACGTGAAGTTCGTGCTGGCCACGGGCGCCGCCCACCAGCTGCTGCCCACCATCCGCAGCCGATGCATGGGCCACAACATGGTCTGGCCCGAGACGGTCGAGTCCACAACCTGGCTACAGGCCCAGGGCGTACCCGCGGCCGACGCGCCTGTGCTGCTGGCCGCCGCCGGCGGCCGCCCCGAAGATGCGCTGCAATGGGCCCAGGCTGGCCGTACAGCACAGAGCTGGTCGGCCCTGCCGCGCGCTGTGGCCCAGGGTGTGCTGACCATGTTTGCCGACTGGGGCCCGGCCCAGGTGGTGGACGCACTGCAAAAGCTTTGCCACGACCTGCTGCTGGTGCGCGTAGGTGCTGCGCCGCGCTTTTTTGCCGCCAAGGATCTGCCATCGGCACCGTCCGGCAAGCTGCTGACCCAGTGGGCCAAGGACCTGAACGCCACCGCCCGCGTGGTGGAGCACCCGTTCAATGCGGGGCTGCTGCTGGAGTCTTTGGTAGGCCGGGCCCAAAACGTCCTAAACTCGCGTCTTTAACGCTATCCATGGTGCTTGCCAATGAGCAGTAACAACGCCTCGCCCCGTCCCAGCGTCATCCAGCTTGCCATCAAGGAAAAGGGTGCGCTGTATGCCGCCTTCATCCCGATGTTCACCCAGGGCGGGCTGTTCGTGCCGACCACGCGGGAATACCAGCTGGGCGACGATGTGTACGTGCTGTTGTCCCTGCCCGATGACCCGCAGCGCCACCCCATCGCCGGGCGCGTGGCCTGGGTTACACCACCGCGCGCAGCCGGCAACCGTACCCAGGGCGTGGGCATTCAGTTCCCCAAGGACGAAAAAGCCCGCTTGCTCAAGCTCAAGATCGAAGAGATCCTGGGTGCCCACCTGGGCTCGGATCGGCCTACGCAGACCATCTAAGCCCCGCCGTTCCACCGCCTTCACCGCAACCACCGCCCCTCTGGCGGTCGCCATGTTTACCGATTCCCATTGTCACCTCAGCATGCCCGACCTGGTCGCGCAGCTCCCCGCCATCCGTACTGCCATGGCTGCCGCGCGCGTAGACCGCGCCCTGTGCATCTGCACCACGCTGGAAGAATTTCCCGACGTGCATGCCCTGGCCACCGGCTATGACAACTTTTGGTCCACCGTCGGCGTGCATCCTGACAACGACGATGTGCAGGAGCCCACGCTGGACGATCTGCTGCAGCGCGCTGCGCTGCCGCGGGTGGTCGCCATAGGCGAGACCGGGCTGGACTACTACCGCCTGGGTGAGCGCACCGTAGCCGATATGGAATGGCAGCGTGAGCGCTTCCGCACCCATATCCGCGCCGCACGCCAGACCGCCAAGCCGCTGGTGATCCACACCCGCAGCGCCTCGGATGACACCCTGGCCATCCTGCGGGAAGAGGGTGAAGACGGCTCGGCCGGTGCGGCTGGCGGCGTGTTCCACTGCTTTACCGAGACGGACATGGTGGCCCGCGCTGCGCTGGACCTAGGCTTCTACATTTCCTTCTCGGGCATCCTGACCTTCAAGACGGCGCAGGACATACGCGATGTGGCGGCCCTGGTGCCCATGGACCGCATCCTGATCGAGACCGACAGCCCGTATCTGGCACCCGTGCCCTTCCGTGGCAAGACCAACAACCCCTCGTACGTGCCTTATGTGGCGCAGCAGATCGCGCAGATCAAGAACATCCCGGTGGAAGAAGTAGCGCAAGCTACCAGCGCCAATTTTGACCGACTGTTCAGCGGAGTTTTGGCATGATGCAATACTTTAAGAAGCTGGCCTATCTATTTGTTTTGATAGGGTTTAGTGTTGCAAACGCGGGCTCTTTTGAAGACTTTTTCGCCGCCATCAAGCGTGACAATGCCGGTGACGTGCGGGCGCTGCTGCAGCGCGGATTTGATGGCAATACCAGCAACGAGCAAGGCCTGTCCGGCCTGTTCCTGGCCATCAAGAGCGAGTCTTACAAGGCGGCTGACGCTTTGCTGGATTGGCCCCAGATCGCAGCCGAAACCCGCAACCCCAAGGACGAAAGCGCGCTGATGATCGCCGCGCTGGCCGGCGAGCTGGACCTGTGCAAGAAGCTGATCGACAAGGGAGCGGACGTCAACAAGGTCGGCTGGGCGCCCTTGCACTACGCCGCCACGCGCGGCCAGGTGGCCGTGATGCGCCTGCTGCTGGACAACGATGCCTATATCGACGCCGCGTCACCCAACGGCACGACGCCGCTGATGATGGCCGCGCGCTACGGTAGCACCGATGCCGTGCGCCTGCTGCTGGACGAGGGTGCCGACCCATTGCTGAAGAACCAGCAACAGCTCAGCGCCATCGATTTCGCCCAGTTGGGCGTCCGCCCGGACGCGGTGGCCGCGATCTCGGCCGCCGTGCGGGCGAAACAGCCCAAAGGGGCCTGGTAAGACTCTTCAGATCAGGGCGCTACACGCTCAATCGACACCACCGTCAGCGCGCCGTTCACGTCCTCGGCGGTGAATTGCACGCGGTCGCCGGCCTTCACCTTGTCCAGCAAGGCTGGATCCTTCACCTTGAACACCATGCTCATGCCCGGCATGTCGAGATTTTTGATTTCGCCATGTTTCAGCGTGATCTTCTGGGCGGACAGGTCCACCTTGCGGACTTCGCCATCCACCAGGGGCAGGGCGGCCTGGGCCAGCACGCCAGCACTGAAGACGGCGGATGCGAGAGCGGTAAAGAGTCGGGAAGTGTTGCGCATGGAAATTCCTTTCAGGTTTGATGTGGTGGTTATTGGGCAGCGACGGTGATTTTTCCGGTCATGCCGGCCTGGTAATGGCCGGCGATCAGGCAGGCGAAGTCGAAGCTGCCAGCCCGGTTGAAGGTCCAGACCAGGGTGCCGGTTTGGCCCGCGCCCACATGGGCCATATAGGGCTCGTCATGTTCCATGGTGGGAAACTTGGCCATCATTGCGGCGTGTGCGTCCAGGTCCTTCTTGGTACCGATGACGATTTCATGCTGCATGGCGCCGCTGTTCTGGATGACGAACTTCACCGTGTCACCTTTTTTCACGCTGATCTGGTTGGGCTCGAAACGCATGGCATCGGTCATGCTGAGCGTGACGGTGCGCGTCACGGCCTGGGCATCGCCGGCAATACCCCAGGCTTTTTGTTCTTTCTTCATTGCAGCCATTTGGCTGTTATGGGCTTCGTCGCCGTGGGCCCAACTGGTCGTGCAAGACAGGGCGATGAGGGCGGCGATCAGGCTTGGGTAGGGTGTGCGCATAGGTTTTTTCAGTGCTGGGTGGTTTAAGGAAAATAGGGCTCTGGCGCAGGTAGTACCTGCGGGAGTAGCTATGGTTTTAATAGTAAACATGGGACTCAATGGTTTTCATGGCCGCTGCCGGGCTTGCGGACCTGCATGGCATCGCCGGGCGGTATCGGGGCAGGGCGCGTCGGCTCGGCCAGGGCGCCGGTCCATTCGAATGCCTGGCTGGCGCGGGGCTGGGTATACCAGCCGGGGTCGGCGTAGCTGCCCGGCTTTTGGTCTTTACGCACCTTCAGCGTGGTGAACATGCCGCCCATTTCCAGCGGACCGTAGGGGCCGGTGCCGGTCATCATGGGCAGGGTCTGGTCGGGGATGGGCATTTGCATCTCGCCCATGTCGGCCATGCCGCGCTCGCCCATCAGCATGTAGTCGGGCACCAGCTTCTGGATCTTTTGCACCAGGCCCCGGTGGTCCACGCCGATCATATTGGGCACGCTATGGCCCATGGGGTTCATGGTGTGGTGGCTTTTGTGGCAATGCAGGGCCCAGTCGCCTTCCTCGTCGGCCACGAATTCCAGCTGGCGCATCTGGCCCACGGCGATGTCGGTCGTTACCTCGGGCCAACGGGCGCTGACTGGCACCGGGCCACCATCGGTGCCGGTGACCATGAACTCGTGGCCGTGCAGATGAATGGGGTGGTTGGTCATGGTCAGGTTGCCCACGCGGATGCGAACCTTGTCGCCCAGGCGCACGTTCAGGCTGTCTATGCCGGGGAAGGCGCGGCTGTTCCAGGTCCACAGGTTCTGGTCCAGCATGGTGTTGGGCCGGGGTGTGGTGCTGCCGGGGGCGATGTCGTAGGCGTTCAGCAGAAAGCAGAAGTCGCGCTGCACGCTGCTGATCAGCGGGTGGCTGGCCTTGGGGTGAGTGACCCAGAAGCCCATCATGCCCATGGCCATCTGCACCATTTCATCCGCATGCGGGTGGTACATGAAGGTGCCGGGCCGGCGCGCCATAAATTCGTAGACAAAGGTTTTGCCGACCGGTATCTGCGGCTGGGTCAGTCCGCCCACGCCATCCATGCCATTGGGTAGGCGCTGGCCGTGCCAGTGGATGGTGGTGTGTTCGGGCAGGCGGTTGGTGACGAAGATGCGTACCTTGTCACCTTCCACCACCTCAATGGTGGGGCCGGGCGACTGGCCGTTGTAGCCCCATAGCGTGGCGTTCATGCCGGGGGCGATTTCACGCACCACCGGCTCGGCCACCAGGTGGAATTCCTTCACTCCTGCGTTCATGCGCCAGGGGCAGGTCCAGCCATTCAGGGTGACCACCGGGTTGTAGGGTTGGCCGGTGCTGGGCTGCAGCGGCGGCGCGGTAACGGGCGTGGTGGCGATCACCGGCTCGGGCAGCGCGGCCAAAGCAACCCGGCTGACGCTGGCAGCCGCCACGGCAGAGAAGGCCGTGCCACCAAAAAAAGTTCTACGGTCCATATCAATGTCCTTGCGATGTGAGGGCCTCGGCGCTGGCGCCGGAGGCAGAAGACGCTAACGCGCCAGGCGAGGTGCCGCTGAGGGTGGTCTGCAGATCGGCCTCGGCCAGCCAGAAGTCGCGCTGGGCTTCCAGGGCGTTGTTGACGGCCAGAACCTGCTGGCGGGTATCGGCCAACAGCTCCCACACGCTGGCCAGCATGCCGCTGTAGCGCAGCACCAGCTCTTCATGGATCAGCTGACGCAGCGGCACCACTTGGTCGCGGTAGTGCACGGCCAGGTCGTAGGTGCTGCGGTAGCCAAAGTAGGCTTCGCGCGCCTCCGAGCGGGCCTGCACCGCTACCTGGCGCACCCGTGCCGTGGACTGCCGGTACACGGCCTGGGCCCGGGCGTTGCGCGCACCGCCCCAGTCGAACAAGGGCAAGGGCAGTTCCAGCTCCCAGCCGCGCTTGGCGGTTTTCTCGCCGCTGGTGTTGTTGAAGCTGGTGTTACGGGTGGCCGTCAGGGTCAGGCCATCCAGATAGCCTTCGACCCGTTGGAAACCGGCTTGCTGCGCGACAAAGTCCGACTCGGCAACGGCGGAGCGCACATCCAGGCGCTCGCGCAGCGCGCGGGCCTCAATGTCGTCCATCTCGGTCGCAGCTTTCGGGAGGTCGGGCAGGCGCTCGGGCAGGCTAAAGCTGGCTTGCGCCCCCCACAGGCCGAGCAGGCGGGTGAGCTTTTCACGTTCGCTGAAGGCCTTTTGCTCGGCACGGGCCAGTTGGGCCGTGGCATCGGACAGGAAGACCTGTTCGCGGGCCTGCTCCAGGCGGCTCCAGTTGCCGGTGCGGGCCATGCGCCGGGCCAGTTCGGCACCGGCTTCGGCTGCCTCTTTGACATCGTGCAGATAGCGGGCACTTTGCTGAGCGGCCACGGCGTTGATCCAAGCCTTGCGGGTGTCGGCCGCAAGGCGCACAACGTCCTGCGCGGCCTGTAGCTTGGCCAGTTCGTGTTGCTGGCCCTGCCACTGGGCGCGCCAGGGCAGGGTTAGCAGGCCCAGCACATTGAAGCTCAGCATGCGCTCGATTTCGCGGCTATCGCCCTCTGTGAAGCGGCCAATGGCGAAGTGCGGGTTGGGCAGACGCCCCATCTGTACCCGGTCGGCATCGCTCACGCCCAGCGTGGCCAGCGACTCTTGCAGCCTGGGGTTATTGAGCAGGGCGATGCGCACCGCTGCTTCGGCCTGCAATGGCTGCGCCAGCAGCTCGGCGACGGCAGTATTTGATGCCTGCGGGTCCTGGCTGAGTAGCACGGGCGCGCCAGCGGTCTTACCCTGGGCCAGCTTTTGCACGTCAGCCAAGCCACCATCGGGTGAGAGCGAGGCGCAGCCGGCCAGGGTCAGCAGGGCCAGGGCCGTGCTGATAGGTTTGAGCTTAGCGATTCGCATACGGCTACCGCTTGGATGCATTGGGCTGCGTGGTCGGGCGCTGGGCCTGCTCCCACTTCAAGACATCCGCATGGCCCCGGCGGAACTGGCCGACCTGGGCGTTGGCCTCCTTCCAGTCGCTGGCCTGCATTTCCATGCCGGCAGGGGTACTGGCAAAGACCGAGCGGTAGGCCACGGGCGGCACGGTAATACTGGGGTCAGCCGCCGATGGCAGCTGGGCAAAGACGGGCGTGCACAACAGCGTGCCCGCCACGAAAGACATTTTTTTCACAGAATTCTCCTGAACAACACGAGCGAGGTGGCCGGCAGGCCACCGTTATCCGCCCCGCACAGGCGCCATCAGGCGCAGTACAGACGGACTACGGCTAGGGAGTTCAGGAAATGGGTGGTTTCAGCGCTAGTGCGGCGGCGGCGCTGGCGTACGGCGTGCCGCCCGCATGGGGTCGCACATGGGGTGTCCACGCCAGCGCCGAGACTGGTATGGACGCCACCGTTGCCACGGAGTGGCAGACCTGGCACAGGCTGCAGCTGCCATCGCCGCAGTGGGGCGCCGCATCGGGTTCGGGCTGGCTGGAATGGCCGGCGCAATCCATGTGTTCGGCTGGCATATCCTCATCAAAAACAGCGCTGGCGCTGGTAATAGCTGCGCCAGTAGCTATATTTTGCATAGCGGCTGGGTGGGGCTTCAGCATTTCCAAAGCCATGGCATCACCCACCCAGGCGCGCAAGGGCAGCGAGACGATGAGCAGAAACCAAAGCCAATAACGCATGCCCTGAATGATACGGCGCGCGCGCTGAAGTTCCCCCATTGCCTCAGATCAGGCTAGTTTGAACACAGCCACGGCTTGCACCAGGCCGTCAGCCTGGATCTTGAGCCCGCTGGCGGCGGCGGCCATTTCTTCGACCAGGGCCGCGTTCTGCTGGGTGGCTTGGTCCATTTGGGTGACGGCTTCACCGACCTGTGACACGCCGGCCGACTGTTCGTTGCTGGCCCGGCTGATTTCGCCCATGATGTCGGTGACCTTGCGAATGGCGCCCACCACTTCGGTCATGGTGCTACCGGCCTGGTCTACCAGGCTGGTGCCCCGGGCTACCCGCTCCACACTGTCGTTGATGAGAAACTTGATCTCCTTGGCCGCGTTGGCGCTGCGTCCGGCCAGGCTGCGCACCTCGCTGGCCACCACGGCAAAGCCGCGCCCCTGTTCGCCCGCGCGGGCGGCTTCCACGGCAGCATTCAAGGCCAGGATATTGGTCTGGAAGGCAATGCTGTCGATCACGCTGATGATGTCGGAAATCTTGGTCGAGCTGTCGTGTATGCCCTTCATGGTTTCCACCACCTGGCCTACTACCTGACCGCCTTGCACGGCCACGGTGGATGCGTTCTGGGCCAACTGGTTGGCTTGCTGGGCGTTGCTGGCGTTCTGTTTGACGGTGGAGCCCAGTTCCTCCATGGACGCGGCGGTTTGTTCCAGCGCGCTGACCTGGTTTTCTGTGCGCGCGCTTAGGTCGTGATTGCCCTGGGAGATTTCTGCGCTGGCCGTGGCCACACTTTCGGCATTGCTTTTAACGCTGTGCACGATGCCCGCAAAATTGGCTTGCATGTGCGCCATGGACTTGAGCAGCTGTATGGTTTCTTCGTTGCCTGCAGGCTGCACCGTGACCGACAAATCCCCTTGCGAAAGCTGGTCGGCGATGTGCATGGCGTGGGCCATGGGTTGCGCCAGGTATTTGGCCAGCCAGAGCGCCGCCACCACCAGCACGGCGCTGGCCAGGGCCAGGGCCAGACCAATTTGCACCAAGGACTGGTTGGCCTGGTCCTGCGCTTCCTGGTTCATGTCGTGGCCACTTTTCTCGATGGCGTCGGACTGTTCGGCCATCTGCTTTTCCAGGTCGGCAAAGGCTTTCTGGAAGGCCGGCACGGCGGCTTGTGCGGCTGCCAGGTCGGTGGATGCCTGGCCCAGCACCACGGCGGCAGAGTCGGTGTAGCTCTTCACCATCGGCAGGGTCTTATCGACGACAGTCTTGACCTCGGGCGATATGGGTAGACCTTGCAGCGTTTTCAGCGCATCGTTAAATATTTTGGCGTGCTCGGACAAACCTTTTTTGGCTTCTTCAATCTGGCCTTCGTCCTTGCTGGTCGCTCCCAGCAGGGCCAACAGCACATCGCCGCGCACGGCGTCGTGCATCATGTCCGCCTCCTGGCTGCTTTGCAGTGCAACCCCCATGCCGATGGAGCTGTTGATGGCCGTGGTCAGACGTTTGGCATTGAGCAAACCGATGCCTCCCACCAGTCCGGCCATGAGAACACCGACCAAGCCCAGAGAAAGAATTTGGTTGCGCAATTTCATGGTGAGCCTTCGTTACAGAGTGCCAGGCCCATGCTAACGAACATCCTGGGCAGAAGCCAGCGGCTTTTACCAGGGGGTAGACGGCGATAGCGGCGATAGCGCCGCCCGCACGCGCCTAGCGCTGGCGCGACTTCATGGCGCGCTCCACCTCGCGCTTGCCTTCGCGGTCCTTGATGGTGTCGCGCTTGTCATGCTCGGCCTTGCCCTTGGCCAGCGCGATTTCGCATTTGATCTTGCCGCCTTTCCAGTGCAGGTTTAGCGGCACCAGCGTGTAGCCCTTTTGTTCGGTCTTGACGATCAGCTTCTTGATCTGCTCTTTGTGCAGCAGCAGCTTTTTTGTGCGCACCTTGTCCGGGCTGATGTGGGTGGAGGCCGAATTCAAGGGGTGGATCTGGCAGCCGATGATGAACAGCTCGCCATTGCGCACCACGACATAGCCGTCGGTCAGTTGCACCTTGCCTTCACGCAGCGACTTGACCTCCCACCCCTCAAGTACCAGCCCGCATTCAATGCGCTCCTCAAAGAAGTAGTTGAAAGCGGCCTTTTTATTGTCGGCAATGCGGGTGTTGGTATCGGGTTTTTTGGCCATGGGGTACAAGTCGGAAAGCGTGCGGTGCAGGTTTTACAATTCCGCGCAGCCTTCCATTCTATGAAAAACGTCCATAAGTCCGTCCTGATCTGGTACAGCGCCGAGGAAATGTTCAAGCTTGTCACCCAAGTTGAGCTGTATCCGCAGTTTTTACCCTGGTGCGACCACGCCTCTGTGCTGGCCCAGGATGAGAACGGCATGACCGCCGAAGTGGGTATTGCTTTCAGCGGCCTGCACCAAAAATTCACCACCCAAAACACCCATGTGCCGGGGCGCCGGGTGGGTATGAAGCTCGTCAAAGGCCCATTCTCCAACCTGGACGGTGACTGGCAATTCACCCCCGTGGGCGACGGCCAGCAACGCGCCTGCCGCGTGGACCTGCAGCTGAACTACGGTTTTGACAGCGTGGCCTTGTCGGCCCTGGTGGGGCCCGTGTTTGATCGCATCGCAGGCAGTCTGGTGGATGCCTTTGTCAAACGCGCCGAGCAGGTGTACGGGTGAACATCAACATCACGCTGGTGTATTCGCCGGCGCCGCGGGAGGTTTTCGAGACCACGCTCTCGCTGCCGCAAGGCTCCAGCCTGGACGATGCCGTGCATGCCAGCGGTGTGCTGAGGCTGTTTCCCGACATTAAGCCCGCCGAGGTCGCGCTAGGTATATGGGGCCGTAAGGCGCAGTTGGAGCAGGTACTGGAAGACGGCGACCGGGTGGAAATTTACCGCCCTCTAACGGCAGACCCCATGGAAGCGCGGCGCACCCGCTTTAAACGCCAGGGCGCGCGTACCACCGGTTTGTTTGCCCAGAAGCGAGCCGGGGCTAAATCGGGCTATTAAGCTAGGTCTACAGCTTTATTTGCAGTCGGCGTTGATTACGTCCTGGATGCGCTGCGATTCGGCATTGCGCGCAGCGTCGTCCAAAATTTCCCGTTCACCTTTTTCATTTACGCGCGCAATGCGTATGCCGGAATCGTATTGGATCTTGGATTGGCGGGCGCGGGTGCAGTTCTCTGCCTTGGCCGCGGCATTTTTATCGGCTTCGGCCTTGCGCTTGGCGGCTTCCGCGTCTTCCGCCTGCTTCTTTTTCTCTTCCAAGGCCTTGTCCACGCCACTGATCTTGGGGGCGGATGCGGCAGAAGCCGGTACCTCCGGCGCTGCGGCCTTGATCTTCAGGGTGCCGCCTGGCTGCTTCAAAATATTTTTGGCGGGAATGTCGGGTGGTGGCGGGCGGTCACTAAAAACCTTGATTCCGGTGTTATCCATCCACTGCCATTGCGCAAAAGCCGCCAACGACAGCCCACATCCCAAAGCGACTACGAGCATTTTGTGCAATTTCATGCCGCTAGTTTAGCGGCCGCATGCCTGCAAGGATATGAATGCTTTGGCCCTACAGCTTCTCCGGGCGCTGCTGTTGCGCAAAGAATACCCCTGTTGCGGGCTAGTACAATACGACTTTTGGAGCTTTGATATGCGCCTGCTAGGAAAAGCGCTCACTTTCGACGATGTGTTGTTGGTGCCAGCGTTCTCCCAAGTCCTGCCCAAGGACACGTCTCTTGCCACCCGTCTATCCCGCAACATTACCCTGAACCTGCCCCTGGTGTCTGCCGCCATGGACACGGTGACTGAAGCCCGCCTGGCTATTGCCATGGCACAAGAGGGCGGCATGGGTATCGTGCACAAAAACTTCACTCCCAAGCAGCAAGCCGCTGAAGTGCTGAAGGTCAAGCGCTACGAGTCCGGTGTGCTGCGTGATCCTGTCATCATCACCCCGAGCCACACCGTGCGCCAGGTGATCGATATGTCGGCACAGCTGGGCATCTCGGGCTTTCCGGTCTGCGATGGCGGCAAGGTGGTCGGCATCGTCACCAGCCGCGATTTGCGTTTTGAAACCCGCTACGACGTGCCAGTCAGCCAGATCATGACGCCACGTGAAAAGCTGGTCACCGTGACGGAAGGCGCCTCCTTGGCCGAAGCCAAGGCATTGCTGAACAAGTCCAAGCTGGAACGCCTGCTGGTGGTCAACGATGCATTCGAGCTCAAGGGCCTGATCACCGTCAAGGACATCACCAAGCAGACCAGCTTCCCCAATGCCGCACGTGATGCCCGAGGCCAGTTGCGCGTAGGCGCTGCGGTTGGCGTGGGTGACGGCACCGAAGAGCGTGTTGAAGCCCTGGTACGTGCCGGCGTGGACGCGATCGTGGTGGACACCGCCCACGGCCACAGCAAGGGCGTGATCGACCGCGTGCGTTGGATCAAGCAAAACTACCCGCAAATCGACGTGATCGGCGGCAACATCGCCACCGGCGCGGCGGCTCTGGCGCTGGCCGAAGCCGGCGCCGATGCAGTCAAGGTTGGCATTGGCCCCGGCAGCATTTGCACCACCCGTATTGTGGCGGGTGTGGGTGTGCCACAAATCATGGCCATCGACAACGTGGCGACCGCCTTGCAAGGCTCCGGCGTGCCGCTGATTGCCGACGGTGGCATCCGCTACAGCGGCGACATCGCCAAAGCCATTGCGGCAGGCGCCAGCACCGTGATGATGGGGGGCATGTTCGCCGGCACCGAAGAGGCTCCGGGTGAGGTAGTGCTATTCCAGGGCCGCAGCTACAAAAGCTACCGTGGCATGGGCAGCATCGGAGCCATGCAGCAGGGCAGTGCCGACCGCTACTTCCAGGAAGTCAGCACCGGCAATCCGAACGCCGACAAGCTGGTACCCGAAGGCATCGAAGGTCGCGTGCCCTACAAGGGCTCCATGGTGTCCATCATTTTCCAAATGGCCGGCGGTATCCGCGCCAGCATGGGATATTGCGGCTGCGCCACTATCGACGACATGAAGAACAAGGCCGAGTTCGTGGAAATCACCTCTGCCGGCATCCGCGAAAGCCATGTCCATGATGTGCAGATCACCAAGGAAGCCCCGAACTACCGTTCGGAATAAGGCATACGGTAAGTAACCCCATCCGGGCAGCCTACGCGCTGCCCGTTTTTGATTTTGACCCCACGTCCGTTCATGTCTACGCACCAAAAAATCCTCATCCTCGACTTCGGTTCGCAAGTCACCCAACTCATCGCCCGCCGTGTACGCGAAGCCCATGTGTTCTGTGAAGTCCATCCCTGCGATGTGACAGACGAGTGGATTCGTAATTACGCCGCGGACGGCAAGCTGAAGGGCATCATCCTGTCCGGCAGCCACGCCAGCGTGACCGAAGAAAGCACCGACCGTGCGCCCCAGGTGGTGTTCGAACTCGGCCTGCCGGTGCTGGGCATCTGCTACGGCATGCAAACCATGGCCCAGCAACTGGGTGGCAAGGTGGAAACCGGCCATACCCGCGAATTTGGCTTTGCCGCCGTGCGCGCCCGCGGCCATACCGCTTTGTTGAAAGACATTGCCGACTTCACCACGCCCGAAGGCGAGGGCATGCTGAACGTCTGGATGAGCCACGGCGACAAGGTGACCGAGCTACCACCCGGCTTCAAGCTAATGGCCAGCACCGACGGCTGCCCGATCGCCGGCATGGCCGACGAAGCCCGTAACTTCTATGCCGTGCAGTTCCACCCTGAAGTCACGCACACCGTGCAAGGCCAGGCGCTGCTGAACCGCTTTGTGCTCGGCATCTGCGCCACCAAGCCCGATTGGGTGATGGGCGACTACATCAGCGAAGCCGTAGCGCACATCCGCGAGCAGGTGGGTGACGAAGAAGTGATCCTGGGTCTGTCCGGTGGCGTCGATTCGTCGGTGGCCGCGGCCCTGATTCACCGTGCCATCGGCGACCAGCTGACCTGCGTGTTCGTGGACCACGGCCTGCTGCGCCTGAACGAAGGCGATATGGTGATGGACATGTTCGTCGGCAAGCTGCACGCCAAGGTCATCCGCGCCGATGCTTCCGACCTGTTCCTGGGCAAGCTGGCTGGTGTGAGCGACCCCGAAGTCAAGCGCAAGATCATCGGCGGCGAGTTCGTCACCGTGTTCAAGCAAGAGGCCGCCAAGCTGAAAGGCGAGGGCGCCAAGGGCGCCAAATGGCTGGCCCAGGGCACAATTTACCCCGACGTGATCGAGTCCGGCGGCGCCAAGAGCAAAAAAGCCGTCACCATCAAGAGCCACCACAACGTT
Source organism: Rhodoferax sp. GW821-FHT07F03 (assembly GCF_059418745.1). NCBI lineage: Bacteria > Pseudomonadati > Pseudomonadota > Betaproteobacteria > Burkholderiales > Comamonadaceae > Rhodoferax > Rhodoferax sp. GW821-FHT07F03. The sequence continues at coordinate 337,655 of NZ_JBWKQM010000005.1, forward strand.
GGCGGCCTGCCGGCCGAGTTGGGTCTCAAGCTGCTGGAGCCGCTGCGAGAGTTGTTCAAGGACGAAGTACGCGAGCTCGGCGTGGCCCTGGGCCTGCCATACAACATGGTGTACCGCCACCCGTTTCCCGGCCCCGGCCTGGGTGTGCGGATTCTGGGCGAAGTCAAGAAGGAATACGCCGACCTGCTGCGCCGTGCCGACGCGATCTTCATCGAAGAGCTGCACAACTTCAAGGACGAAGCTACGGGCAAGACTTGGTATCAGCTGACTAGCCAGGCTTTTACCGTGTTCCTACCGGTGAAGAGCGTGGGCGTGATGGGCGACGGACGTACCTACGACTATGTGGTGGCCCTGCGCGCCGTGCAGACCAGCGACTTCATGACCGCCGATTGGGCCGAGCTGCCCTATGCGTTGCTGAAGAAAGTGTCTGGCCGCATCATCAACGAAGTGCGTGGCATCAACCGCGTGACCTACGACGTATCGAGCAAGCCGCCAGCCACCATCGAGTGGGAATAAGGCGGATCCATCGGGCCTGAACCATGCGCGCCATTTTTAGCCTCCTGGGTTTGCTGCTGGTAGTGCTTGTGCTGGGCCTGCTGGCCAAGAAGCAGCTGACGCCTACGGTGCAAACGCCGCAGGCCGCCGCCTCGGCGCAAAACATGCCTCAGCAGGTCAAACAGGCGGTGGATGCAGCCTTGCAGCAGCCGCGCATGCTGCCCGATGAAAAACCTTGATGTTTTTGGCAGTTGGTGCAGATTTTATCTGCGGCAGTTGCTACTTAATTCATAGCAAACATGGCCTTGAGTGACGCCGATGTAATGCAGCTGGCCCTGGCTGAAGCAGGTCTGGCCGCGGCTGCTGGTGAGGTGCCTGTCGGCGCCGTGGTCGTGAAAGATGGCAAGGTAGTTGCCAGCGGGCGTAATGCGCCCGTGGATAGTCATGACCCCACAGCCCATGCCGAAATCGTCGCCCTGCGTGCAGCAGCCCAGGCGTTGGGCAATTACCGGCTGGACGGCTGCGAGATGTTCGTCACCCTGGAGCCCTGCACCATGTGCAGCGGCGCCATGCTGCACGCGCGACTGCAACGCGTGGTGTTTGGCGCAGCCGACCCTAAGACCGGTGCGGCCGGATCGGTGCTGAACGTATTCGCCCAGCCCCAGTTGAACCACCAGACCCAGCTGCAAGGCGGCGTACTGGCTGAAGAATGCGCCGCACTGCTGCAAGACTTTTTTCAGCAGCGGCGGGCAGCGCAACGCCAGGCGCGCCACGTACTACGTGAAGATGCTTTGCGCACGCCAGAAGCCCAGTTTGCCGGCTTGGCCGATTTTTCATGGGCCACGCATTACATCAGCGATCTGCCTGCGCTTGCGGGCTTGCGCATGGCCTATGTAGACGAGGGCCCGCACGCTGCGGGTCTCAGCTATGTTTGCCTGCACAGCGCCTCCGGTTGGGGGTACCAGTACCGGCAGATGCTACCGCCATTGCTGGCGGCGGGACAGCGCGTGCTGGTGCCTGACCTGGTCGGGTTCGGCCGCAGCGACAAACCCAAGAAAGAGACTTTACATAGTCTGGACTGGCATTGCCGCATCCTGCGGGAATGGGTGCAGCACCTGGCGCTGCACCGCGTAGTGCTGGTTTTACAAGCGGGTGACCCGTTGGGGCAGGCCTTGCTGACAAAGATGCCCGAGGTTTTTCAAGGCTTGTTGGTGTTGCAGCTGGCCTCCGTGCATTTGGCAGACGATGCCCCTTTTCCTGATCCCGGGCATCGTGCAGCTCTGCGTGCATGGGCCCGCTGGGCGGCGGAGCAGGGCGCTCAAGCTGCGCCCGTTACATGGCATGGGCAGACGCTTCAACTGGCTTGCCCGCCGGGACTGCAAGCGGCGCAACAGGCCGCCACCTATTTCACCCCTGCCTGATTGGCCAATGGGATACTCCTGCGCGTGACCAAACATATTTATATTTACTCCCCCTCTGGCGCAGTGCGCGACAAGGCTGCTTTCAAACGCGGCGTAGCCCGCCTCAAATCCCTGGGCCATACGGTGGAAATCGACACCGATGCCCTCAAGAGCCATATGCGCTTTGCTGGCGACGATGCCACCCGCGTTGCTGCCATCCACCGTGCGGCCGCAAGTGGTGCCGACGTTGCGCTGATTTCACGCGGTGGCTACGGACTGACGCGTCTGCTAGGCCAGATCGACTACGCTGCCGTGACCCATGCCATCCACCACGGCACGCAGTTTGTCGGGTTCAGCGATTTCACAGCTTTGCAAAACGCGCTGCTGGCGCAAACCGGTGCCATCACCTGGGCCGGGCCGGCATTGGGCGAAGACTTCGGCACGGCGGAGCTACCGGACGACATCATGGAAGCCTGTTTTGACGACCTGATCGAAGGGCAGGGCGAGGGCACCGGCTGGCGAATGGGCCGCGAAGATGCTCAGCTTGCTATTGATTCAGTAGCTGCCAGCGCAGATTCTGATTGCGCTAGCGGCAGTTTTTATATCAAAGACGCTACGCTGTGGGGTGGGAATCTTTCAGTCCTCGTGTCGCAGATCGGTACGCCGTATTTCCCGGACATCCAAGGCGGCGTGCTGTTTCTGGAGGACGTGGGCGAGCACCCGTATCGCATCGAGCGCATGCTGACCCAGTTGCTGTATAGCGGTGTGTTGGCGCGCCAAAAGGCGGTGGTGCTGGGCCAGTTCACCGGTTTCACCAAGGTGCCGCATGACGGCAGCTTCCGGATGGCTACGGTGTTGTCCTGGCTGCGCAGTCAGCTGAAAGTACCGGTCCTGACCCAGCTGCCATTTGGGCATGTTCCCACCAAGGTCTTGCTACCTGTGGGTGCCAAGGTGGAGCTGGCCGTGGAAGGGCGCGAAGCGCTGATCGTATGGGGGCATTTGCCGTCTGGATGCACGGACCCCAGCCACGACCACACCCATCACCACTGAAAACCGCTTAGCTGCCCAGTGAGCTAGGACGCGCCTTCAGGCTGCGGGGCAACGCGCCTTGGAACAGCCGTGTAACGTGCTCCATCTTGGCGCGTGCATCTATTTCCCCGCTCTGGCTGGCCAAAGTAGCCATCAGGTCCGCGCGCAGGTACCACAAAACCTGCACATCCTTGGCGGTACGTATCTTGCGTTCCAAGTAAGAGGGGTCGGCCACTGCCGTCTCCAGGCAGGACAGCATCGTCGAGCGGATCAACTCCAACTGCTGCTCCTGCCGAGCATCCACCCGGCCAGACTCCGGACGGAGAAAGCTGAACAGGCTGAGCAGCACGGAGTTTTTAGGGGCGGCCATAGGCAAATAAATGGGTATTGCACGAGTAACTGAATCCCGCGTTTATACCAAGACCCAATGGCCCCGTGCAGTCTTTATAGAGCAAACCCTTCATTTGCCAGCTTGGAACATACTTTAAGGCATGTGCTTGCATAACATCAGCCTCCAATACTTGGAAGCCCAGCGGGGGAACCACACTTTGCCCGCATAATTTCACGGCACTATCGTATTTTTTTCGCAACCACTACATCGCTAGCACCATGGGCGTTCAGGCCACCGTCGTATTTGTCGATCTCACCGGAAGTACTGCTTTCTATGAAGCTCTTGGCAATGCCAAAGCGGCACAGACGGTGACACGGTTGACGCAATGGATCGGTGACGTCTGCGTGGCGTACCAGGGTCGCGTGGTGAAAAAGCTGGGCGACGGTGTATTGGCCGTCTTTGTCAATGCAGAAAATGCGGTCCGCGCTGTGACCGACATCCAGCGTGGCCACCAACTCAGGTTGCTGAAATGGCCGGCCGCCATTCGCATGGAAATCAAGGCCGGCATCGCCTACGGCGAAGTGGTGGAGGTGGAAGGTGACTGCTATGGAGACGCGGTCAATGTTGCATCTCGCTTGAGTGATCTTTCGGGTGCCAACCAGGTCTGGATGACTGAAGCCTTGGTCGATGCGTTGGGCGATGATTCTGGCCTGCGCTTTTTGCGCCTGGGGCCGGTGAGCATACGGGGCAGGGCGGAGCCCCTGCCTTTGTACCGACTCGAATGGCAGGACGGTGCCGTGTCTGAGTTCCTGACTATGCAGGCCACGTTGCTGCAAACCGAGCACCCTGTCGAGCGCTCTACCGGGCAAATCCATCTGGCCTATCTGGACCACAGTAGCAGCTTTTCGTCTGCAGCTATGCCCGTACACCTGGGACGAGCCGAAACTGCCGAATTCTTCATCGAGGACCCCCGTGTATCCCGCCTGCACGCCAAGATTGAATGGCGTAAAGGGGCATTTTTTCTTACCGATATGAGCAGCTTCGGCACCTGGGTGCGGTTTGCCGGCAGCGATAACGATGTACCTTTGCGTCGCAATGACTGCGTGCTGCATGCCTCCGGGGAAATTGCACTCGGCGTACCTTTCAATGACTTCAGTACGCCCACGGTTCGCTTCTCGCTGTCACATTCGCATTTCTCGCTTTTTTAGACACCTTGCCGTCTTTCCTGCTCCTTAGGGTATCCGAATGTGAGCGACTAAAATTTGCGCGACGGACACGGCGGCATAGCCGCCAGACTCTTGTCTGCGAGTGGCAGGCCCAGCAATACATATGACCAAGAAGAACACCATTGCATTCGAAGACATGAATCTACAAGTCGGCGTACGACTCCAGATTCTTTTGAACCATAACGACAACGCTGTGGTGCATTACTCAACGCTGATCGGCTTTGTCGCGGGCGAGTACCTGTTACTGACAATTCCGCAAGACAATGGCGCCATGGTTGCCTTGCAAGAAGGCATGGGGGTGGTCATACGGGTCTTTACAGGCGTATCCGTTTTTACCTTTGATAGCCGAATTGAGTCTGTGGTGCTAACGCCTCGCAACTTTATGTTGCTGGCCTTTCCCGCAGCTATCCAAAAAGTGGGTTTACGCAAAGCTGTTCGCGTCAAAGCAAACTTACCCGTGCGTGTGAAAAGCCCGGTAGAGGCTGAAGACGTTACGACAGCTACACTTTCGGATATCAGCCTTTCAGGCGCATTGATCTCCACCAGCAAGTCTCTAGGCATTACTGGCGACGTCATAGCTATTGAGTTTTCGTTGAATGACCAGACCGCAGATCAGTTGGTCACGATAGCAACGACAGCCTCCATCCGCAGTCTGCAGCAATCGGCTGGCAGTACAGCCGATGGAGCCACGTTTCAGACCGTGTATTCCCACGGCATTAACTTCCACGATATTGACGCAGCCAAGCAAGTCGTGCTGCAGAACTTTGTCTACGAGACGTTGTTAGTGCATCGCAGCTGATGGGTGACTGCAGCGACATTGCTCCTGCACCATACGCACTGCACACTCGCGGACCTCGGATGAAAACTTGTTCGACTTCTTCATGGCTCAGTCCTCTACGTGTGCCATTTTTGGACTTTTTCAGCATTACCCTGAAGAACGGCATTGAAGGTGATAACCTATTGCGGAATACCAAATGTGAAGTTTAAAGGGGGCAGCCGGTTTCGTTTTTGTTCAGCAGAAAGGAACGAGCGTATTACGCACTTTTACTATGGAATTTGAACTCCGGAGGGCGCTGGCGCTCAATGAACTAAGGGTTTACTTCCAGCCTCGGGTCAATTTGGCGGGCGGTGACATTTGTGGTGCCGAAGCACTGATACGATGGCAGCACCCTGAGCGGGGCTTGGTTCCTCCATCGGAATTCATTCCCATGGCTGAGAAAACGGGTCTGATCTTGCCGCTTGGTGAATGGGTGGTCCAGAACGTCTGTCGGCAGCAACGTGTTTGGCTGGATCGTGGCCTATCTGTGCCGCCGGTGGCAGTCAACCTGTCGGCGCTTCAGTTTCGCCAGAAGAATTTAGTTCAATTTATCCGCCAGGAACTTGCGGCCAACCAACTGGATGCCAAGTACCTAGAAATGGAAATCACTGAATCCACGTTGATGGACAGTGTTGATGAGGCCGCAGCTACGTTGCAAGAGCTAAGGACGACTGGTATCAAGATATCGTTGGATGATTTTGGCACTGGCCATTCTTCACTTAGTCGACTGCGGCGTTTGCCTATCGATCACTTGAAGATAGATCAATCTTTTGTGTGCAACCTGACCACCGAGCCTGAAGACGCAGCTATATGCTTGGCGATCATTGGTCTCGCCCACAATTTGCGTATGTCGGTGATCGCCGAAGGCGTGGAAACCGAAGGGCAGGCGAATTACCTGCGTCAACACCATTGTGACGAGATGCAGGGCTATTACTTCAGTCGACCTTTACCAGCAGACGACTTCGAAGAACTGCTGGTACTGCGGAGGACCCTGATCCTCCCGCCCCAGCCCACTCACGAACGTCGGACATTGCTTTTGGTGGACGATGAAGCGAATGTGCTGTCTGCGCTCAAACGCGTGTTGCGTTTGGATGGCTACGATATCATCACAGCTAGTAGTGCACGGGAAGGCTTGGAACTTCTATCGATCCATCCGGTGCAAGTGATTGTCTCGGACCAGCGCATGCCGGAAATGAGTGGCTCTGAGTTTCTTTCGCGAGTCCGCGATCTCCATCCTCATACCGTCCGTTTAGTTCTTTCCGGTTACGCCGATCTGCGCAGTGTCTCAGAGGCAATCAACCGCGGTGCTATCTACAAATTTCTTACCAAACCCTGGGATGAGGGGATGCTACGCTCAGATTTACGCGAGGCCTTCCTGCACTTTGAATCGGGACACCGCAAAATATAAGGGTGTACTAGGGACTCAACGGTGAGATTTTTCCAAGGGTGAGCCCTTGCCGTCCTTGGCCAACGTACAAAAATAGCCCCAACTGCCTGGGCGCAGTGACTCAACAAACGCTTTGCAAGAGCTATCGCGTTTAACTTTTGTCGTTTGTGTCGGTGAGGGGGGGAATAGGCAACAGAACCTCCCCCTGCGGGCCCCACTCCACCCGGGTAATGCCGGGCTCTATGGCTTCCAAGCGTTTTTTTTCTATTTCAACAGAGCTCAATTCGTTAAATTGCTGCCGTCCTACGTCGGCCAGCTCCCGCTCGTAGCGCTGCTGCCCGGCTCTCTCCAATGCTTGTCGAACATGGTCGATAAAGTCTTTTTCAACCCAGGGCTTGACCAGGTAGCGGAATATTTCAACGTCATTGACCACCTGCATAAGGCTGTCGAAATCGGACGAGGCACTCAGAATCATACGTACCGCATGGGGTTGGATATACCGCACCAAAGCCAGAAACTCTGAGCCATTCATCAAGGGCATTCGGAAGTCGGAAACTACGACATCAAAAGGAGACTCCTTCAATTTGGCCAAGGCCAATTCGGGATCCACTGTAGTTTCTACCCCTAACTCCGCACCAAAACCCACCCGCAACATGCGCTTAAGCGCAGATAGCACATGCTCTTCATCGTCCAGCAGCAAAATCCGTTGTTGCATCAGGGCCTCCAGGACGATTTTTTGATAGGTAGCAGCATATGCACTCCGTCACGGCTTTCACGCAAGCGCAGCCGCCGAATCAACTCTACGGAGAAAACATGGTCAGCCGCTATAAGCACGCCCCCTTCGCTGGAAAGTAGATCCTGCGCGAGCACCATGCCTGGCCGCAGATTCTCTGTGGATGTCATCACCGGCGGAGCCTCATCCACGGACGAGGCTTGGAGCAGCACCTGCAAAAACACATCCACCACTTCGGGATGGAACTGTGTGCCCCGCCCACGGGAAATCATGGCCCGGGCATCCTGCGCGGCCAAGTTGCCTGTACTTAGATGACCATGCAACAAGTCGTCATAGGTATCCGTCACGGCCAAGATACGCGCCCCCACCGGGATAGCATCACCTGCAATACCGTCAGGGTAGCCTTGTCCATCATGTCGTTCGTGGTGCGCACGAATCAGGGTCGCCACACCATGCATATCGTCCATGGCCATTAAGGCCTGCTCACCCAGCACAGGATGCTTGCGGTAAAGCGCCAACTCATCCACGGTCAACCGCGCCACGGGTCGCGCCAGTATGCTGTCGGAAAGGCCGATCTGCCCAATGTCGTGCACCAAGCAGGCAATAAATAGATCTTGCTGCTCGGTTTCGCCCATACCCATGGCGCGCCCGGTACGTCGCGCCAAGTCTGCCACTCGCCGCGCATGTCCAGATAATTGTCCGCCCCGCCACTCCATGACGTTGGAAAATACCTTGATTGAGGTCAGATAGTTTTTTTTCAACTTCTGGGTCAATAGTGACAGCTCGCTGGTGCGCGCTACTACTTTTTCTTCCAAGGTCGCATTGAGCTCGGTGAGCTCCTTGTTCTTGTCTTGGAGCAAGGATTCCAGTCGACGCTTTTCACGCTCAAGTGTTTGGCGTTCAAATACTTGTCGGGCTGTTGTAAGAACTTCGACATCATCCCAAGGTTTGGTGATGTAGCGGTACACCTCGCCACTATTGATTGCCGCAATAGTGGACTTGATGTCTGAATAGCCCGTAAGAAGTACCCGTATGGTCAGCGGCCATCGCTCACGCACCTGCGCCAGGAATTGGGCTCCATCCATATTTGGCATTCGCATGTCGGAGAAAACCAGGTCTACAGGCGACTGCGCGAGTAGCTCTAGCGCCTCGGCACCACTGGTTGCCGTAATAACGCTGTAACCACTACCGCGAAATAGTCGGCGTAATGCGGCCACGATATTCGGCTCATCATCCACACACAGAATTCGCCATGCAGGCAAGTCTGCCGCGGCAGAACTCTCGTCCGCCACACTCGTAGGCTGATTACTTACCGATTCGAGTGCAGTATTCACAGCTCAGCCTCTCGTGGATGAACTATCGGAAGGGTTACTTTGAACCGGGTTCCCACACCTATCTCGCTAGAAACATCGATATGGCCAAAATGTTTTTTCACAATGCCATAAGAAAGAGACAAGCCCAAGCCAGTTCCCTTGCCGACCGGTTTGGTGGTAAAGAATGGATCAAAAATCCGACCCAGATTTTCCTTGGAAATGCCGCCACCATTGTCCTGAACTTCTACCCACACATTGTCGCCTTCTTGTCCCGTGCGGATTGTGATGGTGCCCCGTTCAACTTGAATAGAATGCGCAGCATTTACTAGCAAATTCATAAACACTTGGTTGAGCTCGGACGGCAGGCATTCAATATCTGGAATTTCACCAAATTCTTTGAGCACATCAGCCTTGTATTTGATCTCATTGTTTACGATGTTCAAGGTCGAAACAATGCCATGGTGCAGATCCGCCTGAACCCATTCCTGCGTGGTGTCTACACGCGAAAAGTCCTTCAAATTTTGCACAATATTGCGTACTCGTGTGATGCCGTCTTTAGACTCGTTCATCAGCGACGGAATGTCTTCTTTCAGAAAGTCTAGTTCAACCTTCTCGCGCAAAGCCTTCAGTTGCCCTCCCAACGGCGTACCCGCCAATGCCGGTTCGGCTTGCTCATAGGCCGACAGCATCTGGAACAGATCGTCAAGATAACGCTCCAGTGTTCCGAAGTTAGAAAAAATGAAGCCAATCGGATTGTTGATTTCATGGGCCACACCGGCAGCCAACTGGCCAATCGATGCTAACTTCTCGGATTGCATCAGTTTGTCCTGAGCGTCTGACAGTCGAGCATTGACTTGCTTCAACTCTTCATTTGCACGCAGTAGCTCCTTAACCTGGTCGCCCGTCAAATTTTCGCTCACATCAGATAACGCCCCCACATCTCCCACAGCGGGAGCCAAAGAATGGCTATTTGTAGTCAAGATGCGTCTCCTAGGTTAAGAGAATCTGGCACATAGACTCATATTGCGCCTCCGTAGCCCGAAACACTTGGGTATACGCACTCTCATCCAACGCCAAGCGAGACCACGCAGCCATGGACAGCGGCGGCACCATATCCTCCCTGTAGTGCGACAAGTCCAGCGCGTGAACAATGTTGTCAGCCACATGCAGCACATCAACCAGGCTTTTTTTCGGCTGAGGCAAAGGATTGTGGTGGTTCGCTATCGCATCTGCAATTGAGGGGGCGAAATTCCAATGCTCAGCTACCACTTTTCCAACCTGTGTATGGTCCGTCCCCCATACAAACTGTTCGGCTTGTTGACTGGAGCAATCTTGCTCACGCCGGTATGCCATGGCTGCGGCATAGTCCCTGCTGTGTCGTGTGGCCAAGACCAAGCGGCCAATATCATGGAGCAGACCTAGGGTGAAAGCAGTATCTTCGTCTAGACCTGCGACCTGCGCCAAAGCACGAGCGCACAAAGCGGTGCCAATTGAATGCCGCCAGAAGGAAGCAAGGTCAAAATTGGAATCTGCCTGTCGTTGCAACTTATCCACTAGACCTGCCGCAATTGCAATGCTGCGCAGTGTACGCATACCCAAAATGGGGGTTGCTTCTGCAATCGAAGTTACTTGACGCGACAAACCATAAAACGAAGAATTTGCTAAGCGCAACGTCTTGGATGTCAAGGCTTGGTCGTGCGAGATCTTTAGTGCCAATTGCTCCATGTTGACATGCGGATCGTTCATGCACTGAATTAGCTCCATTACGATAGCAGGCAGCGCAGGTAAACCACGCGCGCTAAACAAAATATCCTCGGTCGATAAAGTGTTCACGGCATGCTCTCCTGCCGGTATGCAGATACCAATTTAAGCAGCGGGTTGGCTTCACCAGACTGATGTACATACCTGAACAGGTATTGCAGGCGCTGTTCCATAGCCACTTGACGCTCGCCCCGGACGGCTTCGGATTCCAGCTCAACAGGCGCCAACACAACCACGGAGACTACTCCGCGATCACGCAAGCCCGTCACCAGAGCGGGTGTTAATACGGTTCCAGCAGGCAGCAAAACTTGCTGCTGAGCATCCAGCACAGGCTCTGCCAGGACCGCAGCTTCTGGCACATCTATTAAAGAGATGGTATTTTTTTGCATCGTTAGTGCACTGATAACTGAGCGTCAACTGATGTCAATACTAGGAGCTTGCCTCGTGATTGGCCAGCCCCACCAATCATCCGGCATACAACTCCGTAGGTCTTTTCAAACAGGTGCAGTTGGTGGTAGCTGCCATCTCCCTCACGCCAGACCTGCAGCAGCTCGGGCGAGAAAACCTCTTCCGCATCACAGCCCAGCAACAATGCGCCACTGCCAAACAGTTTTTCAGCATCGGCGTTGACGAAAGCCACCATTCCCGAAAGATCCAGGCCGATGACAGCCGTAGGAATAGAGTCCAGCACCTCGCGAGCCACGACCAGGCTGTTTGATTCCCGGCTGATCTGCGCCTGTTGAGCCTCTAGCAGCTTTTGCAAACGCTCATTCACCGCACTCAGCTCCTGGTTCGCTACGATCACCGCGCTGCCCAGACGGCGATTCTCATCCGCCATTTCCTTATGCGAAAAGGCTTCTGCAATGTGGCCGCGCAAGCGTTCGTCATCCCAGGGCTTAGTCAGGAACTTATAAATGGCACCCTCATTGATAGCATCCGTGATGGACTGCAATTCGGTATACCCTGACAAAACCATGCGCACGGTATCGGGATACAGCTCCTTGGCACGGCGCAAGAATTCCACACCTGTCATCCCAGGCATACGCTGGTCGGATACGATTACATCCACCGAATGCTCGGCCAATCGTTGCAAACCCTGGGCGCCACTGTTGGCTGTCACGATATGGTAGCCATCACGACGCAGCAGCCGCTTGAGTGCGGCAACGATATTGTCCTCATCGTCCACTAGCAGCAAGGTGCGCTGGTGCGTGCGTCGCAGCAAAAGGTGTTCGGGCAGTTGCCGACCTTGCCGCAGTATTTCACTCATCGCATTGGCAGATATAGATGCGCTGAAATAGTGTCCCTGCATTTGATCGCAGTGGTTTGCTATCAACAGGGCAAGCTGCCCTTCGGTCTCTACGCCTTCGGCCAACACTTTCATTTGCAAGCTGTGGGCCATGTTGATAATGGCTCGGGTAATGGAGACATCTTGCGAAGCGGCGGTGACATCGTGTACAAAAGAACGGTCCACCTTGACCACATTGATGGGAAGGGTGCGCAAGTAGCTCAGATTGGAGTAACCAGTGCCAAAATCCTCCAGGGATATTTCAATACCCAGGGCGTTCAGCTCGCTCAGGACACGTGTTACGTGCACGCGCTCACCGACCAATACTGCTTCAGTGATTTCTAGGCCCAAATAGCGGGGCTCAAGTCCGGTTTCTGTCAATATGGCTTGTATACGCCGTACGATATCGGGCTGCAGCAGTTGCCTTGCAGACAGATTCATCGCCACCCTCCCTAACGTTAGCCCTAAGCGCTGCCATTCCAAAGACTGCTCGCACAATGTGCGCAGCACCCATTCCCCAATGGGCACGATCAATCCGGTCTCTTCCGCAACATCCAGAAATGCAGAACGGGCACCCGACGGCAGTTCGGGTGCATTCCATTGCAACAAAGCTTCGGCCCCTATGACCGCACCGCTCGCAAGATCCAATTTGGGCTGGTAATACAACTCAAACTCCTGGCGCTCCAGCGCACGCCGTAAACCGGACTCCAACGCCAGCCGTGTCACCGCTTTTGACTGCATATCCTCACTAAAGACACCAATCTCGTTTTTGCCTTTGGCCTCAGCATGGTAGGTCGCAGCTTGCATGTGGTTCAACAGTTCTTCAGGCTCCCGGCCATGCATGGGAAACAAAGCAATTCCCATGGCGCAATTCACCCTGATTTCATTGTCTGCTACCACCAAAGGCATAGCTAATGCGTCCATCAGGTTCGCGGCAAGCTGCACCGCCATGTTTTCATCTACTGCGCCATCACGCGCCTTGAGAACAGCAAATTCGCCGCTGCCAAAATGTGCCAGTTCATCGCCTGCCTCGATGTTTTCTTGCAGTCGCATCGCCACTGCGGCCAGCAAAAGATTTCCACCTGCCTTACCCAGAGATTCGCTCACCAATTTCAATTGACCGATCTGGATGCCAAGTACGGCAATCTGGGCCTCTTTTCTGTCGGCTTCATGCAGCACCGTTTCCAGACGCTGGCTGAAGGCATTGCGGTTATGCAGGCCCGTTATCTCATCGGTATTGGCCATCGCATCCAGGCGTTGCTCAGCGGCGCGTTGTACGGTAATGTCCTGCAATATGGTGACCGATCGCACGGTCCGCCCCTGAATATCGGCCTCGGCGACACCACGGTGCAGTACGGTGCGCAAGCTCCCGTCAGCATGCACAATGCGGTGCTGAAATTCACAAATTTCACCAGGAGAAACTCCTTCGCTGATGGCCTGTACATATGGGCGGTCCGCTGCCGGTACCCGCGAAAACAGCCAATCTCGTGTCACGATGGCCTCGTTGGGCGTTTCACCGAAAATATTGAACATTCCAGAGGACAGCGTCACAGCCCCCGTGGCTAGGTCCATTTCAGCTGAGCCAATGCGGGCCACTTCTTCCACATTGCTTAGCAGCTGCGCCCTGGACTCTGCAATACGGGAAGTGCGCTTGATATCGCTGACATCGTGCAAGGTCACCAGATTAGCTGCCCCGCCAGGCAACTCAATCCGTATACCCCGGACCTGGGCCGAAAAACGAGCCCCATCTTTACGAAGGCATTCGATCTCGTAAAAGTCGCCGCCACCTCCCACCATCCTCGCCTGCGAACGCATACGCACCGCGTCACGGTACTCTGGCGCTGTCAGCAATATAGGATCCATTCCGTCAAGCATTTCTTCCAATGGGTAGCCAAACAGTTGGGTCAGATTTGGATTCGCATAAATGAAGCGATCATGCTGTACGACAAACACGGCAGCCTGCACGTGATCCATCAAGAGCCGATAGGTATCGGTGGATAGATTGGCCAACATTGCGTGCTGATCCAGAGGCTCCACAGAGGGGACAGGTATTGCGCTGTTCATACGATACTTAGTACCGCTTGCGCGCCGGGCCTGGATCGTACTTGGTCGTCGCGCACAAAAAAAGGGGGGGACGCAAGCATGTTGTGCATTGGAACATCCATATGTCTGTGGCCTCCTGCAGCGTGTCGAACGCACTACCGTCCGTCCCAGCCGCTCGAAACACTTTACACCCAGAATCTAACTCTGTGGGCAAACCATATCAACTTTGCCACGAACTTAGAGCCGTTAAGACAGTTGCTGAACGCCGAGGGAAACAAGGCTGCATGAGTAAGGATGCTTCACTCCAAGCGGATGGGCAACTGACCCAATGCAACCACGCGTGATATCGGGTTCCGTGCAAACTGTCGTGGTTTGCACCAAGGGAAAACCCTCATCCTCCTACATATGGATGCCACCAGGAGCCTACTTGCCTGCATAGTGCAATCTTTGTAAGAGCAACCGACCGCCTGCATGGGACGTTCCGTGTCGTTCTGCGTCGTGCGCAAGAAGGTCTAGATGGCAATCGAATTGACGAAAGCCGATCTGTCTTGCCGACGATTACTCGCCGTAAAAATAAGTTCAAGAAGCATGGGCATCCTGACAAGATGCCACTTCACTCCACTTTGTCGGACCGAGATGGGTGACAAATGAAAGCAACTTCCAAGAGGACTTCATACTGCCATGACCCAAGAAAAAGAGAATCCTCTTAACCAAACCCTGCTGAACATGGCCGGACGCATTGCACAGCTGGGTGGTTGGACTGTTGATCTGCCGGACAACCGCATTAGTTGGTCGGACGAGATGTGCGCGATCCATGACTTGCCTCCAGGCACGGCTCCTGAGCTTGAGCAGGTTTTCGGTTTTTATGCTCCACAATCGCAAGCCGCTGCCCGTAATGCTTTTGACGCATGTGTTCAGCAGGGCACGTCTTTTGACTTGGAATTGGAAGTGCTCACGGCCAAAGGCCGGCACATATGGGTTCGCGGTATGGGCGAAGCTGCGCGGGACGCTGCCGGCTTGATTGTCCGTATCCAAGGGGCATGCCAAGACGTGACGGAGCGCAAGCAGACCGAGGAGAAGCTCATTTACGAGCGAGACTTGTTGTGGATGCTGTTGAACAGCTCTCCAGATCACATTTATTTCAAGGACATCCAATCGCGTTTTATCAAGTGCAGCACGGCTCAGGCCCACCAATTTGGAGGAAGGTCTGTAGATGAGCTGGTGGGCAAGACGGATTTCGATATCTTTTCCGAAGAGCATGCTCGCCCTGCGTATGAAGATGAACAGGAAATCATCCGGACCGGTCAACCCATCATCAACAAGGTGGAGCGGGAAACTTGGCAGGATGGCCGACCGGATACCTGGGCGCTGACCACCAAAATGCCGTTACGCAATAAAGATGGTGTGATTATTGGTACGTTTGGTATTACCAAGGATATTTCGGCTATCAAGCAAGCAGAAGCGGAGTTGGCTTACCAGCGGGATTTACTCGCGACACTTATGGAAAACCTGCCGGATTCGATATTCTTTAAAGACCTGCAATCACGCTTCGTTCAGCTCAGCCGTTCTGAGATCAGCAGCCTTATGCAAACGGCAATAAACCGACTTCGTGCAGCGTTACCGGCGGATGCGGACGACACCTTACCTCCGTATTTGCAGAGTGTCGATGCGTTCAAGGAGTATGTCATTGGTAAAACAGATGCTGATATTTACGGCATTGAGCATGCGGCAGAATTCGCAAAAGATGAGCAGGAGGTGCTGCGCACGGGGCAGCCTATGATCGAAAAGAGCGAAATCGTCGCAGTCAATGCGGACGGACAGGCTGACTGGCATCTCTCGACAAAGTGCCCCTGGCGTGACAGAGATGGACGCCTCATTGGCACATTTGGTACCTCTAAAAACATCTCCAAATTGAAAGAGGCGGAGAGAACGATCGAAGACGTGCACAAAAAGCTGGTCGATGCCTCACGTTTGGCAGGCATGGCCGAGATTGCTACCAACGTACTACACAACGTGGGCAACATTCTTAATAGTGTCAATGTCTCCACGGATATGCTCAGCGCACAGTTGAGGAACTCAAAACTCAAAGGCCTGACGCGTGCTGTGGGCCTGATGGATGAACATGCTGATGCATTGAGTGAATTTTTGACGAAAGACGCAAGGGGCAAGTTGTTACCGATTTACCTGCGTGAATTGGCTCAGGCATTGGATTTGGAACATAGGGCCATGGCAGAAGAACTTGTCCTGCTGGCCAAGAGTGTTGACCATATCAAGGAAATCGTCGCGACTCAGCAGTCGCACGCTAGTGCCCCGCGCGTGGTTGAATCGGTACGCTGGAATGAATTGGTGGAAGATGCGCTGCGCATGAATGTCAGCTCCCTTGTGCGCCATAAAGTGCAGATCGTCAAAGACTTTGATGCACTGCCCGCTCTCTCGGTGGATCGACATCGCGTATTGCAGATTTTGGTGAACCTGATCGGCAATTCCAAGCAAGCCCTGGATGGTCTGGGGCTAGCCAATCCCACTATCACGTTGGGAGCGCGTCTTGTCATTTCGGAACAGGGGAGGGCGCTGCGTATCACCGTGGCCGACAATGGCGAAGGCATTGCGCCAGAAAATATGGCGCGTATCTTCGCGCATGGTTTCACTACCCGAAAAACCGGGCACGGCTTCGGTCTACACAGCTGTGTAATAGCGGCACAGGAAATGGGCGGAAGCTTGTCTGCGCATAGTAGTGGAACTGGGCAAGGAGCTACGTTTACCCTCGATATACCTATAGACACCCAAGAGGGCCAGCAATGAACCAACTACCTAATCGGCGTATTTTGCTGATTGACGATATGCCCGCCATCCACGAGGATTTTCGCAAGGTGCTCGCGCCCCAGGTGTCGGAGCGTGTCGAGCTCGGTGCGGTAGAGAGGGCTTTGTTTGGTGATGCTGATCAGCCCGCCGTTGACGCCTTCTTACTTGATTCGGCCTACCAGGGACGAGAAGGGCTGGCCAAGGTACAAGCTTCATTGCATGACTCAAGACCTTACGCGATGGCCTTTGTCGATATGCGTATGCCGCCTGGCTGGGATGGCGTGCAAACTATCGAGCACCTGTGGAGGGAAGATCCGCGACTGCAGATCGTGATTTGCACAGCATATGCAGATGCCTCCTGGGATGAGGTGCTGGCCCGGCTGGACGCGCGCGATCGGCTGTTGATTCTAAAGAAACCGTTCGATGCGATTGAGGTCTACCAACTGGCATCTTCATTGACTGCCAAGTGGCAGATGGCACAAGACTCATCCGAACAGTTTACGCGGCTGGAGGAGGCTGTGCGCGAACGCACCAAGGAGTTAAGTGCTAGCAACGAAGCATTGCAACTAGAGATAGAGGAACGCAAGCATCTGCAAGGTCAGCTGGTGCAATCAGAAAAACTTGCCTCCATCGGTCAGCTTGCAGCTGGTGTGGCACATGAGATCAACAACCCGATTGGCTATATCTTTTCGAACTTCAGCACACTGGAGGGATATTTGACCCAGCTTTTCCAGATGCTGGAGGCATTTGAAAATGCCGAAGGCAGCATAGCTGCTCCTGAGGTTGCAATTAGGTTACGCAAGCTGCGTGAAGAAATTGAGTTGGATTTCTTAAAAGAGGATATTCCCGTGCTGATGCGCGAATCGCAACAGGGCATTATGCGGGTGCGCCAGATCGTGCAAGATCTGAAGGACTTTTCTCGCGTGGATTCGACGCAGGAATGGGAATGGGCCAATCTGCACCATGGTATTGAATCCACCTTAAATGTGGTGGCCAGCGAAGTCAAATACAAGGCTGATGTGGTCAAGGAATATGGAGATATCCCTGACGTCGAATGCTTGGCTTCGCAGATTAACCAGGTGGTGATGAATCTTGTAGTCAATGCAGCACATGCCATGGGTGATGCGCGCGGGCGCATCACGATACGTACAGGCTCCGCGGGAGAGGATGTGTGGCTGGAGGTTGCCGACAATGGTGCAGGTATTCCACCAGACACGCTCAAACGCATTTTTGAACCCTTCTTCACTACGAAGCCGGTGGGCAAGGGTACGGGACTGGGACTGTCGTTGTCATATGGCATTGTGCAAAAACACCAGGGGCGCATTGAGGTGGAAAGCACCATAGGGCAAGGCACTACGTTTCGCGTCACGCTGCCCATTCGTCGGCCAATGCCGCACGATGTAGCACCGACCAGCGACATATGAGGATCAGTGGTGTTGGGTTCCGACCTGATGTACATCACGGGAGGGGGCAGTTGGCCTGTCGTTCCCCTTAGCTATGGCCAAGTGCAAGGGCTGATTGGAGCCAGGCCCGGCTCATGGTCAATGGCAGTGCAGCCAGCTAGTCAAACCAAGATTCATGATTTAAAACTTAACATAATATACATCGTATAAATTAATGCACAAGCGCAAAGACTATCGATCAGCCCCAGCAGCCGTCCGACAGAAATTGGGTGTTCAATTCTGCGTTTTGCGACAACATTTAGCTAATCCAATCGAAACCTGGCAAGTTACCGAAATGTTGTCGCATCGAAAGTACCGAACACAAATACGGTAATTTGACAGGTTAGCGACAAAAAACGGCTATTTTGGCTGGCAGCCATAAAACGCGACAACATTGGACGGAACTGTCCGGCGAGTCAAAACCGTCCAAAAAATTGATTGATCCCGGGAAATTACAGCAATCTGGCCGAAGTGCGCCATAGCGACTTTGAAGCGCTCTTCCTTTAGAGATCACGCTTACTCTTTGTGCCAGCGCTGTGATAGGCCATGTCAATCAAGGTCTCAATCCAATCGCCTGGTCTGAAACTAGAAATCTCGAGCGGTTCCCAGCATATGCCGAGGACCTTTCGATCACCGGCGGGCCAAATGTCCAGTGACGACTGCAACTTCGCTCGTGTCGGGTCGAGCAACACTTGCTCCACATAGATGAGCACCAACCCTCGAACCTCAAGTGTCCTGTAACTTGGGGCCAATCCATCCCCAAGAATGAGAGTTCCTGATGCCCGCACCAATGGTGCCAAAGTCTGGATTGCGAAGCGCACAATCTCTTTTCTATTGTGACTGGGCATGCTTACCTTACTCCGTAACGGTAGGGTCACATTTTCCGGCTGCGAGCCTAACCTTGTGATGCGCCATCGGTGCCAGTAACTGCAATTTAATAGTGATGGCAATGCCCGGCTCTCCCGATTCGATGCGGGCAAGCCTTGCCGTGGCACCCATGTCTTTGATCGCTTGCACCATACCGTTGCCGACGTTTGGAGAAATTCGCTTACCCTGGTTCATTCTTGGGCGTCCGCAGCACTGCGATCTGTGCGGAGCTTCGATATCCGCACTCGCTTGGTGACATTGGCGGATTTTGGTATGGCTTGATTCGCCACGAGCAGGTCCAGCTGCTTCAGGGTGGCTGCGCCCGTGGCAACTTGTGCATCCAGTAAGGCACGGAGTTCCGATGCGCGCTCCTCGGTAGACGCTAGCGCCTGGCGGGTCGACCGTAGTTCTGCGTCGGCATGCAACAACTTGTCGGTCAGCTGTTTCTTGTTCCGTTCCGACTGCTGCTGGGATTCGTCTGCCCGCTGCGTTGCCGTCGCCAACGCGACTTTGGCCAGCTTCGACTCTTGTCGTTCGCGATCGATGTCTTGCATAAGCCGGCGTTCATTCGCGGCCGCGCGTTCCTCCAGCCGACCACGTTCGCCAGCGTGGCGTTGGCGTTCTTCTTCGGTGTGCAGCCGTTCTGCATCTCTCTGCTGTTCTAAAGCCGATAGCTTCAACTGAAGCGCCTCGATTTCCCCGTCCCGTTCAGCCAGGAGAGTCCGTGCCTCCTGCAAGCGCTGGGCCAGATCAGCCATCTGCTCCTGTGCGACCAGGAGTGCCCTGTCAGCCGCCGCCTGCCGTTCCGCAAAAACCGCCTCCTGCTGGGCCAGCTCGGCCACCCGGGATTCGAAGATGGTGCGCTTGTCCGCCAGTGCCTGTCGCGCCGCCACCGCCGCCATGTCAACTTCCTTGCGTGCCTGGGACAGGGCGGCCTCCCAGAGTTTGACGCTGGCCTGCTGCACGGCAGCCGGCAGACCGCCCGCCTCCTCCCGTTCCGGACCGACGCCCAGCCGCGGTCCTAAAGTGGCGAACCAGGCCTCCAGCAGAGGCCCCACCGTATTCGGCGAGCCGCGACCTATTTTCAGGCGCACGCGCTCGATGGTCGGGCGCAGACCTTCGGCGATCAGGGCGTCCGCCGCTGCCCAGACATCGTCTTGCTGCACACCCCGCGTATTTTTTGACTGCATCGCCCTACTCCTTGTTATATTTACCAACGATAAGAAAAGATTATCGTGACTTATCTATAATTTATGTAATAGATCATACATACTACATGTGTTAAGTAACAATAATCCACTTTGAAGCAGCATGCGTCTCCCCAGTCTCCGCAAAACACCGGCTCTGCAGCCCACTGAACTGACGGATGTCACCCAGCGCGCCGTCGAGGATTTGCTGCGTGAAGGCGAATCGCAGAACACCCTGGCCAGCTACCGCGGTGCCTTGCGCTACTGGGCCGCTTGGTACGGCCTGCGCTACGGCGGTCAGATTGGCTTACCGCTGCCGACGGCTTGCGTGCTGCAGTTCATCGTCGACCACGCCGAGCGCACGACAGCCAAGGGCCTGGTGTCCGAGCTGCCGCCCGAAATCGACCTGGCCCTGGTCGAGGCCGGCTACAAAGGCCGTCTCGGTGCCATGGCGCACAACACCCTGGTGCACCGCATCGCGGTGCTGTCTAAGGCGCACCAGCTGCGCGAGCTGAAGAACCCCTGCCATGACCCTAAGGTGCGCGAGCTGCTGTCGCGGACCCGAAAGGCCTACGCCAAGCGTGGCGCCTTACCTCAGAAGAAAGATGCCCTGACCCAGGATCCGTTGCAGGCCTTGCTGGCCACCTGCGACGATTCGCCCCGCGGCATCCGTGACCGCGCCCTCCTCCTGTTTGCTTGGGCCAGCGGTGGTCGCCGCCGCTCGGAAGTCGCCGGGGCCGACATGCAGTTCTTGAAACGCATCCCGGACGGGTTCAGCTATACCCTCGCCTTCTCCAAGACCAACCAATCGGGGGCAGATCAGCCGGAAAATACCAAGCCGGTATTGGGTCCTGCGGCGGAAGCCTTGGATGCTTGGCTGCAGACCAGTGGCATCACGTCAGGGGCGATTTTTAGGCGGGTGCGCAAAGGTGGCCATGTGGGTGAAGCGCTCTCCCCTGCGGCGGTGCGTGATATTGTGAAAATGCGCTGTGCACTCGCAGGCATTGAGGGGGATTTTTCTGCGCATTCCTTGCGTTCGGGATTTGTGACCGAGGCCGGGCGGCAGAAGGTGCCGCTGGCGGAAACCATGGCGATGACGGGCCACCACAGCGTGGCGACGGTGCTGGGGTATTTTCGGACCGAGGCTACGTTGTCAAGTGCAGCCGCGCGGCTATTGAAATAGCGACCCGAGGTTGGCTGACCAGCCACGCGCAATGCGCTCCCCGTTCAGCACCTGCAATGTGTTGGCTCAACTGCAACTTGGACGGGATGCCGCATTTAACGTTCTGCGCAGCACCGCTCGCACACAACGAATCAAATTGATCCACTTAGCGGCGAGGGGGGTGCGGCGTAAAACTTGGACTGGTTTATGCCGTTATTCCGAGGCTCGCCCGGTATTCGATGGGACTGAGTGAG